>DATIKF010000352.1:0-70151 GCA_035477855.1 Dissulfurispiraceae bacterium
GTATTCGAACATCGAACCGCTCCATGAAAGGAGAATCGGCTCACCACCGGCGCTCGTGAGCAATCGCCCCAAAGCAAACCAGCTCTCCTGCGGCAGCTGTCCCTGCGCAATCGCCACGAAACAGGCCAATCTCGCTTCCGACGCGAGCAAATCGTAAAAACTTGCGTCCCGCCGTCGCTCACCAACGTTGTATCCGATAGACAACAGCTTTTGCGTCGGATCGAATAAAAAAACATAGTCCATACGTGCGAGTTCGCCCGCCTGCAGGGCAAGACGCTCGATGCGTGCAATGCTCTCGCTCGCGCGCTGACTGCCAAGCCCCGCCAGTTCGCGCAACGTCGGAATGGTATCAAGGCTGCCCACGGTTGATGTATCGAGGGATAGCAGGTCAGCGACCGCATTCCGGCATTGGCCGGCAAAAGCATCTGCCCACCATCTGACTTCATGCTCACTGTTCGTATCCGAAGCATTGAGACCGGCAATAACTTCATCCACGGATGCGGTCAATTGCTCCAGGCAGTCGTGCGCGTGGGCAAGCGTTTCAGGAGGTGGCATGCATGCGGAAGCAAGGCATGTCCGGAGCTGTTGTATTCCGGAATATGCAGTTCCTTCCGGAGGAAATTCGGCCGCAGCATCCGCCAGAATCCTGAAGGTATCGTTGAGACCGTCAAACACCTGTGCCCCCAGTATCTTGTGATCGGGCAGTGAGAGCAGACCGGCCCGCAAGGTAAGCAGATGAGCACCGAGGTTGCCGCTGTCCACTGTCGAGATGTATGTCGGCAAAAGCGGTTTCAGGGACTGTGTGTCATACCAGTTGTAAAAGTGTCCGCGGTGCCGTTCCATGGATTCCATCGTGCGCAGTGCCTTCTCCGTGCGTTCGATGCATCGTCCGGCTGATATGTAGCCAAAGTCATATGCCGACAAATTGGCAAGCAATGCCAGACCCATGTTGGTTGGCGACGTGCGATGTGCAACCGTGGCTACGCGATACTCCTGATAATTATCGGGCGGCAGCCAATGGTCTTCCGGACCGACAAACTTTTCAAAGAATGCCCAGGTTTTTCGGGACAGTTTTCTCAGGAATAATGTCTGCTCGCCCGTCAGTCGCGCTCCTTTGCGGGTAAGCGGCAGACTGATCCGCCAAGTAATACCGGGAGATGCACACCAGAGAAACAGGATGGGCGTTGCCGTTACCAGAACTGCAGGATGAGAAAGCGACAGATAGACGAGTGCTGCCGCGGAAAGAAGAGGCGCGACCCACATTGTTCGGCACGCATCCGCAAGGCCATTCCCGCTCTTTCGGTCAGGAGCACCTGACGGACTCCATTCGAGCAGTCTCCTGCGGGATACCAGCATTCTCCAGGTTGTGCGCAAAATTGCATCCAGACTGTAATACGCTTCATACGGGAGACACGCAAGTGCAAAGACTACCTGAACAAAACGCCATGCAGTGGAACGACCCACAGTGGCAAGATGTTGTCCCAGAAGCACATCGTTCGGCTTCCTGATCAGGTCCAGAACAGAGGATATCAAAAAAGGAATGACCATAATGCCAAGCACCGACAGGGTCCAGAACCATGGCGATGGCAGGACCGTCCAGCCCATCAACAGAAGAAACGTCAATGCCGACGGGACAAGACTGCGCCGGAGGTTGTCGAAAAGCTTCCAGCGTGACAGCAGCGTGAGAGGATTTTTTATGCGGCTCCCGTCAGGGCCGGGAACTCCGGGCAGCAGCCAGCGCACAAGCTGCCAATCTCCGCGAATCCAGCGGTGCCGGCGGCTCACATCAGCACTGTAGCGGGATGGATACTCCTCGTATACCATGACATCGCTCAACAGTCCTGAGCGTATATAACACCCTTCAATGAGATCATGGCTGAGAATCCGGTTCTCGGGGAAACGTCCGTTCAGCGTCAGCTCGAATGCATCGACATCATAGATGCCTTTGCCGATGAACGAGCCTTCACCAAAGAGATCCTGATAAACATCAGAGACAGCGCGCGTATACGGATCAATTCCCGGCTCCTGTTCGCTCATGCGCGCATACCACGACCGGTTTGTGCCCGGCAGACTCACTGCCACACGCGGCTGAAGAATGCCATGCCCGACAACAACGCGCTGTTTGTTGTCGTCGTACTCCGCACGATTCAGCGGGTGTGCCATGGCGCCTGCAAACTGTCGCGCCGAATCGCGGGGCAGTTGGGTGTCCGTGTCCAGGGTAATTACATACTTCACGCTCGATAAAATTGCTGTATCACCAACAATGAGCGAGAATCGATTTTCGGGGAGACTCTGCGCTTCCCCGCGCAGGAGTGCATTCAATGCTGCAAGCTTCCCTCTCTTGCGCTCGTATCCCATCCAGACCTGCTCCCGGTCATTCCAGCAACGGGGACGATGAAAAAGAAAGAATGTGTCGCCGCGTGGATTGCGGTATTTCTCATTGAGCTCTTCGATCCGACGCCGGACCAGCGACACGAGCGACTCATCTTCCGGCGCTGCTTCCGTTGCCGCATCCAGAAAATCCGTCAGCAGACCGAAGTGCAGGTTTTCGTCCCGGTTTGCCAGAAATCTCACTTCCAGCGCCTCTGCCAGGTCCTCAACGTTGTGCGCGCTGGTGAGCATGGTGGGAATTACAACCAGGGTGCGCGATTCAGGCGGAATGCCTTTTAAATAGTCCATTCTCGGCAGCTGATGCGGTGCAACCAGAAGCGTAACCAGCCAGTTAACCAGTTCAATCACCAGCTGGCTTGCACCCAGCACCGAGGCAGCGCCAATCAGCGCAAAAAGCCAGTCCGAGGCCCCGTCGGTGTGCGCCTTTGCCAATACGATTCCCGTGAACGCCGCAGTAAGCAGCGTGATCGCGCCGACATACAAGAACGCCGGGAAAGCAGAGCCGATTTTCTGGAGCGAATCCAGAGTGGCAATCTGCACCCCTGCGGTTCGTTCGAGCTGCGGCAATCCCTTGTCGATCAGGTAGTATCCGACATGCTCGGCCCGTGCGTTTTTGTTGTGTCTGTCGTCACTATTGCCCGTTGCATCGCGCGCAAATTCGATGGCTCTGAGCGCCACCTCGGTTTCGGAAAGCGGGCTGTTCCTTGCCAGCTTTTCGATGACGTGACGGTAATGATCGCGGGTAGCAAAATCCATCCTGCTGTAGACCCCGCACGGATCCTCACGCAACACCTGTTCGACCGCACTCATCCGCTCGACAAACTCGGGCCAATCCATCGCTCCCAGAAACCGGAGACTGCCGATGCTGTTGCTGATGGAAACCTGGTCTGCGGCCTGTTGCTGGTTCTCCGCATGCACGGACTGCTCGATCGTCAGGCCTGACTCGGAAAGCCGCTGCTCAATCCAGGTAAGCGGCATTGCGAGGGCAGGACTCTGTCCCTGCAGCCGTCGCGCAAACTCGGCTACAAAAGAACTTGCCATGGGCGGGTCCGAGCGCACCATGTCTGCTATCACCAGGATCAGACTGTTCGGGTCCTTCTCTGCCATCCCGATTATTTGATCCGCCCAGTAATCAGCGAGGTTCCGGTCGATTCTGTCAGCAGAAATCCGGGCCGCAACGCGCCGGAGATTTTCGATCAGCGCGAGACGAAGCATAATGGGGATTGCCCACAATTCGCCGAGCTTCAGTGAGGTGATCGTCTGGTAGGCTGCAACGAAACTGATCAGATTTTCGGGATCTACCCGGCCATCGCCGTGCGAGATCGTCTCAAGAGCTATGTCATAGACGCGGGGAAGTCCGGCCGACGGACCGTTAAGCAGGCGGGGCAGTTCGCGGCTGTACCCTTTCGGCAGGTGCCTTCTGGCGGTACGTATCTGCTCTTCGATCAGATAGTAATTATCAAGCAGCCATTCACCGGCAGGGGTTATCCGGTGGTTGGTTTTCACCGTCTCCGCCAGCAGGTTGCGAGCCTTGATCAGGACAGCTTCATTCTCGTCCAGCCGCGTCAGAAGACGGTTCCGCGCTGGCCCCGTGCTCACTGTATGCTGACCCGCAAGGATCTTGCCGTGCCGCTCCATCTGACTGCTGCTGAACAATTCCGATCTCAGCGGCAGTTCATTGCGGTCGCGCGCATACTTCTGGCTGGTTCCCCAGAGTCGCGCCCACAATGAAGGCAGGATTCCGGGAATACCAGTGTGTTTGTTCAAAATGGCAAGCCTCCTGACTATGCGGCAAAGTTTCCGCGATGAAACACAATATGGGGTGGGGCTGCTTTGGACTACCCCTCTTCGGCAGTCGATATTGGCCTCATGCTGTCAGATCGGCGGGTGGATCGATAAGTGATCCCTGCTGTCAATAGTGGACCCCAAAGCATTCAGGCAGCGAGCAGTTCTTTATAGAACTTTCTCACATAGGCAGCAGGTGACAGGTAGCCAAGCTGAGCCTGTTTGCGCTGCCGGGTATAAAACACCTCGATATACTCCGTAATCTCCCGTATCGCTTCTTCACGCGCTCTGTACTTTCGATGATGCACCAGTTCTGTCTTCAACAAGCCCCAGAAGCTCTCCATCGGAGCATTGTCATAGCAATTGCCTTTTCTGCTCATCGATGCGGTCATGCCGAACTGCTCAAGCATCTTTCCATAGGAAGGAGCACAGTACCGGCTGCCCCGATCTGAATGATGAATCAAGCCCTTGGGCGGTCGTTTTGCGGCGACTGCGCGAAACAAGGATTTGTTGACTAACTGCTTTGTCATTCTTGCCGACATGGCATAACCGGCAATCTCTTTTGTGAAGACGTCCTTATGTCCGGCGAGATAGAGCCATCCCTCATCGGTCGGGATATACGTTATGTCCGTTCCCCACACCTGATTCGGCGCGCAGTTGCCTGAAACTCCTGATTCAGAAGATTCTCCGCCGCCGGGTGTGCATGCTTTGAGTCGGTCGTCACTTTGAGCTTCTTTACCTGCTTGCAGCGAGAATGCCGAGCTTCTTGCGAATCTTCCTTGTCCGGTACTTGCTGATCTCGGTGCCGTGATCCCTCAGGTCGCTCTGCATGCGCGCTGGGCCGTATGATTCTTGTGTGCGCTTGTGCGATGATAGGATTTCCACCTCCAGCCGGGCTTCTTCTTTTCAACCTTTCCCGCTAATACTTCAGAATCTCCAATAAGTCTCGCATATCCTGCTCTTCGTCTCCGTGCGCCGTCAAAATCCGCTGGAGGAGCAGTTCGACCAGTTTTTCCCGATCGCCCTGAATGGCGGGGTCGAGCTCCATGGCGCGCTCCAGCGCTCTGGCGGCATCGCTGAACAAACCGGCGCGATTGTATGCAAGAGCTATTCCCTGATACGGCGTAATATGGTCGGGGTTCCGCCTCAGCGCGGTTTTGAAGGCGGTCTGGGCTTCATCGAGCTTTCCCATGCGGTAATACGCCCTGCCGAGGTTGTAAAGAGCGAATTCAGGAGTTTTGTAGAGAGGGTTTGTAACGGCATTTTTCAGGGCGGACACCGCTTCAGCGTATTTCCCCGCCTTGAGATAGGCGACTCCGAGGCTGTTGTATGCCTCCGAGTAGTTCGCCTGCGCCGAGACAGCGCGCCGGAAGGAGGAAATCGCATTGTCGGAATCTTCAAACGACAAATACACCAGCCCGAGATAGTAGAGTGTTTCGGCGTCGGCAGCGTCAATATTCATGGCCTTCTGAAACTCGACGAAGGCGAGCTGATTCTTCCCCTCATTCATATATGCGATACCGAGTTTCTTGTGAAAGTCGGTGGTTCTTGTCGAATCAGCCGGCGCGGACGCGCAGCCCGCAATCATCAGAGCCGCGACAATCATGGCGCACAACGCTATGTTTTTCATAGCACGAGTTTATCGCATTCTGCGGAGAAAAGGAAAGGGAGTAGGGCGAAGACGGAAGAAGTCAGAAGGAAGAAGGAAGAAGGAGGAAGGAAGAAAAGCCTGTTCGACAAGCTCAGGGTGAACGGGGAAAGATTCCGAAGGCGCTGATCCTGTCAAAGGGAGGGACGCGCAGGTGGAAGGAAGATGTCAGGGGTCAGGGGTCCCGGAGGAGGCGCGCACAAGGGAGGCGAGAAGATCTTCTATCGTCTCAATGCGTGCAGAGGTGCCGCCGGGGAGGCGAAAGGCGAAGCCGTGCGGTTCAAGCCGCAGCCGCAGTGCGGGGCGCTCTTTCCGGAGCGACAGCAGCGCTGCAAGAAGCAGATCATAAAACGCATCAGTCTCCTGAATGCTTGCTGCTTCAGGCGTACTCAGGCAGCGGCACCACTCCCCGGTCGCTGCAATGCGCGCCAGCCGCAGTGTGCGGGCAAGAACCTTGATGCGCGCCACGGCAAAGAGGTTCGTTGCTTCGGGCGGCAGCGGACCGAAGCGGTCGCGGACTTCATCAGTCAGGCGGGCGAGCGCATCTCTGGACTGCGCTGCTGCAATGCGCCGGTACAGGCTGAGGCGAAGCAAAGTATCGGCAACATAGTCATCAGGCACAAACGCTGAAACGGAGAGCTGAATCTGAGGCTCGACGGCGTCGGCAACCGTTTCGCCCTTCAGTTCACGCACCGTGCGTTCAAGGAGTTCCGCATAGAGGTCAAACCCTATGCGCGCGATATGGCCGGACTGCTCGGCACCGAGCAGGTTGCCGGCCCCGCGGATTTCGAGGTCGCGCATTGCAAGGCGGAATCCGGCGCCGAGGTAGCTCATCTCCTGAATCGCCTGGAGCCGCCGGCGTGCATCGGGATGCAGTGACTCATGTCCTGGTATGAGAAAATACGCGTATGCCTGCTGATCGCTTCTGCCGACACGGCCGCGGAGCTGGTAGAGATCGGCGAGGCCGAAAGCGTCGGCCCTGTCTATCATGATGGTGTTTGCAGATGGGATGTCTATTCCGGAGCCGATGATGGCGGTGCAGACAAGCACATTCACCTTGCGGTCCAGAAAATCGAGCATGATGCGCTCAAGCTGCCGCTCGTTCATCCGGCCGTGAGCCGCGCCGATGTGCGCTTCAGGAACCAGTTTTCGCACATGCTCCACAATCAGCTCCATGTCGTGAATGCGGTTATGGAGAAAGAAAACCTGGCCGTCACGCCGCAGCTCCCGGCGTATCGCATCCTGTATGGTCCGGTCATTCCAAGGAGTTACAATGCTGCGCACCGCCAGGCGGTCTTCCGGAGGGGTCTGAATGGTGCAGAGCTCGCGCACATTGGCAAGCGCCATGTGAAGGGTTCGCGGAATCGGCGTGGCGGTGATGCTCAGCACATCGACGCTCTTTCTCAGTTCTTTCAGGCGCTCCTTCTGCGCAACGCCGAAGCGGTGCTCTTCGTCGATAATCAGCAGGCCGATGTCGTGAAATCCGATTCGTTTGCCGAGCAGCATATGCGTGCCGATGACAATATCTATCTCTCCGCGGCGCAGCCCCTCAAGGCAGCGGTCAACATCAGCCTTCGGCCTGAAGCGCGAAAGATAGTCAATCCTTACCGGAAATCCGGAAAAACGCTGGCGGAAGGTGCGGTAGTGCTGTTCGGCAAGGAGTGTGGTCGGCACCAGCATGGCGACCTGCTTGCCGTCGTAGACCGCCCTGAATGCCGCCTTTATCGCGACCTCTGTCTTGCCGTAGCCGGCATCGCCGCAGAGCAGCAT
Source organism: Dissulfurispiraceae bacterium (assembly GCA_035477855.1). GTDB lineage: Bacteria > Nitrospirota > Thermodesulfovibrionia > Thermodesulfovibrionales > Dissulfurispiraceae > JAAYUK01. Next base: position 7,595 of record DATIKF010000352.1, read on the forward strand.
GTCCATCGGCGCATCGGAGTTCATCTGCCTTTTGATGGTTTCGGTCGCCTTCTGCTGATCCTCCGTCTCTTCATAGGGAAAGAAATCATCGAATTCGCGGTGCATAGCCTCGTCGGGGCTGAAGATAAACCCGCGTGCCGTCTTTCGTTCGGCATAGAGCTTCAGCAGCTTGTCCGCAAGGTCATGCAGGGACTGTTTTACCCGTTGTTTTGCGGCGGCAAACCGCTTGCCGCCGAGCTTGTCGAGCGGCGGGTGCTGATCCTCCCCGCCCCGGTATTTCTGAATCCGCTCCACCCCGGAAAAGGGCAGATAGACGCGGTCGCCGCCCGCGTATTCAAGCACAAGAAAGTCTTCCTCGACTCCTTCTGTTTTCTGGTGCTGCATTCCGGCAAACCTGCCGATGCCGTGATCTTTATGCACTATCAGATCGCCGACCTGCAGATCATCAATCGTCAGCAGCAGTCCGGATACTTTCGAACGTTTGAGCGCCCGGTATGCAGGCCGCTCTCCGAAGAGCTCCCTCCCGGTGACGATAATGAGGTCTTCCAGGTGCAGGCATCCCGAAAGCTCGCCGGTCGTGATACATGCGAGCCCCTGGTACGCGGCAGTCTGCGGGATTTCGAGCAGGGGAGCAATCAGCCCTGCTTCGGTAAAGAGGTCGTGAAGCCGGCCGGCCTGGCCATGCGAGGGCAGCACCGCGAGCATGCGCTTCTGCAGGGATTGCAGTGCCGGAGCAATATCTTCAGTGCTGTTTCTTTCTTCCGGCAGGATGCCCAGTCCCTGCATCGGCAAAGCCCCGGCAGAGAGCGAGCCGTCTTCCACCGCGAGCGGCGTAATGCGAATGACAGGAGCATGCTCAGGACAGGCATCAACCGAAGCGGCAGCGAAAAACCTGTACGAGCCGAATGCCTCTGCAAGCTCAAGAATACTGAGCGTTGTTTCAGTTTCAGCGGCGGGGTATACGGTGATTTCAGGTATTTCAAGGATTGAGCGCTGGGTTTCGACTTCAAAACGGCGCATCAGCTCAACGGTATCGCCGAAGAACTCTATGCGGAGAGGGTCCGTTTCGGTAACAGGGAAGATATCGACGATCCATGAACGTTCGGCATACTCTCCGGGCTCGACCACAATTTCGACTTTCCGGTAGCCCAGGCGAATCAGGTGCGCGGCAAGCGAGGAGCGTTCCATGGACTGTCCGCCCACGAGCGTAAGCGGCTGCGGCTGCCCGGAACCAAAGCTGACCATGTGTGATTCAGCAGATGCGATAATCGTGAGCGGCTCTCCCTCGGCAATCCTCCTGACAATTTTTGCCCGGAGGCCGATGCTCTCAGGCGAGTCGGCAGGCGACAGCAAGGCGGCGTCAAACATTTCCTTCTGACCATGCTTCAGCAGAGAACGGAAAAAGCGCAGGTCGGCGAAGAGGCGCTGCGCGCGTTCGGGAGTTTCTTCCACTGCAATCACCGGATGCCCGGAAGCGGCAATGAGCAGCGCCAGATGCATTGAAGCGCAGCCGCTCAGCGCGGTGGCGGAGCTTTCGGAAAGGGCGGCAAGCAGATTCCCGGCATGGTCGGTGAGTTGGGACTCCCAGGTTTTCAGCACTCTTTATTATACCGGAGACAAAGAAGAGGGGAAGGCAGGATTCAGGGAAGTAAGAAGATAGAAGGAAAAAGGGGGAAGGGAAGGACGAAGTCCGCCGGTGGGGATTCCGCTCTTTCGTGCTGTGCGGTACAATAGTGCTATGGAAAAAGAACTGATTACGGATGAAATCCGGAAAACATTGCACGAGACCCTGAAAGGATTGGAGTCGGAGGTCGCGATTGAGGTATTTACCGGGGAAGGAGTGAACGAACACTACAGCAAGGCTGCGCGTGAACTGATCGAGGCGGTTGCCGAAATCTCACCAAAAATCAGGGCTTCTTATTTTGAAACCGGCAGCGAGAAGGCAAAAAAACGCGATGTAAAGCGGAGTCCTGTGATTCTTCTGGCGCCGGACGCGTATTCAATTCGCCTGACCGGCGCGCCGCTGGGAGAAGAGGGTCGCTCATTCATCATGTCGCTGCTGATGCTCTCGGCGAAAAGCGTCATCCTGACGCCGCAATCGGTGCAACGCATTGCCGGATTGAAAGAAAAACGCTTTGTTGAGGTCTTTGTAAGCCCCACATGCCCATACTGCCCGCAGCAGGTGTTGTATTCCGTATCAGCGGCAATTATCCGGCCTGATCTTGTCGCTGTCGAGGTCATCGAAATTTTTGAGAATCAGGATGCTGCCGAAACACGCGGAGTGCGCTCGGTTCCTCAAACCTTCGTGAACGGCATTCTTGTTGCACAGGGTGCGGTGCCGGAAGAGTACTTTGTCGAGTCCCTCCTGACGCTCAGGGAGCCTGAGCAGATCATTTCTGATGAGTCCGCATGGGAGCAGGAAACGGACCTGCTGATCGTAGGCGCAGGTCCGGCAGGCCTTACGGCCGCAATATATGCCGGACGCTCAGGGCTCAAGACCATAGTCATTGAGCGCCGGACGATTGGCGGGCAGATCATGATTACGCCGGTTGTTGAGAACTATCCCGGCTTTACGCGCATAGCGGGCCGATCATTGGTGGAGCTTATGGTGCAACAGGCGCTCCAGTACACAAAAATCAGACTGTCGGAGGATGTCGTCTCTGTCACGCGGGAAGCAGAGCGCTACGTGGTGCAGACGACGCGCACGCGCTATCGGGTAAAAGGAATTGTCATCGCCTCCGGCGCAGACAGCAGACATCTCGGGGTGCCGGGAGAAAAGGAGTTTGCCGGCAAGGGGGTCAGCTACTGCGCCGAGTGTGACGGTTATTTCTACAAGGACGGGAAGCAGGTTGTTGTGGTGGGCGGCGGGAATACCGCGGTCACAGAAGCCCTGTATCTGCACGGTCTCGGCGCAACGGTGACGCTTGTGCACCGGCGCGCCGCGCTCCGGGCGGAGCAGCGTCTGCAGGAAAGCCTTCTGAAGACGGACGTTAAAATCATCCTGAATACGGAAGTGCAGGAAATTCTCGGCGAGCGTTCAGTCAGCAGCGTCCGGGTAAGGAATACACAGACGGACGAAGTCTCGTCGCTTTCCGCTCAGGGGGCTTTCCTCGCTATCGGCTATGTTCCGAACAACGAAGTGGCGCACATGTTAAAGCTGCCCGTGAGCGAGTCGGGCTATATTATTGCCGATGCCCGGCAGAGAACAGCGTTGCCGCTGGTGTATGCTGCCGGAGATGTAACCGGCGGCGTCAAGCAGATTGTTGTTGCGGTGGGGCAGGGCTCTGTTGCGGCAATAACGGCATTTGAAGACATTGCGAGTCCTTACTGGATTGAGAAGAGCGTATAACCCTAAATATGTCATTAGCATTTGTATTATTTCTGTCACTCCCGCGGTTGTCCTGTCAAGGATGTCGGGAGTCTTTCCGGAGGTTTCGTGCCGGAAGAATTCCGGACAAGCCGGAATGACAAAAGAAGCAACGAAACAAAAAGTTACAGTGCTGACCTGCTTTTTCATGACAATTTTGGGATAAATGGCATTCGTCTCCAGGCGATAGGAAGGATTCAGGGGGAAGAGAGAGCGGAGAAAATGTTCAGCCGAGCTGTTCGCTGAATGCACAAACATCAGCACGTTGCCGGTGCAGATGCTCAAGAAATGACGCTTCCGTCATGCCGACGATGCGGGCAATGCCGGCCGGCGCGTCGCCCTCCTCCCGCAAAGTGTTTTCGTTTCTGAGCCTCAGCATGGTATCGACAACCCGGGAAAAAAGATAGGCAGTCTTCAGGAGGCCTGATTGTTCGGGGGAGAGAATGCCGTGGAGCGCGAGCCTCCGGAGGGCATCGACTGTATTGGGAACCAGGATTGCCGGGTGAACCACGCAATGCTGCAATTGAAGATACTGCACAATGAATTCTATTTCGTTGATGCCGCCGCTGCCCAGCTTGATGTCGATGATGCCCGATGAAGGCGCATCCTTTGCCCGCTCTGACTCTATTCTCTGCCGCATGCGGCGGATGCTGTCGAGCGTAACCTCCTGCCCGCGCCGCGTCAGCACCTCCGTGCGCATCGTGATAAAAGCCTTGCGCACCCCAATGCTTCCCGTCACCGGGCGGGCCTTCAGCAATGCCTGCAACTCCCAGGGATGTGCATGTTTCTGATAGTAGTTTCTCAGTCCGGCAAACGGAATGACCAGCGGGCCCTTGTTGCCGTCCGGCCTGAGGCGCGTATCGATACTGTACGCAACGCCGTCCCGCGTGTACGACATCGCAGCCTTCAGCAGGTTCTCCGCCTGCCGTATGTGCAGCTCTTCTGGAGCGTCGGCGGTCATGAAAACAAGATCGAGATCCGAGTTGAAACTGATTTCCCTTCCGCCGAGCTTGCCATAGCCGAGAATCAGCAGTTCGTCGGCGGAAGGTGCTGACTGGTCCTGTTCAGCACGCAGTAGTCTGGTGATGACCGTTTCAGAGATGGTGGTGAGGGAATGTGTCAACTGGATGACATTAATCACGCCGTTCAGGAAGCGCGTCCCGAGGCGAATTTCTTCAAGGCGGCGAAGTAGTCTGACCGCCTGCATCGTGTCCTTGCGTTCCGCCAGCACCGCAAGCTCATGGACGATCTCTGAGCGGGTCCGCCATCGAATCTCCCCTTCGACGAGCGACCCCATGTATTCCGGATTGCTCATGACGAGCTTGGCGAGGTAGTCGCTTTGTGCAAAAAGAGAAATGATCAGCTTGATGAGATCGCGATTCTGAACAATCGGCTCCAGATACGATTCGTTCGTAGCGAGCAGTTTTGAAAAGTCGACAAGCTGCACCAATGCCCGATCCGGATTCTGCGTGCTGAGCGATTCATCGAGAAAGTGCGGGATAATATCCTCCATCAAGCGCCGGCCCCGGAGCGTCTGGAATGAATAGATTGTGTTCCGGATCTGCGTCAGATGGTAAAGGGCTCTGTCGGGCCGGCGCAGTCCCCGCTCGCGAAGCTCCGTCAGGAGACCGTCCTGGTCCGGAGTGTCAATATCCCAGAAGCGGCCGCAAAACAGGGAATTGCAGACTCCCAGCCCGGCGGAGCCTTTCGGTTCTTTCTGCTGAAAGAGCGAATCATATATGGCACGGACTCTCAGGCGGCGTCTCTCCAGGTCTTCCAGAAAAGTCTGCCTGTCACGATAGCCCATCTTTGCGCCGAGTACTGCAAGGTCATGTTCATGGGCGGGCAGTGAGTGGGTCTGCAGATCGTTCATCTGTTGGATGCGGTGCTCCAGCGTCCGCAGAAAAAGATAGTTTTCAGACAGATGATAGCTGTCTTCATACCCAATCAGACCCTTCTGGAGAATCCGGTGAAGCGCTTTGAGCGTTCTCCGCTCGCGCAGCATCGGCTCCTTCCCGCCGTACATGAGCTGGAATATCTGGATAAAAAATTCTATCTCCCGGATGCCGCCGAAACCGCGCTTGATGTCCCGGCTGAAGGTGCCGGGCTTCAGCTGTTCAACCTGTGTCTTCATGCGACGAATTTCTTCGATTGAGTCTATGTCCAGGTACTTGCGATAAATAAACGGGGTGATCATATTCAGAAACTCTCTTCCCAGTTCCTCGTCACCCGCAACCGGCCGAGCCCGAAGAAGGGCTGCGCGCTCCCAGAGCTGCCCCCACGATTCGTAGTATTCCTCATATCCGCTCAATGAAAGCGCCAGGCTTCCCCGTGTGCCCTGCGGCCGCAAACGGAGATCGACCCGGTACGCAAAACCGTCCGCAGTATTTGCAGAGAGAAATTTTGAGAGTTCCTCGATGAGCTTTATGTAATATTCGATGGCAGAGATGCGGTTACGCGTCACTCCCGGCGATGTTGCAATGCCTGACGTCTCCCCTTCGTTCCGATAAACAAAGACTGGGTCAACGTCTGAGCTGAAATTCAACTCCTGAGCGCCGAGCTTTCCCATGCCGATAACGAGAAAGGCATTGTTTTCGGGTGCGCCGAAGCGCTCACGGAGAGAGCGGTCGAGAAACGCAAGGGATGCCCGCAGAACAGCGTCGGCAAGATTGCTCATGTCGAGCATTACCTCCTGCTGCTCAAGCCGGTGCAGAACGTCGTTCAGCAGAATAATGAGCTGCTTGTCTTTCCGGAAGCGCCTGATCGCCTGCATTCCGGCGTCGCGGCTCGCGCAGGACTCAAGAATACTCCCTATCTCCCCGGCAAGTGAGCTTTCGTCAAGCGTTGTGCCGATCTGCGCAAGAGCCCCGTTCTGTTCGTCAAGCAGCGACTCGGGGTGTTTGATGACATAGGTCGCAAGGAACTGGCTGCACGAAAAGAGCGCGGCGATTGAGTTGCGATGGTCCAGCACGCGATCACGCAGGTGAGGATGCTCCGTGATGAGCGATTCGATATTGGCAAGAGCCCGCTCCTGATCGGGAACGGGACGGGTGAGGGTGATTTTCATGGATGCCGGAACCCAGGATGCGGGAGACAGGAAGCACGGACGTGCACAAGCGCGAACGTGCACAAGCGCGGAGGGAAGAAGAGAGTCAGAAGGCAGCAGAAGCAGTGCTGCTTACTGCGCAGCGACATGAATACGCGTGCATGCTTTGTCATTCTGCGCTTATCCCGGCACGGATGGCGGACCTGTCTGCGCACAGGCAGGCACGCCGGCATGACAGGCTCTTCGGGCATTTATCTCATGCGCAATTACAGATGCCGTCACGCCGGGAGAACGAAGTTTCTTCTGTCTTCTGCCTTCTGACGTTCGCATGCTAACGCTTCCCTTCCTGCCAGAGCCGCGGATCAAGCGCATCGCGCAGTCCCTCGCCGACGAGATTGTAGCTGAGAACGGTAATCAGAATTGCGATCCCCGGAAAGACCGAGAGCCACCAGGCGACCGTGATATTGTCTTTCCCCGCGGTAAGAATATTGCCCCAGCTCGGGTCCGGAGGCTGCACTCCGAGGCCGAGAAATGAAAGCCCCGATTCGGTCAGAATCGCGCCTGCAATGCCGAACGTTGCCGAGACGAAAACCGGTGCGAGTGCATTCGGCAGAATATGCCGGAAAATAATCCGCAGGTCTGCAGCGCCCGCAGCGCGCGCTGCGGCGATGAAATCGCGTTCCTTGAGCGTGAGGAATTCGGCGCGCACCAGACGGGCGACATTCATCCAGCCGGTCAAGCCGATGATAATCATTATGGTCGAAATGCTCGGCTCCAGAATGGCAATGACCGCCAGAATGAGAAACAGCGTCGGAAACGCAAGCATGACGTCGACAAAGCGCATCAGAACCGAATCGACCCGGCCGCCATAAAACCCTGCAACGGCGCCGATCAGGATTCCGATGGAAATGGCAATGCCGGCAGCGACAAAACCGACTTTCAGCGAGACGCGGCTTCCCCAGATCATGCGCGCCAGCACATCTCTGCCAAGCTCGTCAGTTCCGAACAGGTGCGTTGAAGACGGAGGAGAGAGCACCTGATAGACATTAATCGAAGTCGGATCGGACGGAGAGACAAAGGGAGCGAACAGCGCAATCAAAGCAAGCAGTCCAATGGTTATCAGCCCGAAAACCGCAAGGCGGTTTCGGGAAAAACGCTTCCAGACGATTTCGGAGAGCGTGCCCGCAGGCATCATGCGTCGCCCTTGATGCGGATGCGCGGATCGACCAACGCATAGGAAATGTCTGCGAGCAGGTTGCCGACAAGCGTGAGCACTGCGCCGATGACAAGAATGCCCATGATGGTCGGATAGTCGCGCGACATTGCAGAAGCATAGAAAAGCTGACCCATGCCGGGGATGGCGAAAATAGTTTCGAAGATGACAGCGCCGCCGATAAGCCCCGGAACGGACAGGCCGAGGATAGTGACGACCGGCATGAGCGCGTTTCTGAGAGCATGGCGCGTGAGCACGGTAGACGGTCGCAGGCCCTTTGCTTGCGCGGTTCGGATGTAATCCTGCCTGATTACCTCCAGCATGCTGGAGCGGCTGTACCGGCTGAGTCCGGCGATGCCGCCGAAGGCGCTCAGGGCAACCGGAAGAACAAGGTGTTTCAGATGATCAAGCAGCCGTTCAACTGCTCCCATTTCGGCTGCGTCAATGCTCCGGATGCCTGATATCGGGAGTATCCCGAGCGTCACCCCGAACAGTATCATGCAGAGCAGTGCCAGCCAGAAGGTCGGCGTGGAGAAACCGAGAAAAACAAAAACGGTCGTCAGTTTGTCAAAAAGAGAATACTGGCGGGTTGCGGCAAGAACACCAATCGGAACGGCAACGGCAAAAATAAGCACGAGCGACAGCACGTTAATCTCCAGCGTTACCGGAATGCGTTCCGCAATTTTTCCGCTGACCGGGCGGCCGTCAACGAACGACGTGCCGAAATCGAAGGTTAGCAGGCGCTTGAGCCAGGCGAAGTACTGCTCATGGAGCGGCTTGTCGAGTCCGTACAGTTTCTTCAGATTCTCCCGCGCCTGCGCAGACGTCTTCATGGACATCTCGGTTTCGACCTCGACCGGTCCGCCCGGCGCCAGGTTCACAACGATAAAGGTAATCAGCGTAATGCCGATAACGAGGGGAATCATGAGCAGCAGCCGCTTTGCTATGTAGGAAAGCATATGAATACCTTAATGGATGGGCAAGGGATTGTCAACCTGGATGTGCCGCAATTCGGCTTTCTGCAAGGCTTTCGGCGGTACAAACCGAATCGGCTGTGCTGCAGTGAAGGAGCTTGCAATCCAGGCGAAAGGCCTGAACAACGTTCCGGGCGATGTATGCCAGTCGCTGGATATCCAATATGATGACGGAGTGTTCAATACTGGCAGCATTCGGCGTGCTGCCGCACCTGATGAAGAATTATGAAGCAGTTTTTTGAGACCGTACAGAGGGAGGGCGCCCGGCCCCTCTCTTTTTTTGCCCGGCTTCTCTACGGTGCTTCTGTCTTTTTTCCCGTCCGCGTGAGGCGGAGCGGACTTTTATTAATCCTGTATCCTCTGTCCTGCCTTGCCAAAGCGGACTGATTCTGCTAATCTCAAAATCACACAGTCATATCGACAGTACTGCCGGGAGAATACATGATAAAGCTTCGTGATGGCCTTGTTGAACTCTACAAAAAGGTTGCCACTTCTATTCCGAAAGACATAGAAGATGCGTTGAAAAACGCTGTTCAGATCGAAACCGACCCGACGGTGAAAGAGGCGCTTGCCAATACGGTGGGAGCTTGCATTGCTGCACGGACAGGGGCCACCGCCATCTGTGAAGACTCGGGGCTGCCTATTTTCTATGCGCGGGTCCCGAAAGGGCTGAGCCACCAGATGGTCCGTGAAGTGATTCTTGATGCAACCCGACTTGCTACCGGGAAAATTCCGCTCAAGCCGAATGCGGTCGACAGCCTGACCGGCGAAAACAGCGGCAGCAATGTCGGTGCATTGTTCCCGATGATTTTTCTCGAGGAGACGGATCAGAGCACGCTTTCGATTGACCTTATGCTCCGCGGAGGCCAGACAGAGCACCTCTCCAAGACGTATCGCCTGCCGGAGTCGATCGGCTGTGCCGGGCTGGTTCCTGAGCTGCTTGAAAACGGCATGGCAGGACGTTCATTGAACGGCATGAGGGCATGTGTGCTTGATGCGGTGCTGAGGGCGCAGGGCAAGGGATGTCCGCCCTACATTATCGGCATCGGCATCGGGGGTGCGAAAGAACAGGTGGCGCTGCTTTCGAGCAGACAGCTCTTGCGCAAGCTCCATGACACGAATCCCGACCCGCGGTGCGCTGAAGTCGAGGCGCAGCTGCTTGCCGATATCAATCGCCTGGCGCCCGGCGCAACAGGATTTCAGGGAAAGACGATTGCGCTTGGCGTGAAGCTGGGCGTTGCGCACCGGCATCCGGAGTCCTTTCTGGTCGACATCTCTTTTTCGTGCTGGGCGCACCGGAGGGGCAGATTTATCTGGTAGCAAGCGGCGGCACGCAGATGAGAAGGGCGGAATGCGACAGCATTCCGCCCTTCTCATCTATGAAAAAAAGCAACTATTTAACGACGAGTACAGGGCACTTTGAGTAATCGACTACCTTTGAAGAGACGCTGCCGATAAGGAATTTCTTGGTTCCATGACGACCATGTGAGCCCGTTACGATGAGGTCGACCTTCATCTTCTGGGCTGTCTCCAGTATCTTTTCAGCCGGATCTCCCTGCCGAACCAGCGTCTTCACATCCATGGATTTCCCGGAAAGCATCTTCCGTATCTTTTCCATCGAATCGGTCGACTCGCGGGTGAGCGACTCGACTATCTTGCTCCGATCGCTATCGGTCAGTTCGGTCAGATAGAGCTCAGGAACAACGGTCAGAATAGTGAGAGAACTCTTCAGGCTGATGGAGAGTTCTATGGCCTTCTTGAGCGCCTTGTCCGATGCCTTTGAGCCGTCGTGAGCAACAAGAATTTTCTGCATGCAAGTCCTCCTTCATGTGCAATGCGGTGTGCTGATGCGATGCGGTGTTCGCGCATCAGCAGAGTCGCAGGCAGTGTATTGTATTTTACCATATTTTACCGGGACTTAGCATAAATCCGTATCGGAGTGCCGGTAAACCCGTATTCTGCCCGAATGGCTTTCTCAATGTATCGGAGCTGCTGGTCCTTTACTGCCTGCGGGTAATTCACCACAACGTGGAAGACCGGCGGCTCAGTGCCGGTCTGCGCCATGTAATAAAATTTCAGCGGCTTCCCCTTATAGCTGGGGAACGGCTGTGCGCTGAGTATCCGGGCAAGGAAGCGGTTCAGCACTCCCGTGCTGATATGTTTTTTTCGTTCGGCCATCAGGTCGTTAATGAGAGGGAAGATGTTCGTAATGCGTTTGCGCTCAAGCCCGGACGTCGTCACAAACGGCGCTGCCGTTGCAAACCAGAGGCGATGCTCAATCTCTGAACGAAGCTCTTTAAAGCGTTTCTCCGGGTTTTCGACAAGGTCCCACTTGTTGAAGAGTACGATCATGCTCTTGCCGAATTCTTCAGCCATGCCGGCAATGCGCTGGTCCTGCTCAACTACGCCCTGAGTCGCATCAAGCAGCAGAATTGCGATGTCGGCGCGCTCTATGCTCTTGACGGCGCGCATGAGTGATAGCCGCTCGACCGCAGCCTCGTCAACCTGTTTTGACTTCGAACTGGTGCGAAATGTCTTTGCATACCCACCCATTTTTTTGCGGATGCCGGCGGTGTCGATAAAAAGATAGGGATTGCCGTACCATGTGCAGACGGAGTCAATCGCATCGCGCGTGGTTCCTGCGACGGGGCTTACGATAAGGCGCTTCTTGCCGAGCAATTCATTAATCAGCGTGGATTTGCCTACATTCGGCCTTCCGACGACCGCGATTTTCGGCAGATTCCTGTATGGATCCGGCTCTTCCTCAGCATATGCTTCAGCCGGTATGTGCCCGGCAATTTTGTCCATGAGCTCTTCGTAGCCGAGCCCGGTCATCGCCGAAACCGGGAATATCTCCGGCGCCCCGGTGCTGTAAAACTCAAGTGCCCGGACCTCTTTGTCGGGCGTGTCAATTTTATTGACGGCCCAGTAAATCAGCTTGCCCGCATTGCGCAGCATGGTCGCCATTTCGACATCTGTCGGGTTGAGTCCATCCTTTCCGTCGAGCAGGTGAATAATGAGGTCGGCTTCCTCCACCGCGAGCAGCGACTGTTCCCGCACCAAGCGGGCCATATCCTCTTTTTCGTACGGAAGTCCCTCCGCGTAAAAGCCGCCGGTGTCAATGACGGTAAAATGCCGCCCCTCCCATTCGGCGGTGCCGTAATTCCGGTCGCGGGTAATGCCGGGCATTTTTTCCGCAATCGCAACATTCCGCAGACCGCCGGTCCGCCTCAGCATGCGGTTGAAAAGTGTTGATTTGCCGACGTTCGGCTTGCCGATAATTGCTACTGTAAAACTCATTTGTCTTCCTGCTCTTTCAGGTCGGCGATGCCGTAGGAACGAATTTTTTTGTGGAGATTGCTGCGTTCTATGCCGATTGTTTCAGCTGTTCGTGAGACGTTTCCATCGTTTTCCTGAAGCTTCCGGAGGATGAAATCGCGTTCAAAGGCTTCTTTTGCGTCCCGCAGCGACCGCTGTGAAAAATAGGAATCCTGCCGGCCGAGGTCTGCAGTCCGGAGTATCGAAAGTGCTTCGAGGTTTTTTCTCGTGATCGATTGTTCCGGAGCCATTATCATTATTCTCTCTACCGCGTTCTTCAGTTCACGGATGTTGCCCGGCCAAGCATGCGACAGAAGGGCGGTGATCGCGTCGGGCTCAAATTTTTTCGGACGGCTGCCGTTTTCAGCCACAAACGCCTCCGCAAAAAATTCGACCAGTTCCGGGATGTCATCCGCACGCTCACGAAGCGGGGGGATGGTGAGAGGAATAACATTGAGGCGGTAAAAGAGGTCTTCCCGGAAAGCCCCTTTCTTTGCCTCGTCATGGATGTTTTTGTTTGTCGCTGCGATGATGCGCACATCGACCGTAATGTTTTTGCTCCCGCCGACGCGCTGAAAAACCTGCGTCTCAATCACGCGGAGCACTTTTGCCTGCGTCTGCAGCGACATATCGCCGATTTCATCGAGAAACAGCGTTCCCTCGTGTGCAAGTTCAAACTTGCCGTTCTTCCGTTCGGACGCTCCGGTGAACGATCCCTTCTCGTGGCCGAAGAGTTCACTTTCGATCAACTCCTGCGGGATTGCGGCACAGTTTACTTCGACGAAGGGGCCTTCAGTCCGCGGGCTCTGTTCATGAAGCTGCCGCGCAACAAGTTCCTTGCCGGTGCCGCTCTCGCCCAGAATCAGCACGCGTACATTGCCCTGAGAAGCCATGGCGATCTGATCACGCAGGATGCACATCGGCCGGGAGTTGCCGACAAGGCGCCACCTGCGCGACAGATCCGCCTTCAGCAAAACATTCTCGCCTTCCAGCCGCTGCCGTTCCATTGCGAGCCGCGCAACAAGAATGATGCGCTCAATGGAGCTGAACGGCTTTTCAAGAAAATCGTATGCCCCGTTTCTGGTAGCTTTGACGGCAACCTCGATAGTGCCGTGGCCGGACATCATGACGACCGGTGTCCTGGGTCGCAGCTCCTTGAGTCGCGAGAGCGCTTCGATGCCGTCCATTTCGGGCAGCCAGACGTCGAGAAAGACAATATCGGGACTTTTTTCGGCTGCCCGATCCAGCGCTTCTTCGCCTGAGGCCGCCGTAATGACGGCAAACCCTTCGTCTTCAAACAGGCCGGTCATGGTTTCACGTATGCCGGCTTCGTCATCAACTATCAATACCGTTTTTTTTGTCATCCCTTTATCCTCGCAACAAGCAGTAATCGGTGAGCATTTAATCCTGCATCCTTTCCTCTTTCTCCCGCGTCACCGGAATCTCTATTCTGAATATGCTTCCCTGGGGCCAGTTATCGCGAACGATGATGCGACCGCCATGTTCCTTGATTATTTTATCGGCAATGGCGAGTCCGAGTCCGGTACCGTCTTTCCGCTGCGAGAAGTACGGCAGAAAGAGCTGCTCTTTTTCAGCATCGGGGATGCCGGGACCTGTGTCCGCAATCTCGATCACCAGCAGGTCTCCTTCGGTGCGAACCGACAGGGAAAGCCTGCCACGGCTCTGCATGGCCTTTACGGCATTGTCCATGATGTTGATGATCACCCGCTTGCACTGGTTGCGATCGATGCTGACCAGAGGCATGTTTTCCGGCAGTGTAACCTCCATGGTCAGTTCGCGGAAGCTGCGGAACAGCGAAACGACTGATTCAATGAATTCCGGAATGCTGGTCTGCTCACGGCTTATCTCCGGCAGTTTGCCATACTTTGTGAAGATATCGACAAGATGCCGGAGGCTCTCGACCTCGTTTATAATGGTGCGGGTCGATTGTTCAAACACTGCGTCAAAATCTTCATCTTTCCTCTGCCACTTTTTCATGAGGCGTTCGGCCGACAGCTTAATCGGCGTCAGCGGGTTTTTGATCTCATGCGTGATTCGTCGCGCGATTTCCTGCCAGGCGACAGCTTTCTGCGCCTTGATGACATCGGTCAGATCGTCAAAAACAATGAGAAATCCGATGACATTGTCCGCCTCCGGGTCGCGGATTGCGGTAACAAAGATGCGGAGAATAAGCATGGTCCCGCGCACGCTCAGCTTTACTTCCTGCACCGTGTCCGGTATGCGTCCCGCAGCGAGGGCGGCAGCCATGGCTGCAAGATCTTCGGAGCCGAGATTCTGTATAAGCTCCTGATAGTTTTTGTGCTCTACCTCCTCCGCCATGATGCCGAGAATGGAGCAGGCTTTCTTGTTGACGGTCCGGATACGGCCGCGGCGGTTCAGGACGAGAACTCCGGAGTTGATGTTCTGGAGGATGTTTGAAAGGAAGAGTTCGCGCTTCTCGAGGTCGCCGATGGCACGCTCCAGCTGTTCCTTGTTTCCTTTCAACTGCAGGATCATGTCATTGAACGAGGCAATGAGAAGCCCGATCTCGTCTTCACTCTTCTCTTCAACCCTGACGTCGAGATTGCCGCGACCGACCTCCTGTGTTGCCTCGGCGAGCTTCTGAATCGGAATGGTGATGCTGCGGGAAAGTTTCATGGCAAGCCAGATGCCGGCAAAAATCATGATGAGCGTGATGAATCCGAGAATCAGCACATACGTCGACCGGAGCGGGACTTTGAACGACTCCAGCTTCATATGCTCCTCATAGAGGGTGCGGATTTTTTCGGTCTCTTCGGATATGGTTTTCGGCAGCTTGAAATCAACAACGATGATTCCCTGCGACCCGCTGCGGCTGTCCGGAACGAGCGCACGTATGACATCACCGTCATCAAATGAGATGACTTCGGTGCCCTTTTTCCCGCGGAATGCGTCGCGCATGATGTCGCTTGCGTTCACCGGCAGGGAAGTGATGCGCTTTACCTCCATCCCGTGAGCAAGAGCCGTGTTCCCCCGCGCCACATCGTCGGCTACCGCGAGAACGCGCATACGACCGAAGTCATAAAACGAACGGGCAAGCTCAACCGAGCGGACGAACGGCTCTTTCATCTGCGGCGAGAAGATGCGGTTGAAATAATTCGTAGCAAGTCCGCTGGATACGATGAAGAGCAGCGTTGAGGGCAGAAGAAGCATGACGACGAAGATTGATGCAAGCTTAATCTGGAACTTGTGGCCTAACAGTCCTCTTCTGCTCTCGGAATACAGCCGGAATACGCTCTTTCCGACAAAGAACATCAGGGTGAGCAGCGCTATGATATTGAACGTCAGCAGCCCGATAAGGAGAAAGCGGGTTGTTATATCCACCGTCGGCAATTTGATGAAATGGAACATGACTGCAGTAATGCTGCCGACAAGCACAATAAGAACCGCAAGGATGGCAAATGTTCGGAGCATGTTCATGGCTGAGCAGGAGGGAGGGAAAATGCCTGCGAATACCGCCAGACCGCAAACTCAGTCTCCGGAATAAAAAAGAGCAGATATTTGAGCAGAGGCGGCAGCTTTCTGATCCGCGACTCTGCAGTCACTTTCAGATAATAGTTGCCCGGGTCCAGTTCTTTTACATTCGTGACTTTCATATCCTGTATGCGGAGCGCCCACGCATTCATGCTCTCGATGTCCTTGAACCGTTTTTCCTGCATGATTCCCCCGTCCGAGACGCGGGCTGAAAATTCGCGCTTGATGGGGTCGCTCTTGAGAGCAATCCGGAGCTTTTTCTCGAGAATGTATTCGTCCGGGAAAAATGAACGAATATTCATTACTTCAAATGAGAGTCGGAGTTCTTTTGAGAGTCCCTGCCTCAATTCTTCAAGAAAAGATTCATCCGGAACAATCTGGGTTGACACAAACAGGTCCTGCCCCTGGAACATGAGCTCGACGGACCGGATCTCTGCTGCCGGCGCGTCAGCAGGAGCCGTCAGCAGGAAAGCCGAGACCAGCAACGCAAGGATGACCAAATACACGGGCAAAAAATTTTCCAAAGGGGGCCGCGATTGTTCCATTGTGTTGATTATACCACACCGCCTGCGTTGCATCCTGAAAACAAATTGTAAAATAAGTGGATTTCCAACGTGCTGCGTGCGGGTTGGCAAAAGCTCCGGGAGTTTGTTAGCATCTATACCTAAACACCGCTTTTGCTTTGAGAGGGGGAGTGATGATTCCCGAATTGAAATACGACGACAACGGATTGATTCCCGCTATCGTGCAGGATGTCGGCAACGGCGACGTCCTGATGCTTGCCTGGATGAACGAAGCATCTCTGAGGATGTCGATCGAGTCTGGATATACGCACTTCTGGTCGCGTTCGCGACGGAAGTTCTGGAAAAAGGGGGAAACGTCTGGCGATCTTCAGGAAGTGAAGGGTATTTTTTACGATTGCGATGCAGACACACTGCTCGTAAAAGTGAAGCAGCACGGCAAAGGTGCCTGCCATACCGGTGAGCGCACCTGTTTTTACAGAACAATAGAAACATAAGAAATGCAGGATTCAGGAGTCAGAATTCAGAAGAAAGTCAAAAGCGACGGGAATATGCTTGTTGCTCTGTTTTTTCTTCTTTCTTCCTGAAATATGTCTTTTGCTTTTGTATTTTGAATTTGGAGGGGATTCCCATGAAAAACTGTCTTTTCTGCAAAATAGTTGGGCGTGAAACTGCAGCCCGCATCGTTTTTGAGGACGATCGCGTACTTGCGTTTGAGGACATTGACCCGAAAGCGCCGGTGCATATCCTTATCATCCCGAAAAAGCATTATGCAACGCTGCTGGATGTGCCGGAGGAGGATGGTGACCTTATATGGCATATGCTGAAGGTTTCCCGTGGCGTTGCGCGCATAAAGGGGATTGCTGAACGCGGCTTCCGCATAGTGTCCAACTGCAACCCTGAAAGCGGACAGTCGGTGTACCATCTCCACTTCCATCTGTTCGGCGGACGTCAGATGCAGTGGCCGCCGGGATAAGAGCAGCCCGGAAGGGTGAAGAATTCAAGGTTGTCATAATTGCTGAAAAGGAGTTTTATTGGAAATAGTCGACCGCACGGTTGTCTGGGAAGGCAGGTTTATCCGCTGTGTGTTGCTGACCTACCGGGACTCGTCGGGGGCGCTACGCTCCTGGGAAGCTGTCGAACGGGTCAATTGCAGCGGAATCGTAATCGTCATTCCGGTGACGAAAAACGAAGAGTTTATTTTTATCCGCCAGTTCCGGCCTGTTTTGAACCGTCACGTTATCGAATTCCCTGCGGGTTTGAATGATCGGGGCGAAAGTCTGTGCGACGCAGCGCTTCGCGAACTGGTTGAGGAGACAGGATATGCAAGTGACAGCATAGAACTTCTTGCCGAGGGGCCGGTGTCGTCCGGGCTTTCGACGGAAATTACGACGGTTTACCTTGCGAGAGATGTGATGCCTGCTTCAGAAGAACTCAGGGCGCGTTATCAGCCGGACGAGTCGGAAAATATCACGGTTTTTCTCGTTCCGATGGAGCAGGCATATGAACGTCTGGGGGCCTTTACTGCCGATGGCGACTGTATCGATTTGAAAATGTTCGGATTTCTGGAACGGGCGAAGGCTTTCATGAACAGCGACCGGCAGGCGGCACAATAGCTACGTCAGTTCGATAGCCTGTGTCGGACAGATATCTGCCGCTTCCTGGCAGTTGCAGGTTCCGCATTTATCCGGACCCACGACAAAAGCCTTGTCTTCCGGCATCTCGAAGACTTCAGGACAGATTTCGACGCAGAATCAGCAGCCGATACAGAGATCCACATCAACTTCCGGCGTTGCCATAACAAACCCTCCTGTTTTTCTTGCAATATAGCAGAAGAACGCAATGCCTGCAATCCCTGCATGATGCCGGCTGCAGGGACTTTTGTTCCGGCCGTTTGAGCCCGCAGGCGGCGTTTCCCATGAAATCTTGAAAATAGTTCTATAATTCCATTGATTTTCCGCAAGAAAACAGTATATGTTTAATATTACTTAGTATGATATATATTTAAGGAGTACGATATGGATATAAAGCATTTTGTTCTGGAGAAAGCGAAAGAGGCCGGAGCTGGTGCGCGCAGCCTTGCAGCTGCATCGTCACAGCTCAAAAACAATGCGCTGATCGCGATGGCCGCAGCTCTTCAGAAGCGAGCCGCCGACCTGATTGAAGAAAACGCCAAAGATCTCGAATATGCCCGCAAAAAAGGGCTTTCCAGCGCCATGATTGACCGCCTGGCTCTTACCGGGAAAAGAATTGACGAGATGGCAGGCGGGCTCGTCGCAGTTGCACAGCTGCCTGATCCGGTCGGTGAAATCATCAGAATGCGGCGGCGGCCAAACGGCATGACGGTTGGGCGTATGCGCGTCCCGATCGGCGTCATCGCAATGATTTATGAATCTCGTCCGAACGTAACGGCAGATGCATCCAGTCTCTGCCTGAAGACCGGCAATGCCGTAATCCTGCGCGGAGGCTCCGAGGCGCTGAATTCCAATCGCATGATCGTCAGGATTTTGCAGGGCGTTCTGCAACAATCCGGCATTCATCCCGGAGCGGTCACCTATCTTGATGCTCCGGGCCATGAGGCGGTGCTGGAGATGATCAAGCTTGAGGGATTGATTGATCTCGTCATCCCCCGCGGAGGAGAAGGGCTTATCCGGACGGTTACCGAGAATTCCCGCATTCCGGTGCTCAAGCACTACAAGGGAGTGTGCCATGTCTTTGTCGATCGGGAGGCTGAGCTGAAAATGGCCGAGGCTATCTGTTTCAATGCCAAGGTACAGCGTCCGGGGACCTGTAACGCCATGGAGACGATGCTTGTTGATGCGGTGATAGCAAAGAAGTTTCTTCCTAAGATGCTGAAGAAGTTTGCTGCGGCTGGTGTTGCAATAAAGGGCTGCACGGCAACCCGGGCGCTCTTTCCCGATGCGAAGAAAATTGCAGAGAGCGACTACCGCAAGGAGTACCTGGACCTGATTCTCAACGTCCGTGTCGTAAGGGACATGGATGAGGCAATGGCTCATATTGCCTCCTATAGTTCTTTGCATACCGATGTTATAGTAACCGGCAATTATGCACGGGCTATGCGCTTTGTGCGCGAGGTTGATTCATCTGCGGTGCTGGTGAACGCCTCAACGCGTCTGAATGACGGGTTTCAGTTCGGCCTTGGGGCCGAGATTGGCATCTCGACCGATAAAATCCATGCTCGCGGCCCGATGGGCCTCGAGGAGTTAACCTGCACCAAATTCGTTGTCTTCGGCAACGGGCAACTAAGGGAATAAAACGCACGGGGAGGCTGTTATGTCCGAAAAGCTGAGCTATGAGGAGTTTATTAAAAAGGCGATCGTCAAGCTGCGCAAGGATAGCTATAAAGGCATCCATACGGTTTATTCCGGCTTCAACCAGGCATTCAAGAAGCATTACGGAGATGTCGACCCGATTCAGGTAACAAATGAGCTTGCAGCTCAGGGCAAAATCGTGATTCGGCCGGTGCGGGGGGGGGTCATGCTTTATCTGCCGGAAGACGCTCCCGTCGCCATGAACAAGGGGGACGAGGCGCTCGCGGCCATTGTGGGACAAGGCAGTGATGATGCGCAGAAACTGAGTCATGAGGAGTTTATCAGGAAAGCCATCCCTGCTCTCCGTAAAGACAATTATAAAGGCATCCATACGGTTTATTCCGGCTTCAACCAGGCATTCAAGAAGTATTTCAACAATGAAGACCCGATCAAGGTAACGAACAATCTTGCTGCACAGGGGAGAATTGTGGTGCGTCCGGTGCGGGGCGGTGTTATGCTCTATCTGCCGGAGGAAGCACCGCTTGCCCAGTCCAAAGGCGACGAAGCTCTCGACAAGATACTCGAACCGTAGGATTCTTTTGCCGTGCGGATTGGATTTTTCGGCGGGACATTTAATCCTGTCCATTATGGTCATCTGCGTGCAGCCGAAGAGGCAAGAATCTTGCTGTCGCTCGATGTAATCCAGTTTCTTCCGTCTGGAAGTCCGCCGCTGAAAAACGCCGATCTCGCTGATGTTCATGACCGGGTTGCCCTCACCAAGTTGGCCATTGCCAGCAACCCGATGTTTTCCCTGTGCGATATTGAACTGCAGAGTGAGCAGAAATCGTTCACGGTCGATACCGCCCGGGCTCTTGCAGAGCGATACCCTCAGGATGACCTGATATTCATTCTCGGCGCCGACGCATTCCTGGATCTTCCAA
The DNA here is from genome assembly GCA_035477855.1 of Dissulfurispiraceae bacterium. Classification (GTDB taxonomy): domain Bacteria; phylum Nitrospirota; class Thermodesulfovibrionia; order Thermodesulfovibrionales; family Dissulfurispiraceae; genus JAAYUK01. Next base: position 27,760 of record DATIKF010000352.1, read on the forward strand.
ACTGGTATCGCCCGGAGGAACTGACAACCCTCATCGACTTTGCCGTTGTCACTCGTTCCGGCGTTGCTCCGGAGATTGTCCTAAAATCGCCGTTTCTCGGTGAGCGTGTATCTGCTGAGCCTGAAACCTGGCGGCTGCGTGGCGGCAGAACAGCTGTTTTTCTTGAGATAACGCCGCTCGGCATATCCTCCACGCAGCTTCGCCGCCTGATTCGCGAGGGCAAAAGCATTCGGTATCTTGTTCCTGATTCTGTTGGCTCCTATATAGAAAAAAAGCTGCTTTACCGGGGATAGGCATGGAACTCGCCGAATCAATTCTGCAGAACCTTGACGAAGCGGTCTGTCTTTTTGATCAGCAGGGAGAACTGGCATTCGCCAACAAGGCGGCGGAAGAGTTTTTCGGCAAAAACAGCAATGAACTGAATGGCTCTGAAATCAGCGACCTTTTTGAAAAATCGCCGGATCTGACGCTGTTTCTCGGGAAGACCCTTGCTGAAGGCCGGCCTTACAGCGGCAAGGACATTCATCTTGAAGCCGGCCGTTCTGCAACGGTTGATCTCTCCATTGTGCCGTTCTATCCGGAAGCGAAACTGGAAGGGGCGCTGCTCTGTTTCCGCGAGCATCTGGATCTGACCGATCGTGAAGATTTTCAGTTCGATTCCCTGCTCCACCTGCTCGGCACGATAGCGCATGAAGTGAAGAATCCGCTGAGCGGCATCAAGGGAGCTGCACAGATTCTCAAGGCAGCACTGCCGAATAAGGAGTCAGCGGAGGCGGTGCAGTTGATACTCAAGGAAGCCGACCGACTGAACTCCGTTGTGCAGGGTTATCTTGCGATTACCCGCAAGCCCGCTTTTCACCCCGTCAATATTCATGAGATTATCGAGCATGCAGTGCAGGTTATACAGCCCGCTATCAAAGAACAGAATATCACTGTTCAGAAATCGTACGACCCGAGTCTTCCGATTATCGCGGGAGATGAGAGCAAGCTTCTGCAGGTGCTTATTAATCTGCTCAAGAACGCAGTTGAAGCGGTGTCTCTGATGAAGTTTGAGCGCATTGTCTCTATCTCGACCCGCCCTTCACACGAATATGCCCTCATCCATGAGCCTTCGGGAGGCCCCTCGGGGCGAAATCCAGGACGTGCCCGCAGCCTGCGCAAGCAGCGCTGGGCGATTATTGCAATTCAGGACACCGGAGCCGGTATCCCGCGAGAAGAGCACTCCCGCATCTTTTTGCCATATTACACCAGGAAAGAAGGCGGCAGCGGTCTCGGCCTTGCTCTTTCGAAAAAGATTATCCGGGACCATGGCGGCATTATCAGGGTGAAGAGTTCACTTGGCAGCGGAACCACGTTTAGCGTATACTTACCATTCAAAACGGCAACCCCCCAAACTTCCGGGAAAAAAAGATGACAATGGTCGACAGACGTATACTGGTAATTGACGACGACGAAAGCGTGCTCTGGGTTATTCGAAAAGCCCTGGAGCCGTCCGGTTATGACATAGAGGCGAAGACAACGCTTAAGGCCGGCATGAAGGTGCTGGACGGCTTTCGCCTGGTTCTCCTTGACATGCTGCTGCCGGATGGCAGCGGCCTTGATGCGCTAAAAGATATCAGGGTCTTTAGTCCCGAAGCGCTTGTCATCATGGTAACCGCGCATGGCCGCATGGAAAGCGCGGTAGAGGCTATGCGCGAAGGCGCCTATGATTATCTCGAAAAGCCGTTCGACATTGAAGAGCTGAAAATCGTTGTTGATAAGGCATTCCGCGATATCGCCCTGCGCCAGGAGCTTTTGACCCTGCGTCAGAACAAAGAGGAGCAGAAGGCATCGCTCATGGTCGGCCGGAGCAAGGGGATGCTGAAAATCTTTAAGGAAATCGGGAGGGTGGCGCCGAAGGATGTGACCGTGCTGGTTTCCGGAGAGAGCGGGACCGGCAAGGAACTGGTTGCCCGGAGCATTCATAACAACAGCCACCGCAAGTTCGGCCCGTTTGTGGCGGTGAACGCGGCGGCGATTCCGAAAAACCTTCTTGAAGCCGAACTTTTCGGCTGGGAAAAGGGCGCATTTACCGGCGCACATGAGAAAACACCCGGCAAAATTCAGTCGGCGGATGGCGGCACCCTGTTCCTTGACGAAATTTCCGAACTGGATCCGGGACTGCAGGCCAAGCTGCTGCGCTTCCTGCAGGAACGCGAATACAGTCCGCTCGGTAGCAGCAAAGTGATCAAGGCTGACGTCAGAATCGTCGGCGCGACAAACCGTGACCTGAAAGACTGTGTCCGGAACGGGCAGTTCCGGGAGGATTTGTATTACCGGTTTAATGTTGTCGGGATCCATCTGCCGCCGCTTCGCGAGCGACCTGAGGATGTCCTCTCTCTTGCCGAGCATTTCCTGACTGAAACGCTGCGGGCACTTGATCTTGCCCCGAAGGACCTTTCGAAAGATGCGCAGAAGGCGCTCCGTGAATTTGACTGGCCAGGGAATGTCCGCGAGCTCGAAAACGCCATCAAGAAGGCCTGTATCCTTTCGCGCGGCAGTCTGATCGAACGGAAAGACCTTTTTTCTGAAGCGTATGGAGCTTGCTCCATACGCGACTTTCTGGAGGGCAAGCTGAACGGGTTTCTGAAGCAGATGAAAAAGCTCGAAAGCTCGAATCTTTACGACACGGTTACCATTGAGGTCGAAAAAGCCCTGTTCGGCATTGTGCTCAAAGAGACCGGCGGCAATCAGGTCAAGGCAGCGAAACTTCTCGGCATAAACCGCAACACCTTGGCGAAAAAGCTGAAAATCTACGGGATGGTTTGATTTTCCCCTTCCTGCTATGGTATAAAAACAAGTTACGGGTATCCCGTGTTTTATGACGCAGGGTGTCCCTCCATGCCCTTCCCTGGGACAGGGCTATAGATCCAGATGGAGGTGTCAGTTGAATTTTTATGAAACAGTAGTCATTGTAAACCCTTCCCTCGCCGAAGACGAGCTGAAAACCGCACTCGACAAGGTTGCGGAGGTGGTCGTCAAGGGCGGCGGAGAAGTCCTCAAGGTCGACAATTGGGGCAAGCGCCGTCTCGCTTATGAGATGAACAAGCAGAAGATGGGTCACTATGTGATGTTTATCTTCAAGGCTCCGTCCACGGCAATCCGCCAGCTCGAAACATTCTTCAAGGTCTACGACCAGATCATCAAATTCATGGTTATCCGGCTCGGCAAGAAGCAGATTGCAGCGCTTCCGGCCGATATTACCGGTATTCCGGTGACTGCAGCAGAAGTCGCTCCTGCGGAGCAGAAAGCGAAAGCATAATGTTCAACCGCGTCATTCTTATCGGCAATCTCACCAAGGATCCTGAAGTGCGGTACACGCCGGGCGGCACGCCCGTTGCCACCGTTGCAATCGCGGTAAATTCGCGTTACCGTTCCGGAGATGAGAATAAGGAAGAGACGCTCTTCATCGATTGCGTTGTCTGGGGCAAGCAGGCGGAATCCTGCGGCCAGTATCTGAGCAAGGGCCGGTCGGTTCTTGTTGAGGGCAGACTGCGCGAGCGTCGCTGGGAGTATGAAGGTCAGAAGAAGTCGAAAATGGAAGTGGTGGCGAATACCCTGAGATTCCTTTCAAAAAAGGACGCTCCGTCCTCCGGATCGGGTTCCGGAGAGATGACGCCGCCTGACGAGGTCTCTGATCTCGAGCCCTTTTAAACGACACCAGAGAAAAGGAAGGAAATACATATGGCATACCAGCAGAAGAGATTCCAGAGAAGAAAGTTCTGTAGATTCTGCGCAGACAAGGCTCCATTCATCGATTACAAGGAGCTCAAGACGCTCCGCAATTATATGACCGAGCGCGGCAAGATGCTTTCCCGCAAGATGACCGGTACCTGTGCCGCTCATCAGCGCGAGCTGACCGAAGCGGTCAAGCGCGCCCGCTCCATCGCACTTCTGCCGTTCATGGAGAGATAGACGCATGCGGATCCCGAAAACATGGGTTCCGACAATTTCTCAGCGGATCGTCGATGCTCTGATGAAGAAAGGTCTCATCGAGCCGACGGTACCGCTTGCGCAGCTTGTAGAAGAGACGGAAAAACTGCTCATGAGCGAACTTACCATTGAAGATCGCCTCAACGAAGAGGTCAGGCAGGTGCTCCGGAAGTACGAAAACGAGATCAACAAGGGCCGCATGGACTATCGCAAGCTTTTCGAGATGACCAAGATAAAGCTTGTCAGGGAGAGGAACATCATCCTATGATGCTTTCCGAAGACAAAATCACCCATACGACCCATATGCTCCTGAGAGGACTGCTCCAGCAGGGACTTATCGAGGCAAAGGTCGAAGAAAGCGATATCCGCCGGGAGATGAAGCGGGTATTTGTCGCCGAGCTGAAGATTGGAGAAGATATCGACTCCCTGGTGCGCGCAAAGATCGATACCCTTTCCAAAAAGCTGGTCGAAGGCAGCCCCGAGTGGGACATCGTCTACAAGAAGTATTACGAGGAAGAAGAGAACAAGAGGGGACGCAGATAGAGCCCTTCATTCCCGAGCGCTCCGACGAGGATGTCAAGCGGGAGCGCCACAGGGCGCGCGAGCTTCGGCAGAGTGCCTGGTGGAAACAGAAACTCGCACGAGGTATCTGTTATTACTGCAACGCCAAAGTCCCTCCGTCTGAACTCACCATGGACCACATCGTGCCGCTCATCCGCGGCGGCACCTCAACCAAAAACAATATCGTAACCGCCTGCAAGGAATGCAACAACAAAAAGAAATACCTTCTGCCGCTTGAGTGGGAAGAGTACCTCAGCAGTCTTTAGCGCGGAGCATTCGAGCGGCGGGCTATTCAGTTTTCGGCCTATCGGATTAGCCATTTGGCGTTGCTTAAACGTGGGGATTGCCTGAGAATGCATAGCTATTGACATCCGGCGGCTCAGGTCAGCCTGCGCGGACACGGAGAACTCAGGCAGCGAGCCGAATCCTGAACAGCTCACCGCTGCAATTTTATCCGGGAATTGTCATTAGCCCGACAGGACGTGCAACGCCGCTCATTCTCGGACGGCATCCAGCCATCCTCCGAGGTATTCGCCCGGCACTTGCCTCCATGTAAGCGCCTACTTCGCCGAATAAATCCGCTCTGTTGCACGTCCTGCCAGGCTTTGAGCGTTTTGGACCGATTCTAATGACAATTTTGGGTTTATGAAAGCAGGCCTTTTTGCCGAAGCTCTTCGATGAACTGCTGAAATTCTGCAGGATGCCGGCGTCCGAGAGTGGCAATCACTTCATAAACATCCTCATCCCGGCCGGTATCGACGGCTGTCAGATAACGGTTCAGAATTGCATCAAAAACCGGTCGCTTCTGCTTGTCGAAATAGTTGTCCTGGTATGCGTTTGCAACGTTCATGGAAAGATCTTCAATTTCGCCCATGCGGTGATACCTCCTGACGGAACTTCTATTTAAGTATACCAGACGCAGGAGGGTTTAAGGTTTTCGTCTCTTTCCGGCCGCTCTTTTTTTGGCAAGAACCGCAATTATCGCTGAAATCGCGACTGCCCCCGAAAGAACACTGAATGAGACGAAAATGTTGTTCAGCAATGCCGGATTCCCTACAAGCATGAAGCCGAGTCCAAGCATCATCGTACCTGATACCAGCTTGAGCACCCGACCCTCCCACTCGCTCAACTGACGTTTACCGAGCGTAATGCAGAGGATGCAGACAATCGTGGCGAGCGGAATGACGTAGATAACATTATAAAGAGCCAGATAAGCATAATACGTGCCTGTGGGCAACTGGTTGAGTGTCAGTATCCGTGTGAAGACCATCGGGAATCCGGCGGTGCAGAGCAACTCGTAGGAATTCGCTGCGATTGCAAGCACAACAGTTCCTGCGATAATGGAGGGCAGCGATGATGCTTTCAGCAGCTTGCGCATACGGTCGAAAAGCTTCGGCTTTGCAGAATCCGGGATGGTGAGCGAAACGCCTTCCTTGAACCAGAAGAAGTCCTTGATATTGACCGCAGCGATGATAATCGAGACGATGCCAGCGCCGGTCGTTATAAGCGCAACGCTACCGAGCAGCAGGAAAACATTCAGCCACGCCGCCATGAACAGGAAATAAATGAAACCGGAAAAAAAGACGAAAATGACGCCGATAAGAAGCATTTTAGCGCGAGAATGCGCATGAATAAGGATGCCGAGCAGCGAAAACAGGACAAAAAATGCGCAGGGATTAAAGCTGTCAAGCCCCGCGATTACAACCGTCATCAACGGCAGTGACAGGGATGCCGCATCGATTTTGCCGAAGAGCGGCACATCTATCGCGGTCTCCGGCTGCTCCGGTGTCGCAGGAGCCTGTAGTGCAGAGGCTCCGGCTGCTTCCGGTTCTTTCCTCGTCAGCCGGTCGGCAGGGTCGGGGCACCCTTTCTGCGCGCACTCCTGGATGGCTTTGCGCAGGGATTCTTTCGTCTGTTCCGAGAAGCCGACATAGTTTTTCAGGCCGATGAACGTAACCGGTACGCTGCCCGCCTGTATGCCATGCGCCTTTGCCATTATTCCGAGCACCTGCGCGTTTTCCCGGTTATGCCAGACCTCATAGTCGAGGACGCGCATTTTCGGATACGTCTTCTTCATTTCAGCAAGAAATTTTTTCGCGTCATCACAGTGAGGACAGCCTTCTCCTTCAAAAAAATAGACAGTGAAGGGTTCAGATGCGCGTGACTCGCGTGGCGGCACCGCCGGAGCGGGGGAGACCGGAATCTTCGGCAAAACCGACGACGCAGGCTTCTGAAGGTTCGCATCAGCGCACGGTTCCTGTGCAGACTGCTTGCAGACTGGCGGTTCGCCGGTTCCGGCTGCATATGCCTGAAGGATGTTCAGGAGCGTGAAACAGAAACACAACGTGAGCAGGAATGCTATTTTCTTCATGGCATGCGCAGAAGGGTTCAGTGCGAACAAGTCCGCGGACAACAGGCGTGCAGAATTGGTACTGGTGTCATAAGATTCATTATACCAGAAGGGAACCCGTGCGGGAAATCGAACCGCTGCATGAATCGTCCCGGATTCGGGATAATTCGGGCTACTGTTCGCTCCGCTTCGGGCATGCGCGGCAGAGCGGAGCGTATTTCCCGGCAGCGAACGAAGACCTGAACGCCCCGGCAGCGGAACCAGCCCATACTTCAGGAAAGGAGATCTCCGTAATTGAGCCGATAATCATGCGTCCATACCGTTTCAACGCATGATTATCGCAATATGATACATCACCGACAGGAAGAGCAGAAAACGCACAGGGAGAGACCAAACCGTCCGCGCCGACAACTGCTGAAGAAAGGATGTTTTCAGTGCAAAACTGATTGAGCACAACCGGCGACGGCAGCCGGAAATGCACCGGGATCCCGACGCGGCGGCAGTCCTCGACGGTTTCCCCGATTTGCCGGCTCAGGTCGGCATGATCTTCAGCCGAAACCGGACGCAATGCCTCGGCATCCAGTTCCGGCAGCGCCACGAAATCAAGTGTGCTGAGCACCACCTGATCGACCCCGATGCCTGCCAGCTTGAGCGGAATCTGTTCGACCTCCTGCAGCGTTGAGGAAAAAAGCATGAACGCAACATGAATCTTCGGCTCGGTTCGTCCGAGGGCACGTTTCTTCAGGTGGAGCTTTCTGATGAGCGAGGTGATATGCCCGCTGTCGGTCCCGGCGCGGAGCGCGGCGTTCATCTCACCGAAGCCGGCCAGCGAAAAAGCAATCATGTCTATGCCGGACGCCATGATGCCGTCAAGCAGCGACTCGTCTATGCAGACGCCGTTGGTCGTCGTGCTGACACGGCATCCGCGCTCTTTCGCAAAGCGCACCATGTCCAGGAAGTCAGGATGGAGAAACGGTTCCCCCCATCCCTGCAGATGGACCAGCTTTGCTTTCCCCATTGCCGGGCCGAGCGAGGTGAAGAGTTCAAGCGGCATGTCCGAATTGATCCACGCATTCCGGTAAGCCGTGCGCGGACAATACCTGCATGCGGCGTTGCACCGGGAAGTCACCTCGATCTGGAGCCAGTCGAGCACCGGATGGCGAAACGCTGCAATTCCCGCCCGAATGCGCTCCCCGATCGGACGCTTCTGAACAGGAGCAGTCATGCTGCCGCCACGTGTCCGCGTTTAGCGGATTTTTTCATAGAGCGCAGGCAGTTTTGTGCGATACGTCTCCCTGATGGACTCTTCCATATCAGCCAGCGGCTTGACCGAGACGAGATCCATGACACGCTCCGGAGGGAGCTGCGACATGTAATATGTTCTGAGCGTGCCGCCGAGCATGCCGAACATCGCCTCCTGAATGTCCTGATAGGTGAGGCCGAACGACTCGGCGAGCTTGTGAAGCTCATGAATCTGAAACCAGAAATAGGTCGGCCCCATTGCGGTCAGCAGGGCATATGCAGGGATTTTTTCTTCCGCTACTTCCGGGCATGATCCGAACAGACTGAAGAGGTCTTTGAGCCACTTCTTCTCCTCTTCGGACAGAGCGGGAGAGAAGACGACCGGATTGTACCCTGACCCGACAAATGACGGCGCATTCGGCAACAGCCGCACGATACGGTCGAATCCGCCCGTCATCGCCTTAAAATGGCCGATGGACGGCTGCGGCGAAAGTGAAATGAGAATCGCATCCGGCTTGAGCACATCCCTTATTTCGGGGAGCACCACCGGGACGACCGTCGGATGCACCGCAAGAAAAACGATTTCCTGTGCAGCGGCTTCTCGGTTGTCGGTTGTAGCCCTGACGCCGGGGAACACTTGCGGGAAAGCCGCGATTGCGTCAAGGTTCGGGTCACTTACGACAGTCGTTGCAGGCAGCGCTCCGGCACGTTTCAGCACCTGCAGCATAATACGGACAATTCTGCCACCGCCAACAAATCCTACACTTTTCTCACTCATGGTATCTCCTTACGGGCATGTGCCCTCTGTAGTGAACGCAGCAATAGTTCCATACGCTCACGGATTTCGTCGCGGGCGCGACGGAAGTCATTCATAATCTCATCCTCACTTCCGATAAAGCCGACAGGATCCTTTATCGACCAGTGTATGCGACGAACCGTTCCGGGCAGTGCAGGGCACGCCGCGGCTCCCCTGTCACAGAGAGTAATGACATAATCCATCGTGCGCATCAGCTTTTCGTCCATGGCTTTGGGGCGATGATGCGAAATATCTATGCCGATCTCCTGCATGACCGCTATCGACCGCGGCTGCACGGCGACCGCAATTACTCCGGCGCTGCCGGCTTCAATCAGCCCACTGCCGAGTTGCCGAGCCAATCCCTCCGCCATCTGGCTCCGGCAGGAGTTCGCCGTGCACAGAAACATGACTTTTATCATTCGCTCCTCCTCAAAAAAACAGAACAGCCCTCTCCTGCTATTATGCAGAAAAGTGCGCCGTGCTGCCTGCCCCTGTTATAATCGCTGCATGGATAATCTTGCAAAAGAGTACGTTGTCTCTTTTTTTGAACGATCGCTCATGATGCATGGCGACCGGCCTGAGGCAGTTCGCTGGACGGCATCCGGACAGGAAGCGCATTACCGTGCGCTGCTGGATATCGGCGAGCTTGCCGGCGCGAAAATTCTGGATTATGGATGCGGCACCGGCGGCTTGTACGGCTTCCTGCGCGAAAGGCGAATACCGGTCGACTACACCGGGTTCGACATCAATCCGAAACTGATAGCCCAGGCGCGCACAAAATACCCCGACGCGCGTTTTGAGGTTTTCGACGTGGAGGAGCAGGATCTCGCGGAAGAGTTCGATTATATTCTGCTCTGCGGGGTTTTTAATCTGAAAGTGCATGGGCTTGAAGAGACAGTCCGCATTGTTCTGAAGAAGCTCTTCTCCCTGTGCCGCAAGGGGCTTGCGTTTAATGCGCTCTCAGAGCATAATCCGAAAAAAGAGTATGAACTGAACTATCTGAAGCCTGAGGAGATGATAGCGTTTGCGGCAGAGGAGCTGTCCTGCCATGTTGCGCTCCGGCTCGACCGCATTCCGCACGACTTTTTTCTCTTTGTCTACAGGACACCACAAAATTTCATGGAAGAGAGGCTCCCGGCATGATGAAACTCCGCTTTACCCGAACAAACGGTGAAGTCGATGAAATGATTGATCAGTTGATGGAAACTGCCGGTCCGGTCAGCTCTCCGGATTTGATCCGGGAGATGATCATTGCAGCCCTGAAGGCGGGGCAGGACAGCGGTGAACGTTCAGACCTCAAGCTGATGAACACGACACTGAAAGAGATGCGCATAACCACAAGAGTATTCGGTCCCTATCGCCAGGTGAGGAAGGTGACGGTCTTCGGCTCGGCCCGCACCAGGCCTGAAGAGCCGGTTTACCGCATGGCGGTGGAGTTCGGCAGGCGGCTTGCGGAAGAGGGACTGATGGTGATTACCGGCGCGGGCGGAGGCATTATGGAGGCGGCGAACATCGGCGCCGGACCGGGCATGTCGTTCGGCGTCAACATCCGCCTGCCGTTTGAGCAGAAGGCAAACGATACCCTGGAGGGCAATCCCCGGCTTATCAACTACAAGTATTTTTTCAACCGCAAGGTCGCTTTTCTCCGGGAGGCAGATGCCGTGGCGCTCTTTCCGGGAGGCTTCGGCACCCTCGACGAGGCGATGGAGACGCTCACGCTGATGCAGACCGGCAAGGCGACGCCGATGCCGCTTATCCTGATTGATGAACCGGGCGGCACCTACTGGAAAAAATGGATTCAGTTTTTCCACGATGAGCTGCTTGCGCAGGGATATTTAAGCGAATGCGATTTTGAACTCTTTGAGCGGGTTGACAGTGTCGAAACTGCGGTTGCGCGCATCCGCACCTATTACCGCCGCTACCACAGCATCCGCTATATTGACGGACTTCCGGTCGTGCGCATGCAGACGCCGCTTCCTGAAGTAGTAATTGCGGACCTCCAGAGCCGCTTCGGCGACATGCTGACTCCGGGCGGCAGCATCCGGGCAGTCGGACTGAACCCGCTTGAAGCCGACGAGCCTGAGCTTGCAGAGCTTTCGCGTCTTGCGCTCGATTTCAACCAGCGCGACTTCGGCCGGCTCAGAAGCTTTATCGGCGCGCTGAATGAATATTGAGCAGCAAGAAGAGCATCAGCATGTCCGGACAACCGAAAACGAAAAAGCGTGACAGGAAGCGAAGAGGTTTTTTCCTCTTTCTGCTCTGGGCTTCCGCCGGTTTTCTGATTGCCGGCGCCGTTGCACTTTACAAAGCCTCCGGCCTGCTCCAGCTCCACGACCCCCCGAAGCGCGCCGACGCCATCGTGGTGCCTGGCGGAAACCCGGTGAGGGCGTTTCATGCCGCCCGCCTGTTCCGGGACGGGCATGCTCCGATTGTCTATGTAGACAAGCCGGCGCTGTCGTCAGGCGACATCAGGATTCGCACTGCCGGCATCGAATGGCCGCGCGAGGAGGAACTCACCACGCAGATTCTGCTCAAAGAAGGCGTCCCGCACAGCGTCATCCGCTTTTACGGACCGACCAGGAGCACGGCGGAAGAAGCGGAGGTGCTGGCCCGCATGCTCACCGCAAAGCCGTGCAGCCTGCTGGTGGTCACCTCTCCGTCTCATACGCGAAGGGCGCGGATGATATTCCGCGATGCGTTACCGCACTGCGTGATTACCGTCGTCGGCACGCCGGACGAAGAGCTTCCCGCTGCCTGGTGGCTGAGCCAGGATGCGGCCCGGCAGGTGCTGCTTGAGACGGTGAAGATTTTTTTCTATAAACTTGGCGGACGCTATCGCACAGGCTCATGACGGCGGTAGCGCCTGCAGTATCTTCTGAAAAAATGCCGCTCCTGAACGCGCGGACAGCGTCGCGCCCATCCCGTTGCATTATTTGTCATTCCGGCCTTCGGCGTGAGCTCAGTCGAGCGCTCGTCCGGAATCCTTCCCGTTTTTGAATTGGGGAGGAAGGAAATAGAAGAGATCTCCAATACGTTTCCGGGTTAAGCAGTCTGCAAGAGTGTAAACCTTCCCGACGGATGTCGAAAATGTTAATTCAGCGTCGTTCTCAGAAAGAGCGGGGCGGAGTGACTACCGGCCCGGCTCAATATTTCGCTGTATCTGATTGAAATAAATGCAATTTATAATTTTATCTCCAGCCGGAACCGGCCTGCCGGCTGCGGGTTGTTTGGTTCATCGTCCTGAATGACTGTCGCTATTCTTTACACACAATTAAATTTCCAATCGGAGTTATTTCAGCAACTCTTTGTTAAAAAAGACTAATTTCATTTTGGCATGTTTTATGCTTTAATATAATTAAGAATTTTATCAAAATCAGGAAATAAAATGGAGGTAATGTATGAGAATCGGGATGAAGAAAAAACTGGCAGCACTTGTAACCATCAGTCTACTTTTGTTCGGGGCCGGAGTTCCTGCTGATGCAGCTTATATCAACCAATGGGATTACACATTATATACGGTATTTGACGGAACCAACACGTTTACGGCGGGTGGCGGAAATAAAATTCAGCAGCTTAACCAGGTTTCATGGGGCGGCAGCAACAGTGTTTTTCTGCCAGCTGTGAACAGCACGGTTAACCGCAGCGGCATAACCATTGCGCAGACCGCAGGGGCTAATGAAGATGTTATTCCTGTAGGGGGTGTGGTGAACACTGATGACCTGTCGAGTATCGGTCAGGGGCACTGGATTACTCACCACAACAAGCCGATCAGCGGTAATTATGCAACCTTGACGTCGAGTCAGATTGCTTCTACTCTGACGCTCAAGCCGGCTGGTATGCCTGTGACGCCTTTTAGCGGGACCATCACGTTTACGATAAGATTTGCCGAAACTCCGAACTCGGTTCCGTGCACCGCTACAAGTCCGGCAGGGAATCCGTGCAACGACATTTTCGCTCTGGCAGGAGATAACTTCAACCAGACGATAGTTATTGATGACTTTACCTATTATGTCAGCATCTTCCCGACAGCGGGACCGGGAATTGTAGCCGGAACATTGCCGTATTTGCCGGATAACGTATGCACGGCAGCCGGTGCGGGTGTAGGCTGTGTCGGCTTCACCACGGTGGAAGGACAGAATACCTCTATCCGTTTCGGCTTCCTTATCACGAGCGAACCCATTAACGTCATCCCTGAGCCGTCGACGTTTGTTCTTATCGGCGCGGGACTGGTAGGTCTTGGGCTCGCGGCAAGAAGGCGCATGAAATAAGCACTGGACAAGAAACTTTTTCCGGGAGGGGTGGCATGCGCCGCCCCTCTTTTTTTTGCGTCTTCATGAAGCATTCTCCCGTATTTTCAGGTACAATGTGGTTACTGCCATGTTCGTTCCGTCATGAGCAGGAAACCATGAACAACGGGGGACCTGTATGAAAATCCGCTCACTGCTTGACTATGCTGTTCTTGCACCTTCCGGCGACAACTGCCAGCCGTGGCGGTTTAGGGTCACCGAATCTGCACTTGAACTGTACAATGTTCCCGAAGCCGACACATCGCTGTACAATTTCGGCCAGCGTGCCTCCATCGTAGCCCACGGCGCTGCCATCGAGAATATCTGCATTGCCGCGCGGCAGAACGGGTTGCGTCCCGTTGTTTCCGTTTTCCCCAACCGGCAGAAAGAAAATCATGTCGCTTCCGTCTCTTTTTCCGCCTCCGAGCCGGAGACGGAACCGCTTTTCCCCGCCATCGCGGAACGGACAACGAACCGCAGGCTGTACGAACAAAAATCACTGTCCGATAATCAGGTGGTCTCGCTGTCGAAATGCGTGGAAGGCGAGGGGTTCGTTCGTCTGGCGGTAAAGCCGGACGAGCTTTCGGCGCTTGCCCGCCCTATCGCAATCAACGACGCCATTGCTTTTGAGAATGAACATATCCACAAGTTCCTGTTCGACCACATCAGGTGGAGCGACGAGGAGGCCGAGCGGACCCGTGATGGACTGTTTGTTGGGACCCTTGAGCTGACGGCGCCCGACAAAATCGGATTCCGGCTTCTGAAGAGCTGGGGGGTTGCCGGCTTTCTTGGTGCGTTCGGCGTGCCGAAGATTATTGCGCAGAACGCGGTGAAGCTCGGCATGTCGGCTTCGGCTATCGGCGTTGTCGCCATGCCGGATGACACGCTTGAGAACTATCTTGCCGGCGGCAGGCTGTTTCAGCGGGTCTGGCTGGAGGCGACGCGCCTTGGACTGGCGTTCCATCCGATGGCCGGAATTGCCTGCCTCATTCAGCGCGTTCGGGCCGGCATCACGGACAGGCTGTCAGACCGGCACTGCAAACAGCTGCGGGCAGCAGACGATAGTATGCGGAAAGCCTTCGGATTGAAAGATGAGGCGATGGTTATGACGTTTCGGGTCGGATTCGCTTCTTCGCCGTCCGCCCGCTCTTTGCGGCTGCCCGTAAACGACGTTATGCTTGATTGAATCGACCGCATAGTCGCGCCGCCTCGGCTGTCATTCCGTCCGCCTGAGGCTGATTACTTTTTTAGTGGGCATGAAACCGGCAGGAAGGACTCCGAACCTGTCTGCGTGCAACACACAGGCAGACAGGTCGGAGTGGCAGATACAGTATAAAGACTCATGACAATTCAGGGTTTATGAGCAGGGTCACGAGCCCAGACGGGATAACTCTTTCCGGCAGGGGCGGGCGTCATTTTTTTGAACTTTTGACGGTGGCCTGACGATACAGCATCGCGGTGATGGCTGTTTCGCAGAAAAGCCGCACTCGCGGTGATGCTGACTATCCGGGCAGTCAGAAAAGGGGTTTATCGATGCAAACTGAATGCCGGCAAAGGGTTTCGCGGGTTTCCCGTTTTTTTTCTCACACGCGTTCTCCCGCGCACGGTGCATAACTTGTTCAGATCAAAAGAAAATGGTACATTTTGTGCATGTAACTGGCTATGTTTCATATAGCCCTGCGCATGCTGACGTACGACAAGGTGCGATCGTTGATCACGCTGCTCGGCGTCATTTTTGCGGTCACTCTCATCTTTTCGCAGATTGGTATTTATCTCGGGCTGATGCAGGCGTCATCTGTCCTGATCGACAACACGCCGGGCGACATCTGGGTAACGTCCAAGAACAGCCGGAATTTCGACTTCGCCCATCCAATTCCGGAGTATATGTATTATCATGCTCTGGGAACTCCGGGCGTCGAGTGGGCGGAGAAGCTGATAGTCGCCTGGAATGTTATTCAGCTGAAGGACGGAAGCACCGAGCAAATTGAGGTAATCGGCTTTAATCCTGATACCGGGATTGGAGGGCCGTGGCGGATGAAAGCAGGAGATCCCGGCGCGGTGAAGAATGGAAATTTTGCTATCGTGGACGAGTCTGCTGTCAGGCGGTTGGGGAAGATTGATATAGGCGACTACAAAGACGTGAACCGGAAACGCATACAAATCGTCGGCATATCAGAGGGGGTAAGATCTTTTACAACAGCTCCACTGGTATTTACCAGCTATAACCTTGCCCAGCGTCTTGGAGGCTATATAAGTCCTGATTCGACGGTTTTTATCATCGTGAAAAAATTGCCGGACTACTCTGTCCGGGACGTTGTTGCGTCGCTGCAGCAACGTCTCTCCGGTGTTGATGTATTCACGAAGGAAGACTTCAGTTTCAGGACGCGCATGTACTGGACCATTGAGACAGGGGTCGGGTTCTCGTTTCTTCTGACCATAGTCATCAGCTTTCTGGTCGGCATGCTGATAGTCGGCCAGACAATTTATAACTCCACCGTGGAGCATCTCAAGGAGTTCGGCACCATGAAAGCGCTTGGCGCCGAGAACCGCGACATTTACCAGATCATCTTTGCGCAGGCGATACTCAATGCCCTGTTCGGTTATGTGGCAAGCCTCGTCATCACCCTGATTTCGGTCAAGCTGTACGATATGACCGGCATGACGATGGTCGTCAACTGGCAGGTGAACCTGATGACACTTGTATTGACAATTATAATGTGTCTGCTGGCTGCGGTGATTTCGATCAGAAAGATCAGAAGAATCGACCCGGCGATTCTTTTCCGGGGATAGCACATGGAGCCGGCTATTGTGGCGTGCGGACTGACGAAAATATACAAGGAAGGCCCTGTTGAAGTGCATGCGGTGGGAGGCGTCGACATTACGGTGAACGAAGGAGAGCTCATCGGACTCTTCGGCCCGTCGGGAAGCGGCAAAACAACGCTGCTGTCGATGCTCGGGTGCATTCTCAGACCGACGGGCGGCTCGCTGGAAGTGTTCGGCAACGATGTGATTGCCATCCCGGAAGATGAAATGCCCTGGATCCGGAAACGCTATATTTCGTTTATTTTCCAGGGATTCAATCTTTTCCCGGCATTGACCGTATTTGAGAATGTCATGCTTGTTCTCGAACTCAGGAAGGCTCCTCCGGATGACGCTGTCCGGCGCGCGGAGCAGCTTATCGCCGAAGTCGGCCTCGCCGAGCGCAGCTCATTTCTGCCGCGCGACCTGAGCGGGGGGCAGAAGCAGCGCACGGCTATTGCGCGGGCACTCGCTGCAGACTCCCCGATTATTATCGCGGACGAGCCGACCGGAAACCTTGATCACAGTAATGGCGTACATATTATGCAACTTTTGCGGTCGCTCGCTTCAGAGCGCAGAAAGTCTGTTATTGTCGCAACGCACGACAGCAGGACACAAGGCATGTTCGACCGCATCCTCTATATGGAAGACGGTGAGATTTTCGGCCAGAAGGAGATGGTGAAATGAAGCTCCGGAAAAAATACTCTTCGATTGCAGTTGTGGGCGGGTTGATCCTCATAGCGTTGCTGCTTGCCGTTGCCGGTCCCGAGCTGGTAAAAAACAATACGGCTCCTCCTGCGGGCGGAAAGATGACTGCAAAAGGGATAACCTCCAAAGGGGTTGTCGAGAGCGAAGGGGAGTACGAACTCTCCAGTCAGGTTGCCGGCGTTATCCAGGCTATAAACGTGAAGAAAGGCGATGTGGTCAGGGCCGGGCAGGAACTGGTGGTTTTTGACAGCGGCAAGGTTCGCGCCAAGCTCCGCATGGCCGAGGCGATGCTGCGTGAATCCGAAGGGAAAACCTACCGCTCTGAAGCGGCCCGCGAGCAGGCCAGGCTGGAGTATGAACGCCAGAAGCGCCTGTATGAGCGCGACGCCACTACGCTCGGAGAGCTTGAGCGCGCTGAGGAGCGGTTCCGCGCTGCAGAAGGCGATGTCTGGGATATGCAGTCCCGTCCGGCAAAAGGGCATGAAAAGTCGCTCCCCCGTACAGCAACGATCGAGCGCCATGCCGCCGAAGTCGCTTACTACCGGGCATTGTTGAAGGACTATGTCATCACATCGCCGGTTGACGGCGTGGTGATTGAGCGCCTGAAAGACCAGCGTGAATCGGTCGATGCCGGAACCCCTGTTCTGACCGTTCTGGACCCGAAGCAGCTCCTCGTGCGCGCCGAGGTCGAAGAAACAGACGTGGGCAAAATCATCGAGGGGCAGCAGGTCGAAGTCTGGACCGACGCTTATCCGGACAAGAGATTCAAGGGTCAGGTTGCCAGGGTGCTGCCCGCAGTAAAGCGCAAGCAGCAGCGGACTTTTGACCCGACCTCGTCATTTGATATCAACACCCAGGAGGTGCAGGTTCATCTTACCGACTATTCCGGCCTGCACAACGGTATGAGCGTAACGATTAAATTCGGACTGCGCCCGGACACAGCGCAGCAAAAACCATGAACCGTTCGCTCATTTCCGCGCTCACATTCCTCGGCTTTGCGGCGGCGTTGCTCTTCTCCAGCGCGGCGCATGCTGTCGAACTTACGCTGGAACAGTGCGTGGAACGCGCGGTAGAAAGAAACGCAGGGTATCAGGCAATCCGGACTGAATTCGCCGGTGCCGGCGAAGATGTGACCATTGCACGGTCAGGTATGCTTCCCAGACTGAAACTGGGGGGATTTGCGAACTATCTGGATCGTCCCGGAAGAATAGTCACCCCTCCGAATGCCTATGGCGCCGGATTGCCGTCGTCAGTTGTCGAATCGTCGCTCGATAACCGGAGCACCTACGGACTGAGCGGAATCATTGAGCATACTGTCTTTGCAGGTGGTTCCCTGTACGGGAACTATCTCCGTTCCAAAATCTTTGAAGATGAGTCCGGTTATGCCGCAGCCCGACAGAAGGCAGTGCTGGTGTTTGAGGTAAAGAGAGCTTTTTATGAGCTGCTGCGCGAGCAGATTCACCGTGAAGCGCTCGAACGAGCGGTGGCTGCAAAACAGGAGAGACTCCGGGTGACAGCAGAACGGCACAAAGAGGGCATTGCGGACAAGGAGGACCTGCTGCTGGCCGATACTGATGCAGCAGGAGCCGACCTCGCGCTCTACCGGAGCAAAAACCGGGTTGAGGTTGCGCGGACGCATCTCGCCAATCTCATCGAGCATGGCGATGCCGATCCTCTGCATGTGCGCGGTGAGCTGCGCAATGCCGAACTTGACGCGTCATTGCACGAGGTGCGCGAAGCCGCCTTTTCGCTCCGTGACGATGTAAAGACATCACTGAAGAAGATAGAGCGCATGGAGCAGGAGATTGCAATCGCGCGCGGCGAGTACTACCCGAAAGTTACCGCTCAGGGGAGTTATACGACACAGCGAGAAACAAATATTGACAGACCGACCGTCTGGGCGCTCATGCTCAGGCTTGACTGGACGCTTTTTGAATGGGGCCGCACGGGCGCTCAGGTGCGCAAGGCATCGCTTGCCGCGGAACGTGCGCGCCATGAGCACAGGGAACTGCTGAAGCGGGTCTCGCTTGAGGTGGAACGGACCTGGCGCGAAGTGAAAGACAGGGAGCAGGAGATTGGCTACTTCGAAAAACGATTGCGGGCCGGCGAATACTTTGCACAAAAGAATGCCGAGAAATACCGTGAACGTTCTGTGAAACTTGCCGAGTTTCTCCATGCGGAAAGCGAATTTATAAACGCTCATCACGACTATATCGCTGCGCTGCATGCGCTCAATGTCAGCATTGCAGCCCTTGAAGTCTCGGTCACATCGCTTCGCGACACATGGTTTGAGCCGCGTCCTGTTCGCACGGTCGATTACCGCAATGTTAGCGGGGCAAAGCACTCGCCGCGCCCGAAGCAGCCCGGAAAGCTGCCGCCCCCCTCCGGAGCAGGCGAGTCTGCAGTGAAACAGCCCGACCAGGGCCGCAATGCGGCAGAAACAGCGTTGACAGCAGATGCGCTGGCAGCGGCTGAGGCGCGGCAGGCCGGTAAGAAGAACATTGCCGACCCGCCTACGAAAGCCGATCCGGTCAGGCAGCAGGATGTTCCTGATGCTGTTCTGCCGGCAGCCGTCACAGATGGCGATTCCAAGGCGAAGGCTCCTTCTGCGGCGAGTCAGTCGCCGGTCGTTGCGCCGGCAGAGGGCAAAACCGAACAACAGGTCTGTGCCCTTCCGCAGGGAACCGCATACTATCTGCAGGTAGTCTCATTCCGCGAACGGTCGAATTCGGAAAAGGCAGTTTCAACTATCCGCAAAAAACTGCCTGCCGGGCGGCCGGTGATGATTTGTGAACATGACGGCTGGTTCAAGGTGCGGGTTGCCGGGTTCAGCACCGCTGAAGCAGCGAAACTGACGGCTGACAAGATTGGCATTCGCAAGGCGATGGTCGTGCGGGTTTCGCATGCAGGCAGATAGATTAATTGAGGAAGAGTTCAACAGAAACCTCGGGCTGCTAACGGCAGAGCAGCAGCGGCAGCTTCTGGGCATGCAGGTGGCCATTGCCGGCGTCGGCGGCGTCGGCGGCATCCATGCGCTTACGCTTGCGCGCATCGGAATCGGCGGGTTTACCGTTGCGGACCCCGACACTTTTGAGGCGCCGAATATAAACCGCCAATATGCGTGCTTCAGGAGCACCTTCGGCAAAAACAAGGCCGGGGTGCTGGCAGCCATGCTTCACGACATCAACCCGGAAGCGGCAGTGCGGGCAATGCCCTGTGCAATCACCCGTGAAAACGTCGATGCGTTTCTGGAGGGAGCGGATGTCTTTGTCGATGGAGTCGATTTCTTTGAGATCGATCTCCGTCGCCTGATTTTTCGCAGGTGCTATGAAAAAGGCATCTATGCCATTACCTCGGCACCCCTGGGGTTCGGCGCAACGCTTCAGGTTTTTTCTCCCCAAGGCATGACGTTTGACGACTATTTCGGCATGAACGACACAATGCCTCACCTGGACAAGCTTGCTGCTTTTGCCGTAGGCCTTGCTCCGAACCCTTACCATATAAAATATATGGATTTAAGCAGGGTGAGCCTTACCCGCAAAACCGGCCCGGCGCTTGCCCTCGCGTGCACGCTTGCGGCATCGCTCGTTGCAACAGAGGTTATCAAGCTCGGAACGGGGAAAGGGGAAGTGCGGGCAGTGCCCCATTACACCCAGATCGATCTTTTGCAGAACAAGTTTAAAAGCGGTTGTGTGCCCCTTGGCGGGAAGAACCCTCTGCAGCGCCTGAAAAAATGGATTGTTCTCAGAAAAGCGCTCGCTGCCGAGAAACAGGCAAAAGAATAATCCGGGCTAATGAATTTTCTTGTTTGACGGGAGATGATTCGGCTTGAAAGAGTCGGGCAGTTCTTCCATGAACTCCTGAAGCAGCTCGCAGTTTGTTTCAGCAAGATGGCGCTCAACATCCGTAATGCAGATAAGATAGGGCGTCCGCATGCCGTGGTAGTTGACCTCGGGGCCAATCTGTTCACAACAAATGCCCAGGCGCCTGAGCAGAATCTGCAGAGCTGGCGCAGTGACGACAATCCAGTGGGTCAACCCGACAATCTTGCTTTCCCGGTACATGACTTTGAAAAGGCCGATGATGATTTCATGGCGCTTGCGCCGCACCTCTTTGTCGGACAGAAAAATATCTTCCGAAGAAGGCCCTCCCTCAAAGATCTCTTTGTCATAAGAGCGCCGCCGGAACTCTTTTGAGACGGCAAGGCGCGAAATCTCTCCCATCCCCTGACGGTTTAGTCCCGCCAGGTCGGTCGTTATGGTGCAGTGGCGCTCGTGGGGAAACCCGATCGGCGAATTTCTGATGATGCGGACCGTGCCGATGAGTACGTTGTCCGAAAACGCCATGAAGTGCAGGGAGTGCTGATCATAGACATCCTTTTCAATGCCTCCGGGATGGTCAACAATGCGTTCGAAGTGCCATTCATTCACATACACCTGATACCGCAACTGATAGATCCTGTGGAGATCTACAGGAGTAACCGCATGGCGATAGCAGAATTTATGACTGCCGTACATTGTTTCAGTCATAAAGCCCGCCCATCAGGGCGCTGAATAATCTCTTCATCGGTCACGAATCCTTGCCCGATACATACATTTTTTTTGCCAGCCGCATATGAAGCGGCGTCGGCACCTGAATCCGTTCAGTCCTGCGGCTGAGAGACGGTCTTTCGATGCTCATGTGGGTGATAAACTGCTTGGTCAGCTTTGCCCCGGGCAGCGGTATCTGCCCAAACAACTGTCTCCACTCCGCTTCAGAGAGGGCAGCTTTAATTGAGTCGCGATATTCCTTCTTCATCATCCTGGTATACGTCAATCCGAGAACATTTACATGAAATTCAATCCAGGGGAATTCAATGCGCTTGAGATCCCTGATGAGCAAAGCGCCGTCTTTTTTTAATACCCGCAGCATCTCTTTGACCATATGCAAAGGATGTGGTATGTGGTGCAGCATGTTGTGGCAGAACACCGCATCGAATGAATTATCCTCATAGTGAATCTTCTTTGCATCTCCCAAAATAAAGGAAACACGACCACTTACTCCCCGCAGACGGGCATTGCCTGCAGCAACGTTGAGCATGGCAGGTGACAGATCCATGCCGGTGACTTCGGCCCCGGGGCAGTTCTCAGCAACGCCGATGGATATCCATCCGGTGCCGGTTCCTACGTCCAGAAATCTCCCCTGCGGAGGGCTCATGTTGATAATTGTTTCGACTGCCCCGGCATGCAAAATTCCCAGATACTTGAGAACGAGCTTGTCATAAGCAAGGATTTCATCTTCCGACATCATCACTTCAGGTTCGAGAATTCTCATACTCTCAGTGTACCGTAAAATAAAAAAAAAAGACCAGGACGCCAATCCTGGCCTTTTTTGGTGAATGTGCGAAAATCTTACTTCATCCTTCTTCTGGCTGCAAGACCCAAACCTATAAGTCCAGCGCCAATGAGTACGAAGGTTGACGGTTCAGGTACAACGGTGTTTACTTCGCCTTGGCTGGAAATAGTGAACACGAGCTGATTCGACCCAACTGCTTTTACAGTATTAATCGCATCGAGCAGTGCAATACCATAGGGGCCGAAGTCAAAGCCGGTTCCTGTGGTCCAGAGTCCCGGCAATGCACTAAGAAATAATGCATCGAGGCCTGTGGTGCCTGACGGACCTACGCCGCCGTCCACAACGATTCCGTTTCCGCCTGACGGCGCAATTACTGAAAGGCTGGCGAGAACCAAGTCAGTAGCAGTATTGCCGGTTCCGAGGTAGACTTTAATTGTTCCAACGCCGGGATAAAAGATATACTGATACCCCCCTGGGCCGAAGCTCGTTATTTCGCCTGCCAATCCAAGAGCCTCAATATACATGAAGTTGGAACCAATGGAAAAGTTGCTTGCGAAAAAAGCACCCTCCTTGACATACGAGGCGATTTGCAGGCGTGCGTCTTCAGTAAACGTTATGCCCGTAGCCGGTGCTCCAGCCAACGTCAGAGTTGCTGTCCCTTGCACGATCAGTTTATCGATGTCGGTTGCATCACTAAAAGCAGGATTGATCGTACTCAGATTCATGGACCAATTATTCTCAATAGTATACGCTTGTGCCTGACTGCCGATTACCAGCATCATCATTACTACGGCAATAACAATTATTTTTCTCATTCTTTTCACCACCTCTCCATTTTGTGTTTTGTTTGTTGTCATCTTTTTCATTATAACCCTCCAATCGGGATGTTTTTCTTCAGATAGTCATGCAATTACGGTGCCATTTTTTAAAAACATTAAAAAACAATGGGGTGAGTAAAGATGATGGGATGAGGAGGCCAAAAAAGTGTAAGAAAAACCGACTTTTTCGGGAATTGTTTTACAGAATTGAAGCTACCAGAAGCGCCAGGAGTTTGTGGCTACCACGTAAACGCCGAGCATGCCGTTGGTTACCGCATGCGCGACAATGCAGTGCGCGATGCTCCGCGTCCGGTAGAGGACGATGTTGTACGCAACGCCTGCCATTATGCCGGCCAGCCAGAGGTTGTGCTCAAGGCCGAAGAGCACGGACACCAGCGCAAACGATACCCAGGAGAAGGCGCCTATCGGGATGCGCAGAAAGTCGGGATTCATGATGTACCGGATCACAAACGACCTCCAGAAGAGTTCTTCCATAATGGGCACGATAACCGCTGCTCCGAACAGGCGTGATGCGATGATTGCCATGCGCGCGGCGCCATCCTGAATGCCGGTCGGGTCGTAGCCGGTCAGCGTGCCGAAGATCGCAAACGGCCAGGTCATCTGAATCCAGAGCAGAAAAACGACGGCCCCGATTAGTATGCTGAACACGAGGTTCCCCGCATGGGCAAGATCTTTCCATGCGAGTTCGACATAGGACTGACGGTAATGCCAGAGAGCGGCGCCCACGGCGCAGATTTTCGCCGGATAAAGAAACAGCAGCAGGGAGGGAGATGCGCCAAGAAGCCGCGCGAGATCCTCGATTCCGATGAATCCCAGATAGATGGCAAACGGCAAAATTCTGGCAAGCATGTATGATTATCCCGAAATTGTCATAAGGAGTCAAGGTAGCCTATGCCGCAACAGCAGGAAAGACTCCGAACATTCTTATCAGGACAAGCGTCGGAGCGACAAAGGCCTGGTGGTGATGATCATCATTTACGTAAAATTCAGTATAATAACGTTGACTCCAGAAACAGCATGAAAGTCGCGTAACGATAGCGGAGCTGCTCCGCAGCTTTTCCAGGGGAAAAAACGGGGAAGCACAGTATCTGACAGAATCAGTTAAAGGATTTATGATGGTTCGTTACAGCTTCACTGTCGACGCACAGCTTCGCATGACCGGCTGCGACCACGCTTTTGAGCAGGCTTTCATGGCTTCTGAAGAGCTGGTCTTCGGCACGCATTATGCGGACTACGTCACAGCGCTTACTGCCGACGAAAAAGATCTGGTTCTGCACGCCATGCAGAGCGGCAGCCCGGTCATTTTGAACGGCTATCCTGCCCGGTCGTTCTGCGGAGTTTACTCGCTTGATATCACGATTGCGCCGAGCTTTAACGAAGCCGGCAACGTAACGGGAGCGCAGGTTTCCGTCAGTCCCAATTTCATCGGAAACAGGCACATGCAGAAGCTTGTCGATATCCGAAAGCTCGCTTCGACCCTTGCGCACGGAACGCGCAATCCTCTGAATGCCATAAAAGGTGCGCTCGTATATATTCAGGAAAAGTATGCCTGCGAGGAGCGACTCGTGGAATTTACGCAGATCATGGATAGCGAGATTGATCGTCTCAACCAGTTCATCTCGGGCTTTCTCGCGCAGGCGCATGAAGAATCCGATTGTCAGCTCACGGATGTGAATGAATTGCTTCAGACGGTGGTCGGCATGATTGGTCTGCAGGTCCGTTCGCGGCGCATGAGCATAACTCTTGACACGGGAACGGTCCCGCCCATTACGGTTGATCCGTTTCATCTGCAGCAGGCAATCCTGAACATTGTGAACAATGCGATAGAGGCGAGCAGTCCGGGCGACGCACTATCTGTCAGCAGCCTGAGCGAAACAATCGACGGCCAGGCCTATGTCGTCATAGCGGTTGCCGACTCCGGCAGGGGGGCAGCATGGAGCGCTGATGACGGCGCTGACATGCGCCGTTCGAAAGGGCGCGGGTACGGACTCTTTATAACGCATGAAGTAGTGCGTTCGTTCGGCGGGAAGGTTCAGATTCAGAGCACCGAGGGGGTCGGCACGGTGGTGCGTCTGTTGCTTCCCACTGTGTCACCGGAAGGAGTTTCCTGTTCATGACGCCTGACAGTCGCGGTACAGTGCTTCTCGTAGAGGATGATGCATCATCGCTGAGGGTACTCGAGGCACTGCTGCGTGAAGCCGGCTACGGGATTGCATGCGCGGTAGACGGTGACCAGGCGGTTCGCGTCCTGCACCACGCCGAACCTGACGCGATCATTTCAGACATTAAATTGCCGGGGCGCGACGGGTTTTCCCTGCTGTCTTATTGCCGTGAGCATCGTCCCGACATTCCGGTCATTCTGCTGACCGCGTACGGTTCAGTCCAGTCCGCGGTGGATGCCATTACGCAGGGGGCATTTTATTATTTTATAAAACCGCCGGACTATGTGCAGCTCAGAAACATCCTTGCACTTGCGGTCGAGCGCCGTCACCTGAAACGTGAGATTTCCCGGCTCCAGCGGGACAAGATGTCTGCCGGGCCCGGAGTTCAGATGATTTGGGACGGCCCTGCAATGAAGAAGGTGCGCGACGTCATCGATGCGGTCAGGAATTCGCAGGGCAGTGTTCTCATATCGGGTGAAACGGGAAGCGGCAAGGATATGGTCGCCCAGGCTCTGCATTATTCGAGTAACCGAGCCTACGCACCTTTTATAGCGGTGAACTGCGCGGCGGTTCCGCACAGCCTCATAGAAGCCGAGCTGTTCGGGTATGAGAAGGGCGCTTTTACGGGTGCTGTGAGCAGGCGCATCGGCAAATTTGTCGAAGCGTCTGGCGGCACGCTTTTTCTCGACGAGGTAGGCGAACTGGGCATTGATGTGCAGGCAAAACTCCTGAGGGTGTTGCATGATCGGGTCGTCCAACCGCTCGGCAGCAATCGCGCCGTTCAGGTGGATTTTCGTCTTATCTGCGCATCCAACCGTGACCTTGCGCTGGCTGTTGCAAACGGCACCTTCCGCGAGGATATCTATTACCGCGTCAATGTCATTCATATAGACGTTCCACCTTTGCGGATGCGAAAGCATGACATTCCATTGTTCGCGGCTCTTTTTTTGCGCGAGATGTGCGCACGGGAGAACCGTGTCCTTACCTTCTCCCATGAGGTGCTTGACCTTTTCCGGAGCTTTTCGTGGCCCGGCAACGTGCGTCAGTTGAAGAATGCCGTGGAGCGGGCTGTCATCGTCGCGCGGGGCAGGCAGATAGAGCTACGCGATCTACCTAATGAGCTGATTGAGGGGGGATGGCAGGCAGAGCCTGCCCAGCGGAAAACCTTGCGTCTTCGTGACCTCGAAAAAGAGGCAATCATTGAAGCTCTGGAGCGTTCCGAAGGAAACAAGTCAGAGGCTGCCCGCCTGCTCGGCATATCACGCAAGGCCCTCTACAAAAAAATTGAGGACTATTCGGTCGAGGCGGGCGGGACCGGGGCAGCGGCCGGGCAGGAGGCCCCGATGCAGGGGCCTTGCGCCGACGATCCCTTGCAGTGCGCTCTCAATTCCTGAAGACTCATGCCGGGTGGCATATTTTAAATCGACGGACACTTTCGAAGCAGTTCATCATAAGGTTACAACGAAGGCCCCTCTGATTTTTCTCGGTTCTTTCCTTTAATTGTTTCTTTTAGAGTCACCTTCCTGCTCATAAAATTAATTATTGTATCTTTTGGTTACGCTTGTTCAGAGTTTAGGTGAATCAAGCGCACACTCCTCTGAGCTTTATAAGAAAACCTGCAACAAAATCAGCATGATTCAGCAACAATATTCTATCAGGCACAATTCTTGGTACTTTAATGATTCTGTTTGTCGTTTTGGTATTAACTGATCGATCGAAAGAAAAAATGATTGCCGTGCTCATCACTGCATGTGCAGGCATTTTCCCCGAGGTTTCCTGATGGCGCAGATAGTTATCATTAATGACGGTGCTTTTTCGCAGGCATGTGCGGCTCTTTTTGAACTGGACGGCCATACTGTCGAAATAGTGGCGCCCGATGCTGGGGACCTTTCCCGGCGTATCGCCCTCGGCAGGCGCTGCAACAGCGGCATCGGACTGGTTGTGATGAGTTATCAGGCTGCCCCCTTCGTTCTGGAAACGCTCAGAGAGGCCGAGGTTCCGACTATTATTCTTCTCGACTGCATGCATCGCGAGATTATGCAGGCTCTTTCACATTTCCGCAATATCTGTTTTATGGTAAAGCCGCTCGACTTTCGCCGTTTTCGCATTCTCGCGCGACAGGCGGTCAGCGGTTCGTTTCGATCCAACGGCGAAATTCTATTCGACTAAAGCGGGAGGTTTGAAAGCATCATGCTCAACAAAGTATTGATTCTGTTATTCACCGTTGCTCTCCTTTCAGGGTGCTCCGGCAAAACCAAGGAAGAGTTGTACGCCGAAGGGGTGCGGCTGCTGAATGAAAACAACCCCGGAGGTGCAATTGTCGCCCTCAAAAACGCACTCGAAAAAGACAGCAATTTTGTTGACGCACGTTTTCAGCTGGCACGCGCCTATGTCAAAAACGGGAAGGTTGAAGCTGCCGACAAGGAGCTGCAGAAAGTTCTGCTGCAGAATCCAGCCCTGAAAGACGCACGTATTGAGCTTGCGCGCGTCCTGTTGTTGATGGGCAAGCCCGACGACGCCATCCGGGAAGCAACGCCATACATGAATGAATCTGCCGACGCCTTGGAGACTGGCGGACTCGCTCACGCCGCAAAGAACAATTTTGACGAAGCAATAACGCTGCTCAGGAAAGCCGTGGCCATGAATGACCCGAAATCGGATGCGGGACTGTCGCTGGCGCAAGTGTATGCAAGCGCCGGTCGCATGGCCGACGCAAAGACCCAGATAGCTGCCGTCCTTGAAAAATCGCCCGGCAAGACAAAGGCGCTCTATCTGCTCGGCCAGCTGCATCTGGCTGAAAACAAGCCTGATGAGGCACTGAAAACGTACGATCAGATTCTGGCGAACAACCCGACAGACTCCGAAGCAGCCTACCGGAAGGCAATGATATACCTGAGCCGCGGACAGACAGATCAGGCATTGGCCCTCGGCCGGCAGCTTCTGGAGAAGGCGCCGAAATCCGCGCTCGGCAGCCTTATTGAGGGGCTGGCACTGTTTCATCAGAAGAAATACGGGGAATCCATAGCGCCGCTCCAGAAGGGGGTCGGCGCCATGCCGTCACCTCTTGGTTATTTTTACCTCGGTCAGGCGCATTTCTACAAAAATGAGCCGGAGCAGGCGATGAACCAGTTCCAGAAGGCGCTTGACATGAATCCGAACCTTGTGCAGGCGAGGATCTTCTCTGCTATTGTCCTACTGCAGCAGCGGCGTGCCGACGACGCCATCGCCGAAGTAAAAAAAGCTATCGAAAAGGATGAGAAGAATGCTGTCGCCTATAACGTGCTTGCGAGCGCGCACATGGCCAAAGGGCAGATGAATGAGGCATCGCGCGCCTTCAATCGCGCCATAGAGATTGCGCCCAATTATGCCGATGCTCATATGAAGAAGGGCATGCTCAGTCTGAGCCTTGGGAAGGTGCAGGAGGCCGAGAACGAGCTGAAGACCGTTGTGAATCTTGCGCCGGAACTGCTGAATTCCCGCATGATGCTCTTCACCCATTATATGCGACAGAACCAGCATGAAAAGGCACTGCAACTGATGAAGGACGGCCTGAAGGGCACCGCCGATGACGCGCTTCTTTACAACGCCATGGCAGCCGCTGCGTTTACAGGAAAGAAGCCGGACGACGGCCTGAAGTATCTCCAGAAGGCCAAGGAGCTGAATCCGGCGTTTCCCGAGCCGTATATAAACATTGCGTCGTATTATCTCCGGCTGAAGCAGCCGGAAAAGGCTGCCGCAGAATATCAGGCGCTTCTTGCGAAAGATCCGAAGAACCTGAATGCCCTGCTTAGTCTCGGCATGCTCGCAGAGCACCAGAAAAAAGACACCGAGGCACTTTCCTATTATACGAAGGCAAAGGAAGCCGGAACACCGGCCGGTGCCGCAGCGCTGGCAGAGTATTATCTGCGCAAGCAGCAGCCCGATCGGGCGATTTCCGCCCTGGATGACAGCATCAAGGCGAATACAAAGGAATTTGCGCTATATGAAATGAAGGGGCGCATTTATCTCGGTGAAAAGAAATTCAAGGAGGCGCTCAAGACGTTCGAGGCGGCCGAAGCTGTCGATGCGAATCGTGCCCTGTCGTTCATAGTCAACACGCAGATCGCAGCGGGTGACCATGCAGCTGCGCTCGGCAAACTGGAAGCAGCGCTGAAGGCCAAGCCCGACCGATTGGATCTGCAGGCAGAGATGGTGCGAGTCGCTGTGCTGAAAAAGGATTATCCTCGTGCCGCTGATTTTGCGCGGCGCATTATCACCCAGCGGCCGACGCAAGCAGCAGGCTATGTGCTGCTTGCCGGGGTGCATGAGAGCCAGAACGATCTTGTTGCTGCAATCGACTCTGCAAAAAAAGGTGTTTCCGCGGAACCGAAAAACGACGGCGCCCGCATGGTGCTCGCTGCGCTGTATGCGAAGAAACATGATTATCCGGCAGCGCACAGCGCGTATGCCGAGGCCGTCAAGGTCAACCCTCAAAACATGCCGGCCCGGTTTGGGCAGGCTTCGCTGCATGATCTTTCCGGCAACCGCAAAGAGGCCGAAAAGGGCTACCGCGCTGTACTCCGGACTGACCCTCGTTATGTTCCTGCCCTGAACAATCTTGCCTTTCTGCTTGCGTCGGGCGGGGGCAACAAGGATGAGGCGGTCAAGCTGGCTACGGAGGCGCTGCGTATCGCACCGAACGATCCGGCCCTGATGGATACGCTCGGGTACATCTACATCAAAAGCGGACGATATGAAGATGCCAGGCCGCTCATTGAAAAGGCGGTCGAATTGTTGCCAAAAAATCCGTCGGTGCTCTACCATGCCGGCATGCTATATGCCGCAACGGGACAGAAGGGCAAGGCGATAGCTTCGCTTGAAGCTGCCGTCAAGGCCGGAGATTTCCCGGAAGCAAAGGATGCACGAGCTTTACTGGAGCGGTTGCAAAGGAGCTGAGCCTATGCCATTTCGCAGATCGATACCGCGAGCGTCCCTGGTTCTCCTCGCCGGAGATATTTTTCTTGCGGCCATCATTCTCTATTCGGTCAGTTTAGCTGGAAACGGTTTTCTCAATCCGTTGGACGTCCGGGACGGCTTGTCGATCTCTTTCTGGCTGATCGTTCTTGCGTTCAATGCGTACCTGTTTGAGCTGTATGTTCCGGAGGTGAACTATGACGCAAAACATATCTTCCGGCGTGTCACAAAGTCCCTGTTTGTTTCCTTTGTCGTATTTGCGACGATTAGCTTTCTCCTGCCTCAGTTCATTTTCGGGCGACTGACTCTTTTCAGCGCGCTGTTGTTTTTTGGAGTGGGTCAGTTTGGCTGGCATGTCCTGTTTGCCCGCTTCACGTATGCGCCGGAGTTTTCCCAGAGAATTCTTGTGGTCGGCACCGGCCGCCTGGCGCGGAAAATCGGGAATCTCATCAACAGCCGCAATCACAAATACTATTTTGTCGGCTTTGTAGAGTGCGGTTCAGAAGGGCGGGTTATTTCCGACGAGGAGATTGTCGGCAGCAGTGCCATGATCTGCAGCATCGCAGAGCAAAAAAATGCCAACAAAATTGTCGTTGCGGTGAGCGACCGCCGTGGCAGGATTCCGGTAAAAGAACTGCTGGAGTGCAAGATGAGCGGCATCGATGTCATGGATGCGGCTACCTTTTTCGAGATGATGAACGGCAAACTGATGATAGATCACCTCGTGCCGAGCGCCCTCATATACTCCGACGGGTTCCGTGTGAACCATACGAGAAAGTTTTTCAAGCGCATTGTCGATATATGCTGTGCGCTTGGTCTGCTTGTGATCGTCTTGCCGTTGCTCCCGCTTATTGCCCTTCTTGTGAAGCTGGACTCATCCGGCCCGGTGCTGTTCGGGCAGAAACGTGTCGGCGAGGGGGCGCGGCAGTTTATTGTGCTGAAATTCCGCACGATGCGCACGGATGCCGAGAAACTTTCTGGTGCGGTCTGGGCCAAGAAAGACGATCCGAGGTGCACCAGGGTCGGCCGGTTCCTCAGGAAGTCCAGACTGGATGAACTCCCTCAGCTCTGGAACGTGCTGCGTGGCGAGATGAGCTTTGTCGGGCCGCGGCCTGAGCGGCCCGAGTTTGTCAACGAACTTGCCAATGCGATTCCGTATTATGCCAAGCGCCACACCGTCAAGCCGGGGATTACGGGTTGGGCGCAGGTTTCTTATGCGTATGGCGCATCAGTTGAAGATGCCTATGAAAAATTGAGTTATGATCTGTATTACATAAAGCATATCAGCGTATTGTTTGATATGATGATTGTGCTTCAGACGATTCGAGTGGTATTATTTGGTCGGGGAAGCCGGTAGATTAAAGAAAGGGTTCTGATTTCCGGTTCTCTACAATGGTTCTATATAAAGGAGGAGACGCGTGGGAACAAAAGTGAGTTTGATGCTGGCTTTGCTGCTGCTGATGGTGCCGGGGATGGCGTTCTGCGGAGACTATGTCATCGGTGAGGGCGACACCCTGAAAATCGCAGTATGGGGGAACCAGGAGCTCTCTGCTCTTGTAAAGGTAAGACCTGACGGCAAAATAACCATGCCGGCGGTCGGCGACGTGGCTGCGGCAGGCATGACGCCGCCGGCGCTTGGCGAAACACTGAATGCAAAAATGGCAACCCTGGTGAAGAACCCGACCGTCACCGTCAGTGTTGAGGGCGTCACCAACAACCGCGTCTATATCTTCGGCAACGGGATAAAGCCGGGAGTCTACAACCTCGACAGACGCACCACGTTGCTGCAGCTGCTCTGCATGGTCGATGACGTAAGGGTTGCCGACCTGAGGCGTTCGTATGTCCTGAGGGACGGAAAAAAGATAAAGGAAAATCTTTACAAGCTTTTCATACAGGGTGATGTAGCCGAAGACATTGTTATCGAAGTGAATGACAGCCTCTTCATCCCGCCGCTGCAGGACAAAAATGTTTATGTGGTCGGCTCGGTCAACAGCGTCAAGCCGATTGTCTGGCGTGAAAACATGACGGTCATGGAAGCGATTCTCGAGGCGGGCGGGTTTTCCAAATTCGCACGTGAGAACAGCACGGTCATCATGAGGACAGAGAACGGCAAGGAAACAACTCTGAATGTACGGCTGAAAGATCTTGTCAGGAACGGCGATTTGAGCCAGAATCTGAAGCTGCAGCCGGGCGACTATGTCGTTGTCAGGGAAGGGCTTTTTTAGGGGGAGTGCAGTATGGAGCCGAACGAACAATTGAACATCAGGCGGAACCTGCTGCTGCTGGCGCAGAACAAGCGTCTGTTTGCAGCGACCGCCATCGCGATTATGTCGCTCTTTCTGGTGGTGAGCTTCGTCATTCCGAGAAAATATGAAGCCAAAAGCACCGTCTTTATCGAACGCAGTGTCATCAGCGACCTTATCAAGGGCATGGCGATTACCCCGTCCATGGAAGACCGTCTGCGGGTGCTTCAATACACCATGCTCAGCCGCACGCTGCTTGCCAAGGTAGTCGAGGACCTGGACCTCAACCCGAACAAGGCGGATACGCGGAAGACCGATGAGCTTGTCCTTGAGTTCCAGAAGGGAACAATAGTCAAAACCAAGGAAGACAGGAGAGAGACAGATCTTTTTACCGTCTCGTACAAGGGCTCAAACCCGAAGGTTGCGAGCGACTTTGTGAATATGCTTATCCGGCGCTATGTTGAAGAGAATGTTGCGTCCAAGCGAGAAGAGTCATTTGGCGCAACACGGTTCATGGATGAGCAGATCGCGCATTTCAAGGAAAAGCTCGACAAGGCTGAGACCGAACTTGCCGCTTTTGTGCAGGAGAAGGGAGTCCGCGCCGCCGGGCAGGGAGAACGGCGTTCGGGTACCGTCAGGGACAAGGCCCAGATCCTTGAATCCAGGCTATCCGATCTTCAGCTCCGGTATACCGACACCCATCCCGACATAGTCAGGCTGAAGGCAGAGATTGCCGAGATGAAGACGCGGCCGAGTTCCGAGCGCTTCCTGGTGAGCGAAGCAGGGGCATCGGTCAGCGGCTCCCTTGAGGAAACAACCGCCGGCAGGGATGGCCGCAGGTATTCACTGCGCGGGCTCTTGCCTGAAGACAAGGCGAAGCTTATTGCGCTTGACCGTGAGCGCGAGTCGTTTAAAACCACTCTGGATGAGCTTGCCGGGCGTCTGAACAAGTCGGAGCTCTCCAAGCAGATGCAGATACAGGATAAATCCGCTACGTTCCGCATCATCGACCCGGCTATTCCGTCCGACAAACCTGCAAGTCCGAATCGCGTTATTATCATTCTGCTCGGGATTGCGTCCGGCATTGTCGGGGGGGTGGGAATCATTGTCCTCCGCGACCAGATGAATTCATCTGTCCGGTCGGTCGATACCCTGAAGTCCTTCGGCCTTCCGGTACTTGCGATAATTCCGCGTGTGGTGCTTGCCGCTGATCTTGAAGCGCAGCGAAAAAAAGATCTCCGGGTCTATCAGCTCTCCGTGGTTTTCGGCGTTTTCCTCTGCGTCATGCTGATACTCGAAGCTGTCGGATATTCGCCGATTGATTTTACGCTTGATCAGATGAACTTCGGACTTGCCGACATCAAGGGCATGGTCAGGAAAGTACTATAAGAAAGGTTCGGAATAACAAAACATGAGCAGAATAGAAGAGGCACTTCAGAAGGCGATGCAGATGCGGAAAGGCGAGAGCGCGGCCGGTGTTGCCGAACCTTTCGCAGCCCGGCTGCCGGAGTATGATCCGTCAGGAGCGCAGGCTGTAGAAATTACCAGTCCGTATATTATCACGAACGACTCCGACAGGAATGTTTTCGCCGAGGAATTCCGCAAGCTGAAAACCATGATCATCAGAGAGCTTAGCCGTCATGACAACGGCAACACCGTG
The DNA here is from genome assembly GCA_035477855.1 of Dissulfurispiraceae bacterium. GTDB lineage: Bacteria > Nitrospirota > Thermodesulfovibrionia > Thermodesulfovibrionales > Dissulfurispiraceae > JAAYUK01. Next base: position 61,665 of record DATIKF010000352.1, read on the forward strand.
ATGGTGACGAGCGCCGGCGGCGGAGAGGGCAAGAGTATTACCGCCATTAATCTGGCCATCGCCCTTGCCCAGGAGTTTGACAATACCGTCCTCTTTATCGATGCGGATCTCCGGCGTCCGTCCCTTCAACAATACCTGCATATTGGTGAACGCCCCGGTCTGACCGACTGCCTGGTCGACGGGATCGACATGGGCAAAGTCCTCATAAAGACGACAATCGGCAAGCTCACGCTGCTGCCCTCCGGTCGTGCCGTGCCAAACCCGACGGAGCTTCTTGCTTCCCAGAAGATGAAAGTGCTGTTCAATGAGATCAAGAACCGCTACAGCGATCGCTATGTGATAATCGACGCCCCGCCCGTTCTGCCGGTGGCAGAGACCCGCAATCTCGCCTCTCTCGTCGACGGCATCGTTTTTGTCGTTGCCGAAGGGGTGGTGCCGGAACGCAGTGTGCGGGATTCCCTGGAGCTTCTGCATGACCGCCGTATTCTTGGGTTTGTCTTCAGCAACGTATCGCCTGAAAATCTCGGCCCGCAGCACGGGTATTATTACTACACCCAAGGCAACGCGGCGAGGGAAGCATAGGCGTGTATACCGAGTTCTTCCGTCTTCACAACAAGCCGTTTGAGCTGGTCCCCGACCCTGATTATCTGTATCCGAGCAAAACGCACAAACGCGCTATCGCATATCTGGATTACGGCATCAAGGAGCGCCTCGGATTTGTTCTGCTGACCGGCGAGGTCGGCTCCGGCAAGACGATGCTCATTCAGACCATGCTCAAGTCGCTCAACCGCTCCGTCTCGATTGCCCGCATTTTCAACACCCGCGTAACGTTTGAGCAGCTTCTCGCCATGATCAACGATGAGTTCGGGATTGTCTCGCAGGGAAAAGACAAGGTGCAGCTGCTCCGGGAGCTGTACGAGTTTCTGATCCAGCGGTTTGCGACCGGCAGCCATGCTATCGTGATTATCGACGAAGCGCAGAACCTCAGCACCGAATTGCTCGAAGACCTGCGCATGCTCTCCAATCTTGAGACCGGAAAGACGAAGCTCCTGCAGATTATTCTCGTCGGGCAGCCGGAGCTGCGGAGCATCCTGACCCGGCCCGAACTCCGGCAGCTACAGCAACGCATCAGTATTTCGTGCCACCTCTATCCGCTTACCCGCGAAGAGGTTGAAGAGTATATTTACCACCGCCTCGATCGTGCAGGAAACCGCACCTGTGTTGCGTTTGCCGATGAAGCCATCCAGCTTGTCTATGAACATTCCCGGGGCATTCCGCGTCTCATCAATACCATGTGCGACTTTCTGCTGCTGGCCGCTTTTGTCGATCAGACGCGGGAAATAACCGCCGGCATGGTGAAGGACGTTGCACAGGATATGGATATCGAAAACCGGTGCTGGGGAGTCGATCAGGAACACCCTCTGCCCGAAGTTGCGGTATCCGGCAACGGGGAAGAAGCTCAGGATTCAAAAAAAGCCGGAGCTGAAGGCGGGTCGGTGCAAACGATCATGAACTATATCAACATGCGTTTTAACCGGCTTGAGAAAGCGAAACAGGCGATTCCGGAACCGGCCCCGTCACCAGTGATAGAGCAACGTCTCGAGATGCTTGAGCAGAACGTGCGCTGGCAGTCCACTCAGATCGAGCCTGCACTCGCTGAACTGCATCGGGCCATCGCTGCACTGAAAGAAGAGCGGACGAAGCCGCAGCCGGCAGTTGAACAGCAGCGCGCCGCTCTGCCTGAAGTGAAAAAAGAGTCGTTCATGAAACGGCTGTTCGGTTAAAGAAAAAGGGACAGGGGATTCAAGGGGGAAAAGGGGTTGCAGATTGATCTGACCGAAACCCCCGAAGCGCAGCAACGAGGGGATTCTGAACGCTGGAATCCTATTCATAGTGAATCCTGCCTCCCCCGAACCGCCTGGTCTGTGACGTGCAGAGTGTCCGATATTGATTCTTCTCGGTCTCATTTTGTGACTGAGAGGGCGGAGCAGTAAAAAAAGTGTTGAAAATCAGAGAACGGTGAGGATATTATTGAACAGTATGAATTATAAGGGACTTGCATTACTCGCGCTCATGATTTGCATGATGTGGTTGACGGATCGCCCAGGAGCCGCAACGGCTGCCGACTACAAGCTGCAGCCTTCGCTCTCGCTTTCTCAGGAATACAATGACAATATTTTTCTCTCGCGAACAGATCGCCGTGATGACTTCATTACCGGCATTACGCCGGGGCTCCGTTTCACGCTGAACGACCCGGTGTTTCTTGCGGATGTCGCAGCTGCTTACACCCAGCGCATATATGCAAAAAACACGAAACAGAGCGACAACCCGTTTTCGCTGAATGCCATCACCCGCCTGCAGGTGCTCAAAGACACCCTCTACCTTGAAATCAGCGATGTCTACCAGCGCGTTTCCCTCGATACGTCCCGCGACTACACACAGGAAAGCTCGTTCGTCAACCAGACCGACAGCAATACTTTTACCGTACATCCGTACTTTATTCTCAGGCCGTCTTCGCTGCTGACGCTTACCGCCGGATACAAATTTATCGACATCTGGTATAAAGACGCTGCTTCAATCCCCAAGCGCGATCATGTCGGCTATCTGCAGGCGCAGTACGAGGCCATGAGCAACCTGCTTTTTAACGGCAATTACACCATTACCCGGGGAGAGGCGCCCACCTTCGACTTCTGGCGCCATGAAGTGAGCTTCGGCCCGAAATACATGTATGCAAAGGATTCATCTATCTCTGTTGCGATCGGGAATACCTGGGTCGACTACGGCAACGGCAGATCCAACAGCAACATTTTCCTGTCCGGCGGGCTGACGCATTCATTCGGCACCCTTGTGGTCATGCTGACCGCGCAGCAGAAATTCCAGGACAATCCGGACTCGACCCCGAGTCGTGTAAATGCCTATGCGCTGAATATTCAGAAGACCTTTCCGCGCACGTTGCTGACGGGCGGTATTTATCTGAACAAGAACTACCGGACGGAAGTCAACCGGCTTGACACCCAGACGTACGGCGCCCGTGCCGGGTTGAAATACGAACTCACTCCGCTCATGACTGCCGGGTGTGATGTGGGACTCGAAAGGATTGAGCGCAAACTCGGCTTGGAATCCAATACGAAGCGATTCCTGGTCTCCCTGCCACTGACCTACGCGCTGACGCAGAAGGTATCGATGACTGCGAACTATAGGTTTACCAACCTTAGCACTCCCGAAACAACCACAGACAATTATCACAACAACCGCTTTGTCGTGAGCGCCACGGCTAATTTCTAACCCGCTTTGCTCATACATTACGGCGCTGAGTTGTTCAGGATTCGGCGCACTGCTTTCTGCCGTCGGCAAGAAACTTGCAATGGGTGACGGACCTGTTTTTGATACGGCAATATTTCATTCCCGGCAGTGTGCAGAAAAAGCGCTTGTTATTCAAAACCGGTTTTGTGCGCTTCATGCCTGATGTCCGTTGTCTGTAGTCTTCTTTGCCCCTGAATCATGGAACCCTTTTTTTATTAATGATTGAACTGGTCTTCTGGCTTTCCGCTGCACTCATTCTGTATACCTACACCGGGTATCCGCTGCTGCTTATGGCGCTCGCAAAACTGAAAAAGAAACCGGTCATGAAAAGCCCGATACAGCCGTCCGTTTCTGTTGTGCTTGCAGTACGCAACGAGGCGGACCGAATTGCAGCGCGACTCCGGAATATCTGCGAACAGGACTATCCGGCAGAAAACATGGAGATCATTGTTGTATCTGACGGGTCAGACGACGGCACCGACGCGCTGGCCGAATCGTTTGCAGACAGGCGCGTGAAGCTCATCAGGTTGGCGCAGTCGGCAGGGAAGGCCATAGCGGTCAACGCCGGCGTCGCGGCGGCGGGCGGCGAGATTATCGTGTTTGCCGATGCGCGGCAGCAGTTTGATCCCATGGTCATCCGCGAACTGGCAGCCAATTTTGCCGATCCTGCCGTCGGCTGTGCCGGGGGCGAGCTGGTTTTTCTCAATAGTCCGGACAGCACCGTTCGTGTCGAAATGGGCGCCTACTGGAAGTATGAAAAAGCGGTTCGCCGCATGGAAAGCGATACCGGCTCGGTCATCGGCGCGTCAGGATGTATCTATGCTATCCGGCGTGTTCTCTACAAACCCCTTCCTGCGGGTACCATTTTGGACGACGTGCTCACCCCGATGAACATAGTTCGTCAGGGTTACCGGGTGGTTTTCGATTCATCCGCCCTCGCGCATGATCTCGTTTCCAAAGACGCGGGGCAGGAGTGGAAGCGGAAGGTCAGAACGCTTACCGGCAACTGGCAGCTTCTCAGCCTTTCACCGTGGCTTATGGTGCCCGGCATGAACCCGGCATGGGTGCGCTTTATGAGCCATAAAATCTTCCGGGTAAAAGTGCCTTTCTGGCTCATGTGCCTGCTGGCAAGTTCAGCACTTCTGCCGGCGACTGTTTACCAGGGAGCTCTCTTTGTGCAACTCGGGTGCTATGCATTGGCAGGCGCAGCGGCGCTCTGTCCCGCTCTTCAAAAGACAAAGGGAATCAGCTTCATCTATTTTTTTGCCGTGCTGAATACTGCCGCGGTTGCGGGATGCTGGAAATGGCTCAGTGGAAACTCAGCAGCAACCTGGCAGGCCGCGTATAAGGGAGGAAGCGAATGACCGATGTGCTGAAAATACTCTCCATTGCCGGGGCCCGGCCCAACTTCATGAAAATCGCGCCGATCAGCGCGGCGATTGAAGCGCATAACACCGGCGGCAAACGTCCGTTTATCGACCATGTGCTGGTGCATACCGGTCAGCACTACGACGAAAAGATGTCCAAACTTTTCTTCGACGAACTGGCTATTCCCATGCCGCAGTATAACCTCGAAGTCGGTTCCGCCAGCCATGCTGTGCAGACTGCCGAAATAATGAAGAGCTTCGAGCCGGTTGTTCTCAAAGAGAAACCCGACTACGTGCTGGTCGTGGGCGACGTAAACTCAACCATCGCCTGCGCCCTCGTCGCAAAAAAACTCGGCATAAAAGTCATTCATGTTGAGGCAGGCCTCAGAAGTTTCGACATGGAGATGCCGGAGGAGATCAATCGCATTCTGACCGACTCCATATCGGACATTCTGTTTACCACCGAAGCGACCGGCAATGAAAACCTGCTCCGTGTTGGTGTTGCACAAGAGCAGATTCATTTTGTCGGCAATGTCATGATCGACACCCTGCTCACCCATCGTGAGAGGGCGGCCCAATCGCAGATTTTGACCAACCTACAGCTTACGTCACAGCACTACGCTGTCGTCACCCTGCACCGCCCGTCCAATGTGGACGATCAGGCAACATTCAGCGGCATTATGTCCGTCCTGAACGAAGTCGCCCGAACCGTGCCGGTCATCTTTCCGGTGCATCCCCGCACAAAAAAACGTCTTGCCGAGTGGCAGATTCCCTGCTCCGACGCGATCCACTTTGTAGAACCGCTCGGATATATAGACTTCCTCAAGCTGATGTCAGAGGCCCGTATTGTGCTGACCGACTCCGGCGGCATTCAGGAAGAGACAACCGTTCTTGGTGTGCCGTGTGTTACTTTGCGTAACAATACCGAGCGCCCCGTCACCGTCACTGACGGTACCAATCACCTTGCCGGAGTAGAGCCGGAAGCTATTCTCAAAATAGCCGGCCATATTTTCACCAACTGGCAGAAGCCTGACAGGCTGCCGGAACTGTGGGATGGGAATGCAGCGGAGAGAATTGTTGAAATCTTATCATCAAAGACTCAGCGGTGAGTGTTTTATGAAAGGTCAGGTTTTATCTTTCACTTTGCTCCCTCGAAAGACGGCATGGTGAGGGAAGCGTGTTTGTTGCGTATCTTGAAATCCGGTAGTTGCAGATAAACTGAGAATGATCAGGCGCCTGATAATAACCTTTGTTGTGCGGATTATTGGACTAATACAAAGAGATATTGCCACTTATTTGCCGGCCTTTGGACACATGGTATCGTTCGAAACGATCCGTTTATCCTGAAGTATATCGAACAAGGGAAGTATTTCGACTTTCCTGATCTTGTCAAACAGCTGATTCTTGATGGGAAGAAAGTAGCATCGTATCCATTCTCCGGATACTGGCTCGATATCGGACGTCCCGATGATTATGAGAAAGCTATCAATGAGTTTGAGCTCAAGAAAGAACTGTTTCTCCCCGGAGGGCAGGCATGAGCTGGGCAGTCCCTCTTTTTGCGACCGATTTGGGAGAAGAAGAGCTCGAAGCGGTTACGCGTGTTATCAAGTCAGGCTGGCTGACGATGGGAGATGAAACGCGCATGTTTGAGCAGGAATTTGCCGCGTATCTTGGTGTGAAGCATGCCTTCATGGTAAGCAACTGTACTGCAGCGTTGCATCTTGCTCATCATGTCTTTGGAATTTGCCGCGGGGATGAAATCATTAGTCCTGCATTAACATTTGTGGCCACAGCGAATTCTATTGTGCAGACAGGGGCTACTCCCATTTTTGCTGATGTTGTCAGCACTGATGATCTGACTGTCTCTCCGGAAGAAATAGTCGCGCAGCTTAGCGAGCATACGAAAGGTATTGCGGTCATGCATTATGGCGGGTTTGCCTGTGCCATGGATGAGATCATGAAGATCGCTCGCGAGCGCAATCTTTATGTCGTTGAAGATTGCGCTCATTCTGCGGGCGGACGCTTTGACGGGCGCATGACCGGGACTATCGGGGATGTCGGCTGCTTCAGTTTTTTTTCAAACAAGAATTTATCTACGGGTGAGGGCGGCATGCTCGTAACGAACCGGGACGATCTTGCAGAACGATTCCGGGTGCTGCGTTCTCATGGGATGACAACCGGCACACTTGACCGTCACCGGGGGCATGCATTCAGCTACGACGTGGTTGATTGTGGATTCAATTACCGTTCTGCAGAGCTAAATGCAGCATTGGGAAGAGTGCAGCTGAAGAAGCTGGAGGCAAAGAACAAGCGCAGAAGGCTTTTTATGAACAGGTATTTTGAGCAGCTTGGAAATATTGATGGGGTGAGTCCGGCTTTTGATAAGCGGAGGGATATTGAAGCTTCGGCATGTCACATTATGGCAGTAGTGCTCAACGAGGGGATTGATCGAGCGGTCATTATGCAAAAGATGAAAGATCAGGGGATACAGACAAGTATCCACTATCGCCCGATCCATACTTTTTCGGCCTATCGAGCGAAAGGCACTGTGTGCGGGCTTGACGTGACTGATTCTCTCACTAACAGGTTGCTGACCCTTCCGCTCTATCCAGCCATGTCCGAAAATCAGGTGGATATTGTTGTTGATGCACTGCGCGATGCGATGGGGGCTGTTTCATAGTGAGAATTTTGTATGTCGGATGGGCTGATCATGTTCATCTGAGCAGATGGGTAAGCTATTTTACGAACGCCGGGCATAAGACAAGGGTGTTGTCGACACAGAAGGGGCGAATACCGGGCTCGACTGTTTATCAATTGCGCACAAAACGTTATGGCTTGCGCCTCCAGGCCCAGGAACTTAAGATATACGCCAAGATCTTCCGTGCCGATATCGTGCATGCGCATTGGGCATCATTCGGTGCGCTGCCGGCTTTGGCAGGAATTAAGCCATACGTTGTAACAGCCTGGGGTTCCGATATTTACCGGTTGCACGAGTTTTCTTGCGAGGGTCAGTACGCAATTCGCCTTGGCCTCACGGGAGCAGATATTGTCACCGTCGACTCCGTTGATCTGAAAAAAGAGGTTGAAAAGCTCGGTGTCAAGCGTGAAAGGGTTGAGGTGGTGCAATGGGGTGTTGACACATCCGTATTCAAGCCGGGTCCAGCGAATCAATCTGTTGTTGAGCAATTGCAGATTGCAGGGAAAAGAATAATTTACAGTCCTCGCAATCTTGATCAAATCTACAATCAGGATATTGTTTTGCAAGCTTTTGCATCTGTTGTACAGAAAACGCCGGATGTTGTCCTTATTCAGAAGCATTACAGAAAGACAAGCAATGAAATCAATGATTATCTTGAAAAAGCCAGGCAGTATGGTGTGGAAGCCCACGTGAGGCTTGTCGGAGACATGGACTATTCGTTGCTCCCAGACCTTTACAGGATGGCTGATGTTGTAGTCTCTGTGCCATCGTTTGACGGAACGCCAATGTCGATTTTGGAAGGCATGGCTTGCGGGGCTGTTCCCATCGTGAGCGATTTGCCATCACTGAGAGAATGGATATCTGACGGGGAGAACGGTTTTCTTGTGCCGTGCCGAAACGCGGGTGCTCTTGCAGATCGTCTGCTCAGGGTGCTCGAGGATGAAGTTTTGCGCAAGCAGATTTCCCCGGAGAACGTATCATTAGCAGGCTGCTGAAAAACTCTTGATGCAAAATGCACTGCCAAAAACGACTCTCTCAGAGGCTCAAGAATCGAAAAACTCGGGTCAATCCATGTCAGAACATCCCCCGAAATTGACCCTGCTGAGCCGCAGAGGGACT
>DATIKF010000353.1:0-2232 GCA_035477855.1 Dissulfurispiraceae bacterium
AGTCCCTCTGCGGCTCAGCAGGGTCAATTTCGGGGGATGTTCTGACATGGATTGACCCGAGTTTTTCGATTCTTGAGCCTCTGAGAGAGTCGTTTTTGGCAGTGCATTTTGCATCAAGAGTTTTTCAGCAGCCTGCTAAGAGCCGCAATAGGCACTTTGGACGATTGCCACAATACTGCCACAATGGAAAAAAAGGAGGTTGTCGCAAACGGCCCAAATGGCTTAAAATAGCCACTCGCGAGCGTGGCGGAACTGGCAGACGCACCAGACTTAGGATCTGGCGCCGCAAGGCGTGGGAGTTCGACTCTCCCCGTTCGCACCATTTAACAAAAAAACCTTCTTTATTCATCCCAAAATTGTCATTAGCCAGTCAGAACGTGCAACGCCGCTCATTCTCGGACGGCATCCAGCCGTCTTTTGAGGTATTCGCCTGGCACTTGCCTCCCTGTAAGCGCATCTTCGCCGAATACATCCGCGCTGTTGTGTGTCCCGACGTGCTGTGAGCGCTTTGGATCGATTGCATTGTCAATTCCGGGTTCATTACGAATCGTTCTGTTTCTGCATTTAGAGTGTCCGTTTCTGGAGAGTTCATCGGTCGGTCAGATGCGCTCTCCAGAAACGGCTTTTTCGGCTCAGCAACTTCGCCTTCACCGACCTGTTGCTCCCCAGGTTTATTCGTATTGAATAGTAACCCTGCAACGCTGAGGTTCCAGATCGGGCAGTGCCTTGCGCAGGGCAGATTTCCGCGCCCGCCGGACTTCCTCCTTATTGAGCAGCCATCCGTAAGTCTTTGACCGCATAAGGTTATCATCAGAGTCCTGCCGGTGGCGCAGGCCGAGTGCATGCCCTATTTCGTGCGCTGCGGTTCGCGCTGTTGACGAACGTGCCGGATGTTTCGCGGCACCGAGAATAGGCACATCGCGGACATGCATGTCCTGCTCTCCCTTGAACAAGCCATTATATTCAGGTTGTTCTTCGATTCGCGGGGAAAACCAGACGTCAAATCCAGTTTCCGTAGGCCGGTCGTGCTGTACAATTTCTGTTTCGAAGCAGATGCCTGCCTGCGTTAGCCATATGTTGCTTATCTCCTCAGCGACAGGGATGAACTCAACGGGACGCCAGGCGCTCTTGCCCAAGTGGATGCGGAGAGGAATTCTCAATACAGGGTGATAGGCTGCCTTCACCGAAATCTTCGGTTCAACAACGGTGTGCCTGTCTGTTCCCTCCGCAGCTGGAGCGCCGCCAAACAGGTAAAAACAAGAGAATACTCCGATGCAGAACAGTAGTGTGTTTCGGTGTTTCATGCCTGCTCATCCTGCTGGAAATGTTTTGCCTCAGTCGGAAATGGACTATGCAGCCGTCTGAGTTAAGGGAGACCTGGGCAACCCGGAACTCCCATTATTCTGATATGCCTGCTTCTTCTTGATCTTGCGTTGTTCTCGGGCAGCCATGAGCTTTTAACCCCGTTCCTCGAAAATCTCTTTACCTCTCCCGCGTGTAGTTTTCCGCATTAAAGCGACCCATTATTCCTGACTAAAGCGCCTTGCACATTATATCGCCCTTTTGAGAGAGGGGGCGGATGCCCCCCCCTCTTGTCAGATGATTTCCGTGGATGCCACACGCACATGATCTGCGGCGACGATCTGGCATTTCTCGGAGGCGGCGGCCATGAGGGCCCTTCTGAGGAGGCTGCCGGAGCTCTGATGGATCGCCGTGACGGCCTGCTCTGCGAAGAGGTCCTGTTTGCAACCGGCCACGTTCAGGTGGTGCTGAGGATAGTCGGCCATCCCATCGCTCTTGAGCGATTCCATATGGCCTCTGGCAACCATCCTTGAAGCCAGAGGCCGCGACTGTCTGAACATGAGGTTGTCGATCAGGTTGTTCTGCCCGGCGAGGATGACAGGCAGCGCCGGCTTTGAGTCCCCATCAAACTGCGCCAACGTGTGAAGCTCCGCAAAGACTGAGGTCTTCTGTCTTTTGATGCGGGTTGATGGTGCTCGCTTGCGAATACAGTGTCGCAATCCCTTCTATATGAGGTCTTCTGTCTTTCGTCTGGGCTGTACGCAAAGTAATTAAGCTTATTAATCGGTCGCAATCCCTTCTATATGAGGTCTTCTGTCTTTCCAGAAGAAGAGGAAGAAATGAAAGAAGAGTATCAGGTCGCAATCCCTTCTATATGAGGTCTTCTGTCTTTCAAAGGAGGAGGAAAATGAAAGGATATTGGACAGGTCG
>DATIKF010000354.1:0-10862 GCA_035477855.1 Dissulfurispiraceae bacterium
AATACATGGCGAACAGATGCCCGAAACCCTGCCCGCCAGCCTGCTCCGGGAGGCCGCTGAGACTCTAGGCCAGGAGCTGGTGGAGTGGGTAGAGTAGAGCAATACAAGTGACGTGCAAGAGACAAACAGCGCAGAAGTGCCGTAGTAACGGCACATACCCCTTGACTGGGGGTCAAGAGGTCGCAGGTTCAAATCCTGTCGCTCCGACCAGCTAAACACAAAGAAACCCTGGAAGAATCGAGCTTCCGGGGTTTTTCTTTTGTGGGGAGAATACGTGTAAGATTGCTGAAAATCGTCTGCGTAAGTGACAAGCAAGTGACAACTTTAGAGTTTGCCGATCTCTCTCCGGAGAGCCTCTATCTCCGGGTGACTGTACTCGTTAGCGGTAAAAGCGTAGTCGGTGTGACCGGCCAGACGCTGGATGCTTAAAGTGTCGGCGCCGCGCTCAGCTAAAAGACTACAGAAGGTGTGTCTGCACTTGTGCGGGGTGAGCTGCCTTATACCGCAGTCCTCCAGCGCAGGGTAGTACATCCGCTCCCGGTAACGCTTGGCTGTCAGCCGCCGCCCCTGGTCATCGCAAACCAAAGCGATCCCGTCCTGGTCATACCGCCGCTTAAAATACTTAAATATTCTAGGGTGTATCGGGATAACCCGGTCTTTGCCGGCGTCAGTCTTTATGCCGCCGGTGATAACCTGCTGCTCCAGGCTGACGTTAAACCTGGTCAGGCTCAAAAGCTCGGATATCCTCAGACCGGTATAGATGAGCATCAAGATCGTGTCCACCCAGGGGATAGCATCGGCTTGTTTTTCAAGTTGCTTTATTTCGATGTCAGTAAACCGGTCTTTTTTGGTTTTCTCGGCGCGGGGAAGTTCAATATATTTGGCATAATTTTTGTTTACGATGTCGTTTTTTATCGCGTGATCGCAGAGCATAACCGCAATAACGCGAATTTTTTCCAGACTTGAGCGGCTAAGGCCCTCATCGGCGCACCTGTCTATCACGTTTTGCCAGTGGCCGGTCCGCAGGTCTGCAAACTTAGCTCTCTCCAGCGGCTTGATATGCAGCCAGGCGGCGCGGTAGTTGTTTTCTGTGGACTTGGTGATTTTTCGGAACTTACCGGCGGACCATTCGTCATACATCTCAGCCAGGGTAATCCCGGCCCGAGGGGAAACGGGACTGACCCGGTGCAGGACGAGCGCGTTCATGGCCTCCTGCTTGGTCGCAAAGTAACCGACCGGCAGGAAAAGCTGTTTACCCTCATCCGTCCAGCCGGTGGTTACGCGAGCGATCCATGGCTTGCGACGGCGGCCCTTGAGCTTAAAGACGGAGCCGTAACCGTTAGGGTTACGCACGGTGAATGCCCTCCTTATTCGGTTATCATCTCCACGCTTTCAGCATACCACATATCGCCCTCGCGTCTTAGTGTGGCTTGAAACGGCGTCCGGATAAGCGCACCAAAGGCATTCTCGGCGTCAACGTATGCCGCGATAAAGAATCGACCGTCCCCTAAATCACTAACGATTGCTTCACGAAACGGCGCAAATTTTGCCGTGGCGGGGGCGCGCAGTTGTCGCTTAACAAATGTTTCGGCCATAACGTAGGCTTCGATTGCAATGGTCCGTGCGGCAGTTTCGGCTTCTCGTTGCTCTCGTGCCGCTTTTTCCTCGGGTGTTTCCTCACATCCTGGGATCCATCCCGGAAACCAGATTAAAATAATAACAAAGATCAAGATTATCGGCCCTGGCCACCAAAGTTTTTTCCCTGTTTCCCTTGTCATTAGTTAATCCTCCCTTCAAAGTTTATAGTTTCCGCCAATCACCCGCCCGATGATGGACAGCTCACTAGCCGACACTGCCACAGGCGGGTACTTCGGATTATCAGCTTGCAGTATGTATTGTTCGTTCTGGGTGTAAACCCGTTTTAGGGTGGCCTCCTCGGTGTTAACCATCACGACTGCCACCTGGCCGTTTTCTATGTAGTTTTGCTTCTTTACAAGAACCAGATCGCCTTCCTGGATGCGGCTGCCGGTCATGGAGTCACCGGTCACCCGCAGGTAGAAGTAATCTCCATTTTTTATTTCATTAGCGTTGGCCGGTTCATACCCGATAATATTTTCATCGGCAAAAAGCGGTGCTCCAGCACGGACTACACCGAGGACGGGGAGCAATCGTAGGTTGGCGGAATACGTAGAGTAAGGAGCAGGAGTTTCGGCGATGCAGGGGACGGCGTCATCCAACCCCATAAGATATGTTGCTGTGACACCCAGGGCTTCTGCTAAGCGTTTTATGTTTGGCCTTTTGATGTTTTCAACATATCCTTTTTCGTACTTTTGAATGGCGGCCTTTTGTAAGCCTATATGCTTGCCCAGCTCCTCCTGCGTCCATCCTTTATCCAGCCTGAGTTTTCTTATCCTGTCGCCCATGTTCACAAATATTCTACCTCCAAGCAACAAAAATGGTGTATCTTAATAATAGCATTAAATGCGAAAATCAGCAAAATATTTTTAAATTAGTCTCAAAAAGATATTGACATGTCAAGGATAACCGTATAAGATACAAGTATCTTGGTAAGATACAAGGAGGTGTTACCTGTGTATACTGCTAAATTAAAATCGATCATGGTGCTTCACGGAGATACAAACCGCTCTTTAGCGCGGGAGCTAGGGTTTACACCGCAGACACTATGGTCAAAAATCAATCAAAAAAACGGCTCAGAATTTACCGCGTCTGAAATATCTAAAATCAAACAACGGTATAAGTTGGACGCAAACGAAGTCGAGGAAATTTTTTTTGCCAAGGAAGTATCCTGAGAAGATACAGCTAAAGGAGGCCGCTTCATGACTGAATCTCCCGTCAGCTACTACAGGGACGTTGGCAGCGTATCCGTCAAGCAGGACAAGCCCATCTCGGTACCAGAGGCCGCCGCCGCACTCGGCGTAAGTCCTCAGTTCCTGCGCTTAGCCTTGCAGCAGGGCCGGTTTGACTTCGGAACAGCGGTTAAGATGCGGCGGTGGGCGTACTACATCAACAGTGAGCGGTTCTATGCCTATATCCGAAAGGAGGTAAGTTAGATTGTCAAAGAGCGCTTTATACAACCAGGAATATGAAACCGTAGAAGTTATCGTATACCAGGGCATGCATTATCCAAACATCTGCAGAATGTGCGAGACCGTAATTAAAGCGTCGGCCACGGTCTTCCCGCCAACAAAGGCCATCTTCTGCGGCGACGACTGCGCAGCGGAGTGGTTTGCCGCCCAGTGCGAGACTATCACCTCAATCACTGACGAGGAGGGAGAGCTATGTATCCCAAGCTAGAGATCGAGTCTAAAGTCACCAGCAACCTAACAGATTTTTTTCAGCTGCTAAAAGAAGTAGAAGATCTTGCTATTGCCCTGGCTTTAAAAATTGAAGACATAAACAATTTTAAGTTGGAAATCGGAACGGAGAAGATATCTATTTCTCCGGCTCGGGAGGGATACGTTGATATTAAAGAGTTTAGTAAAAAACTTTATTCCGAGATATCTAAAACTTTAGTCAACACGGAATAAAGCATGTCGTTTGTATAGTTCACGGATTCCACATAAGCGAACATGGCGATATTTTCAGGTGAAATCTTACCATTGTTATCCGCAAAGGAGGTAAGCGCTTCATGGATCTGTTCTTCACTTTTGAAGGAAAACTGTTGTTTACAAGTCATGAAAACATCATCAAATTCTTTTTTGCTCATCCTTTTCACGCGGCTCAGCTCCTCTTCAGGCTTTTAATAAACTCGGCAAGCTTTTCACGCTGGGGAGAAGTCAAGGACTCGGCTTCGCGAAGCAGCTGGCGAAGGTCGGAGGGAAGTTCCGGCTCTTGCTCTTTGAAAAACTCAACAGGGGTAATACCCAGGCCCCTACAGATTAAAAGCAGAGTTTCAACGGTGGGATTTTTGGCACCCATCTCAACGTAGCTTAACGTTGATTGGCCAATACCGGACTGACGGGCAAGCTGGTTTATGCTAAACCCTGTCGATTCGCGAAGCTCTTTAATGCGTTTACCAATATCCATATATCTGTCTCCAGTCCGGAGCATTGTTTATCACAATATTGATTTTAACATAAATAAAGATAAAATATTTATCCCTTCAGGGATTGACAGATGTTCTATATAGTGATAAATTGATATTCACAGAGGTGATTATTCATGGTTCGCCTTAAAAAATTCAGACTCGCTCAAAAACTTTCACAAAAAGAGTTATCCTCTTTGGCCGGAGTGGGGCAGTCCACTATCCACTACATTGAGACTGGACAGAAAAGCCCCACAGTTAAGGTCGTCGTGAAGCTCGCCGTAGCCTTAGGCGTATCAATAGATGAGCTGCTCGATAAACCGGAAAAGGAGGTAAGTTAAATTGTCAAAGAGCGATTATAAATGCATCTCTCCGGGTTGCGATAACGCTGACAGCGGCGGCGGATACTGTCCAGAGTGCGAAGACAGAGTTGAACGTATCTACCTGGCTAATACGTGCCAGGTGCATGTCGATAACCGGGGCCGTCAGTATGTCTACGACAGCGGTAAGCGCAGATACTTATAGCCTAATTCTGAACCGGAAAGGAGATTTAAACAATGCTGAAAGAAGCACGAAACGTAGTCGGCCTAAGCAGAGAGGAAGCCGCCCACCGACTTTATATCGGCACCAGGACGCTTGCTGACTATGAGTGTCACAAGACCATCGCGCCGCCGGACGTGGTGATGCGCATGGCGGAGGTGTACCGTGAGCCTGCGCTGCCTGCGGATTACTGCGCGAAAGTGTGCCCAATCGGGCAGGTGCTTGCACATTCGCTGGACAGACCGGCCTTCGCGGTGACGGTGCTAAGAGTGCTGAAGGAATTTGCGGATGTGGAGCGGCTGCGGGACAAACTGATCAGGATTGCCGCGGATGGGGAGCTTAAGCGGAACGAAGTAGACGAGTTTGAAGGTATCCTGAAAGAAGCGGTGGAGCTGGAGAAGCGGATCGGCGAGTTAAAGTTCTTCGCCTTGCGGCAGGGTATCAGCATCAAAGAAATTATGCCCTTGGCGGGGTAGAAAAAGGAGAGAGACAGATGATTCCCGAGGCACTGAATAGAGACGGCTTTATCACTAACCTAAAGGAAGCTCATACCCGTCTTTTAATCCTGAAAGAAGATATTAAATACCCATTATCTGAAGAACGTCAAAAATGGCTGGACGGGGCGACGCTGCTGATCGGGCATCTGCACAGGCTAGAAATGCGGGACGACATAGAAGCCGTCCTGCGGGAAGTGGGAGAGCATCACGGTAGAAAGGAGACTGAAAATGGGTTATCCGGACATCGCCGAGCCGACACGTAGAGACAGGGCCTGGGTGTACCTGCAGCGGGCCTTGGGGCGCGGGTCAAAGCAGTCGATAGCAAGCGATATCGACCGTGCGCTGACCATGCTATACAGCTCTTATGACGCCATGGGTTATCTTGCGGAGCATAAGCTACCGCCGACGAAAGGGGGGCTACACAAAGCGGCCAGGCAGTTGCTCGACTATCTTGAGGAGGGTGGATAAAAATGATCTGCCGTCAATGTCCAAACTGCGGCGAGGTGCGCTACTCCGCGAATACTCTGGACTGGGAGTGCAGCGAGTGCGGGGCGGTGCTCACAGACGAAAACAACAAGCCGCTGGAGCCGGAGACTAAAAAAACTGTCGCGCCGTATCAAAGTTTCGCACAGTTTCAAGGCGATGTCATAAGGCAATATTTTACGCTTAGAAGGGAGGGTTAAAAAATGAAAATACTGACGAGTTACATCGGCAAGAACCGCGAATTCCAAGCTTGGTTGCGCCTGTTGCAGGCACCGAACGTGATCTACCTGCAGCGCTGCGAGATGTGCGGGCGGATGGCGGCAAGCGCGATCTGCCGGGGGTGCGAGCCGATGTATCTGGGATGGACAAAGAAGATCCGGGCGGAGCTAAAAAAAGAAAACCGCCGAAGCGGTGAACATCACACTCCTACTATAGCATAATCGCGGACAGATGTAAACTGCTGCCCCGTGCGCGACCAGAGAAACAGACCATACGAAAATATGCCGGTCGTGTGGTCAGGCTTACCGGCTGCAGGCGGCGGGGCGGCAAAGATAAAAAACGAGGAGAACAGTTATGAGAAAACTTGCTGATAAAATCATGCTCACCGGCTTCTTGGTTATGCTGCTCGGTGCGACGGGGGCGGATTCCCCCGGCGATGGGTATCTGATCGCAGGGGCGGTAGTTTTGGCCGGGTGCGTCCTTATGGCGGCGGGGCAGCGGATGGAGAGCGAGCAGTGTTACAAAGCTATGAAGGAGGATTACAAGTCAAATGATACAAGAAAAAAGCACTTCCCTTATTCAACTTAAAGATTATGAAGGACGCTGCAACGTCCTTTTCCCAACTGTCACAATGCAGCAGATATCGCCCTTCCACCGAATCCGGGTGGAGGAGGTAAAGATTAACCCGGATCCCGAGGCAGGGGATGTTTTTAAGGTGGGCAGCAAAAAGGTAGGCAATAATTTTGAGGATGTATTGTCCCTTTCCAAAACGGCTGTTTTGCGTCTGTCGACCGCTGCCGGTATCGTCTGGAACTGGGCAGAAACCAGAGTTTTGTCGGCCGGCAAAGATTATGTCCTATACCAGGCTGTGGGGGCCATGCGCAAGCCCTCGGGTGAGTGGATCCCGCTTAAGGCCACCAAAGAGATCGATCTGGAAGTGGTGGAGGCTGAGACTTACGATACTAACCTGGAAACAGCCAAAAAATTGAAACCTGAACAGCGGGATGGCCTTGCTCCCGAGGAGTGGGCGGAGGCCAAAACCCGCAAAAACATGATCCAGTGGAAAAAGAACAAGCTGATGCGGGCCGAGACCGGGGCCATGCTGCGGGTGGTGCGGGCGCTGCTGTCAGTCAAGCATCAGTATTCGGCAGCAGAGCTGAAGAAGCCCTTCGCGGTGCCGACCGTAGACTTTGCGCCTGACTACAGCGATCCTGAGGTTCGCAAAGCTATGGCCGAGGCAGGCATCCGGGCCACGTCCGACCTGTTCGGTCAATCCGCCGTCCACCAACTCCAGGCTCCGCAGCAGCTCCTTGGGCAGCCGATCGATGTTGACCAGCGTGAGGAGCGGTTCAACGCGAGCGGCGCCGTTATAGATGCGGATGTTACGGCTGATGTTGTTGATAACCTGCCCTGGACCGGCGAAGGTGACGGAGGGAACGATGTCGGTCCTCCCTGGGAAGGGCAAGCCGTAACAGATGACCCTGGGCAGCATGATATGTTCAAAAACGCTATTGTCTGCCAAGGCTGCGACCAGATTATTGCGATCGAAAAGGACTGGACCCCGCAGCAAATAGCCGACTACAGCCAAAAACGGTACGGTAAAAAGCTTTGCGTGTCTTGCCAAAAGGAAGCCGGTTTGCAGGAGAAGAAAACGGCCGGCCAGAAGGCAGGTGGCGGAAGATGACGATTAAAATTGCGCATTGCGCTGATCTCCACTTTGGGATGGGCTACGCCGGCCCATCCCCTTCTTCCCGGTTTGATGATATCTGCCGTGTCGCTGATTTCATGGCCGACCGGATCATCGAAGAGAACTGCGATCTGGTTCTGGTAGCCGGGGATCTATTCAAAGATGCCCGTGTCTTTCTGGACCGGGCATCGGTGGAGATCGCCGCGGCTGTCAGGTGGCTGCGCCGTTTCTCCGAGGCCGGGGTTCCTGTAGTGGTCATCAGCGGCACACCTAGCCATGATGCTATCGCTGCTTATGAGTTGATCAAGGAGATGCGCATCTTAGAGGTCCATATCTTTACGTCCCCAGGGATTAAGGAGGTTTACTGGGATGGACTGATCATTTCGGTTGTTTGCCTTCCCGGGATCAACCGTTCTACAATCGCTTCTCGGGAAGAATACTCCAAGATCCCCGCGCACGAGCTACATCAGCTGATAACCGACCGGGTAACCGAGTTAACTCTTGGGCTGGCCGCACAATGCGAGTATCATCCGAAGATTCTGCTTTCGCATATTACCTGCGCTGGCGCTGATAAGGGCTTCGAGGACCTGCTGATGCAACACGAGCCGGTCCTGACTAAGGCGGCTATCGAAGGAGCTGGGTTCGACCTGGTATGCCTGGGGCATATTCACAAAGCGCAGCAGGTGCAGGGGCTGACCGTGCCGACGTTCTACTGCGGTTCTCCCGAACGGCTGAGCTTCAACGAGGAGCAAATCACTCCTGGATTTTGGATACACGAAATAGAACCCGATCTGCCCTATGACAACATTAGCAACAGATTTATTGAAACACCATCACGGAAGTACTGGACGCTGGATTTGCCTTGGCGTGATAACGACCCTGACGGAGCGGTTGAGGTATTAAGGGACGTTAGCTATTCTCTGACAACTAACGGAGAAGACATGGTGCGTTCCCCGGGAGCAGATGCCATTGTCCGGGTCCGCTACGAGGTGACCGAGGCCGGTGCCAGGCAAATAAGCCAGGCGCAGGTCATGCGGGAGCTCTACCAACTAGGCGCTTTCTATGTCCAGGGGATTGAGGCAAAAATCCGGCGTTCCAACCGCACCCAGCGGGCTGCTGAAGCCACGTCGGAGCTCCGACCGGTGGATGCCCTGAGCTTATGGTGCCAGGTCAACCAGGTGCCCGAGGAGGAGCAGGCTGAGCTCGTGAAGCGGGCGGAGATACTTACCGGGGAGGTGAGCTTGTGATATGCAACCAACCAAGCTTAACTTAAACAATTTTTTGTCTTACGGTAATACGGAGATTGATTTTCAGGGTTTGAGATTGGTGGCCCTGTTAGGACACAATGGCAGCGGCAAGTCGTCCCTTGTGGATGGAATCACGTTCTCTTTGTACGGCGAAGGCCGCTATAAGGATATCGATCGCTATATCCGCCAAGGCCAAGAGCAAGCAATAGGCGAGCTGCAGTTCGCCCTGGCAGACGAGGTCTACCGGGTTATCCGGACCCGCTCGAACAGGGGTAAGGGCAAGAGCACCCTGGAGCTGGCCAAACAGGGCTGTTCTGGGTGGATCTCATTGTCAGGCGCCACCATGAAAGAGACGCAGGACAAAATCCGCGACTTACTCCGGATGGATTACGAAACCTTCGTCAGTTCCTGCGTCATACTCCAGGACGAGGCTGACCGGCTGACCAAGGCTACACCGGGCAAGCGGATGGAGATATTCGGTCAGATCCTGGGGCTGGACATCTACGACCAGCTACAAGAGACGGCGAAGGCCAAGGCCCGGGGATACCGGGATCAAGCTGCAATCAAGAGAGCGGCCATAGATAACATTGATGCCGATTTGTCGCGTTACGGGGAACTAAAGCAGCAGGAGCAGCACCTAGACGGCGAGCAAAAGGCGTTGCGCGAGAGGATTAATCAGCTGGAAATTGACCTGGAAAATCAGGAAAAGATTGTCTCTGATTTACGTGTCAAAGCTGCCCGCAGCGAAGATTTACGCGGTCGTCAGACTAAAATTAATAGCGAGCTTGCTTCCAATGATAGCCGGCTTTCTGGCTTAGAACAAAAACGGGAGCGGCTGCAAAAAATCATCGACCGCGGAGACGAAATCAGGACAAAAGCCAAAGAGTTGGAGCAAGACAAAAAACAAATCGCAGCGTGCGATGATAAGGCCACCAGGGAACGGCAATTGTCGCGTGACTGCGAAACGCTAGAGCGGCAGGTGGCCAAATTCGATCGTGAACAAGAAAGTGAAATCTGCAGCATTAAAAGCAGCCTGGAATCGAAGCGACGGCAAGCGGAGCTACTTGAAAAAGTTCCCTGTTCCGGGAATGAAAAAGAAAGTTGTCAGCTGCTCAAATCCGCAAGAGAGGCCGCAGCCGAAATTCCAGTCCTTGATTCCCGGCTAAAAGAGTTACGGGAGCAGAAAAATCCGCACGTGTCCGCTTGGCAAAAGGCTTGTACTGCTCGTGACGCTGTTAAATACGATGAAGCTGAGCACCGCCGGTTGCGTGAGCGAGTATCGGCGCTGGAGAAATGGACTGCAGTTCTGCCGGAGTTGAATCAGGCTGAAGAGAATATGGCCGGCATCGAGCAGCAGGCGGACGAGTTGCAGGAGCGCCAAAAAGAATTGCGGGCAGAGCTTGTTTCTATAAACATCGGCCTGGCTGACATAGAGAAAGTTGCAGCGGAGCTCCGTAAAACCGAATCCATCTTTTTCGGCACCCGCCAGCAGCTGAAAGAAATCCAAGAACTGGATCAGGATACCGGCATCAAGCTGGGGACCGTAAGCTCCCGCCTTAAAGACCTGGACGCCAAGGCTGGGCAGAAAGTTGTATTGGAAAACGAACTCAAGGTTTTTGCTCAGGAAGAACACTTATACGCCCAGCTTACGAAGGCCTTCGGCAGAGCGGGGATTCCGGCCCTGATTATCGAGAATGCCCTGCCGGAAGTGGAGATATTGGCCAATGACCTGCTATCCCGCTTAACCGGCGGGAGGATGGAGATCCGCTTTGAGACGCAGAAGGAAGCTAAGACCACCGGAAACATCAGCGAGACCCTGGACATTGTTGTTTCAGACGAGCTGGGGGAACGTCCATACGAGGGCTGGAGCGGAGCGGAAAAATTCGAGACCGACCTGGCTATTCGCTTGGCAATATCTAAATTTCTGGCCCGTCGTGCTGGTGCGAAAATTGAGCTGCTCGTATGCGACGAAGGGGCGTCGTGTCTCGACCAGCAGGGCCGTACCGCCTTTACCGAGGCGATCAATATTATCGCCGAAGACTTCTCAATCGTGATAGTGGTGACCCACATCGACGAGTTGAAGGAGGCCTTTCCTCAGCAGATCGTGGTGCGGAAGACTGTGGAAGGCAGCAAAGTGGAGGTGG
>DATIKF010000355.1:0-1665 GCA_035477855.1 Dissulfurispiraceae bacterium
AACTATGAACAATACCAAGGTCAATATTTATTGGCATCTATAAAATATAGCTAATGTCCTAATTGGATAGGCTCCTACATGGGGCTAGTACACTGTCACTCCGTCCACTGTTAAAGTTCCATCCCTTATGGTGATCGAACCATTTATTTCAGAACTGCCACTTCGGTCAGTGAAGTCTGAGTTGAAGCCACCTTGTAACGTAACACCAACCGAGCGATTCAACACAACATCTTCGTTGAAAATAGTGGAATGCAATTTAATGACGCCGCCGTCTTCAACGGTATTAAAGGCATCCTGGATGGTTGCATAATTAGTCCCCTCTATTTGCACTCCCTGGATAATCATGTCGAAAACTGCAGTAACAGTTGTGATCAGCGACAATTAAACCTCCCGCTCGGCGACAATTATAATTCCCGGAATACTTAGGGCATTATAAACTCCGCCCATCTTTGCAGAAAGGATGGCGGATGGTCACCGATCAACAGGTAAGGAGGTTATTCAAGCTGATGCAAACTGAAGCCACAGGCTACATTGCCGCTGCCAAAGCCGGCATGGACGAGAAGACCGCCCGCAAATATGTAAAGGCGGGCAAACTGCCCAGCGAGCTCCAAAAAGAGCACTGCTGGCGAACCAGGATCGACCCCTTTGAAGCCCAATGGGAGGAAATCCGTGAGAAGCTGGCCGAGAGCCCAGGGCTGGAGGCAAAGACCCTCTTCGAGGATCTCCAGCGTCGTTTTCCCGGAGCCTTCTCAGACGGTCAATTACGCACCCTTCAGCGTCGGGTAAAACGGTGGCGTGCTCTGGAGGGGCCGTCGAAGGAAGTATTCTTCCCGCAATTACACCGCCCCGGCGAGCTGGCCCAATCCGATTACACACACATGGGCAAACTCGGCATCACCATCGGCAAGCAGCCATTCGATCACCTCATCTATCACTTCGTACTCACCTATTCAAACTGGGAAACCGGCAGTATCTGCTACTCAGAGAGCTTCGAAAGCCTCAGTGAGGGACTACAGGCGGCGTTGTGGGAACTGGGCGGTGTGCCGCAGGCCCACCAGACGGACCGACTGACGGCGGCAGTACACAACGCTCTGCATCAGGAGGAATTCACCCAGCGATACCAGGCTCTGCTCAGGCACTACGGTCTGACCGGCCGCAAGACGCAGGCCGCGAGCCCCAACGAGAACGGCGACGTGGAGCAGAGCAACCACCGGTTGAAGAAGGCAGTCCAGCAGGCTCTTCTCTTGCGCGGCAGCTTCGACTTCGACAGCATTGAGCAATACCGGCTTTTTTTACGCAACCTATTCACCAGGCTCAACCGTGGTCGCCGCGAGCGGTTGCTGGAGGAGCAGCGCGTGCTGCGCAACCTGCCGGAAAAGCGTCTGGAAAGTTGTACACGCCTTGAGGTTACCGTCGGTCGCACCAGCACCATCCGGGTCAATAACAACAGCTATTCCGTCGAAAGCCGCTTGATCGGGGAGACTCTCCAGGTACAGGTCTTTGCCGACCATCTCGACCTTTACTACGCCCAGAAGCGCGTGGACCGTCTACCCCGCCTGCGCGGCAAGTGCCGGCATCTCATCAATTACCGGCACGTCATCGATCAGTTGCAGCGAAAGCCCGGCGCCTTCGAGAACTATCGGTACCGGGAGGAGATGTTTCCCG
>DATIKF010000356.1:0-7916 GCA_035477855.1 Dissulfurispiraceae bacterium
CCGCCGGAGGGCGAGCCGTACCCGCCCGGGTTTGTGCATTTTCCCATCGACCAAGGCGCTGATTTGCCATATTTTGAGCAGCTGACGGCTGAAATCCCGCAGACGAAATATAAAAACGGCCACCCGTACCGGGTCTGGACACTTCCATCAGGGCGGCGGTGTGAGGCATGGGACTGTTTTGTATATGCGTATGGGGCACTCGATTTGCTGAAAATTCGAGATATTGGCAGATTTGTCGATAAATATGCGGGGGAAAATGTAATAATTATCAAAGAACCAGCAGAAGATGAGGCGGCGGCTCCTGTTCAGTCGTTTGTCGCCAAAACAAATAGCATTAAACGTTCCCTGCGCAGTGGCGGCTGGGTGAGCAGGTGGTAGCCCCGGCATGACCGACGCCACCCTCAGGCACCGCCGCCTTATCGAAGAATTATTTGACGGCAAGCTCCGCTTGACAAAAATAGCGGTAGCGCGAAGGCTCAACGTCTCAGTAAAGACCGTCGATCGCTACCTTGCCGATGGCCGTCTGCTCTGGGCGGGCAATCAGGTCAGCGTCGTCTCCATCATTGACCTGCTTTCCTCGGGACCGCGGACGGGAGAGACCGACGAAGAGGTCGAAATGAAGATGCAGCGGGCACGCTCTCCGCAGGCCCAGCCACGCCGAACCGGCGGCTGGGTGAGCAGGTGGTAGCCCCGGTATGACCGTTAAATGGCGCCTCGCGCTCCGAGTGCCAATAGATACAGTATATACTGGTTGATGGACACACCTTCCCGGGCAGCGCCGCCGCGCAAAGTGGCCGCCAGAGAGTGTGGCACTCTGATCGTTATCCTCGTTGACACTGGTGTCGTTTTTGGCACGTTTTTTGCTATCATAAGTTTC
Organism: Dissulfurispiraceae bacterium; assembly: GCA_035477855.1. GTDB lineage: Bacteria > Nitrospirota > Thermodesulfovibrionia > Thermodesulfovibrionales > Dissulfurispiraceae > JAAYUK01. The sequence continues at coordinate 878 of DATIKF010000356.1, forward strand.
TTTCTCCTTTCGTCTCGTCATACTATCATTATATATGCCGTCTTCGGCAATGTCAAATAATTTGTAAGTCATTGAAATACAAGTAAAAATAATTCTTGACACGCCGCGCCGGATATGCAATAATATAATCAATCAAGGGGAGCCGTAGGCTCCCTTATTAACCGCTCCCAGCCCGTGGCTGGGACGTAGGAGGAGGCAAAATGAAAAAAATAGTAGATGGGAAAATGTACGACACAGCCAAAGCTGAAAAAATTGTCACATGGAGTGCAGGCTATTACCGCAGTGACTTTCGGTATTGCGAGGAGACGTTGTATAAGACCCCGCGCGGCAGATTCTTTTTGTACGGGGAAGGCGGAGCCTATAGCCCGTACGCCAACCAGTATGGGGATACCCTAGGCGCTGGTGAGGCCATCATCCCGCTCAGCGATCAGGCCGCTAACGAGTGGCTGGAGGAGCGTGACGAAGCGGACCTGATTTTAAAGCATTTTGCTGACAAGGTCGAGGAGGCTTGACCCGAAAGTCTCGCTGAGCGCAAGCCCCTGACTTTAGACATGGGGATAGCGAAGTAAGTCTTGACAAACATGCGTGTTCTCCCTATATACGTAAGAGTTATGTAACTCTCAGGCAAAGGAGGTCTGAAACGTGGCAAAGAAGCAAGACACCACCCCATCGTTTATAGCAGAGCTACGTCTTCAGACCTCCCCGTCTGATGCACACAAGCTCAATACCGCACTTGAAGCAGGCAGAGCGCTCTACAACGCCTGTCTTCAGGAATCATTGAAGCGACTGGCACTCATGCGACAGTCCAAGGCATACCAGCGTGCTCGGCTCCTGCCCAAGGGGAAAGACCGCACCGAATCATTCAAATCCCTTCGGGAGCAGTTCGCCTTCACAAAAAGCGCCCTGCAGTCCTACGGAACCCAGACCAAGAACGCCTGTCACATCGGCGATCACCTGGATGCCCACGTCACCCAGAAGGTGGCAATCCGGGCGTTTGAAGCAACTACCCGGTATGCAGTCGGCAAAGGCGGACGGCCCCGATTCAAGCGTCCGGGCTGGCTCAACAGTCTGGAATCCAAAACCAACGCTTCGGGCATCCGGTACCGCGACGGGCTGGTGCTCTGGCGAGGGCTGGAGATCGCATGCATTATCGATCCCAAGGACGAGGTTGTTGCCCACGGATTGAACCACCCCATCAAGTACTGTCGTCTGGTCCGGCGTAACATCAAAGGCAAATACCGGTTCTACGTCCAGCTGATCGTGGAGGGCAGGCCCTGCCGAAAACCAAAGCACACGCTCGGTACCGATCTGGTCGGATTGGATCTCGGTCCCTCAACTATTGCCTACGTCGGCAACCAAACCGCAGGACTGGAGCAGTTCTGCTCAGAGCTTCAGTGCCGACAAAGGCAGATCAGGCAGATCCAGCGCAAGATGGATCGCTCCCGCAGGGTTTCCAATCCGGACAACTACAATCCGGACGGGACGGCAAAGAAGGGCTCCCGCAAGTGGGTTCGGACGGAAAGATACAAGGCCCTTCAGTCGGAAGTCGCCGAACTCCAGCGTGCCCAGGCTGAGCATCGGAAGGCACTGCACGGCAATCTCTGCAACCGCATCTTGGCTATTGGTCCGGAAATCAACACCGAAAAGCTCAGTTATAAGGCTTGGCAGAAGATGTTCGGTAAAAGCATCAAAATGAGAGCCCCCAAGACGTTTCTCTCGGAACTCACCCGCAAAGCCGTAAATGCTGGCGGATCAGTCCGGGAGATACCCACAACCTGCATCTGCGGGCGGATCAAAAAGAAGAAGCTCAGTGAACGCTGGCATAGCTGTGAGTGCGGAGTATCCGTACGGCGCGATCTGTTTTCTGCCTTTCTGGCTCGCCATGTGGATGCACAGGATCACCTTGATATATCCGGAGCCAACGAGCTCTGGCAGGAGACGGAACCTCTCCTTCGGCAGGCGGTATCAAGGATTCAACAAACTGCGATTGGCGGCAGAGCTCTGCCCGCCTCCTTCGGGATCAACTCCCGGAGCCAGAGCGGTTCGTCTGTAAAGTCTGAGCCATGGACGGAAACCATGGGAAGAACGATTGTCGAGAGCCGGGATGCTGTAGCCGCTCCCTCTTGTGGGGATGTCGGGGAGAGCCTGGAAAAGACTGCCGTTGCCTCAGGTAGAACCCCCTGTCTTTAGACATGGGGTGGTTCAGTTAACCCCTCGACCATGCTGACCCAAGCCCCTCATCCGAGGGGCTTTTTTTTTGCCCGCGAAAAAAACACGGACAAATCACGACATTTGCTGACAATCCGCCAATTGCAGAGCGCGGCAGAACATGCGAAAATGAATGCGTAATGGCAAAGATAGCAGCTATAGAGCCTCAGATTATCACGCAAGGCGACACGCTGAAATTTTCAAAGCATTTATCATCCTATCCAGCCTCCGCGGGATGGGCATTATCCTATACATTTCTAGGCCCGACGAAGCAGACAATAGCAACCACGGTTAGCGGAGACTCTTTCCTTTTCAGCGCGGCTACGACCGCTTGGACTGCCGGAAGCTATGCGTATCAAGGCACGGTTTCCAATGGGACGGAATCATATGTCGTTGTCTCCGGGCGGCTTGAAGTCAAGGCCTCACTCGCCGCCGGGGTTGCCGGAGCTGATACCCGCAGTCAAATCAAACGCATCCTTGACGCTCTTATTGCGGCCTTCGAAGGCCGCGCAACCAGAACCGACCTAAGCTATACCATATCGACAGGCGGGGTCAGTCGATCCATCCAGCACATGACCCATGCGGAACTGATTACTTCGATCAAGCAATATCGCCAGTGGTACGCTGATGAGATAGCCGCAGACCGTGTTAGCAATGGACTTGGGACGGGCAGAAAGGTAGTTACGAGGTTCAAGTGAGATTATTTGGATTCGAAATAAAGAGACTCCGGCCAATTAAAGCTCGCAACTATGCGGCGGCGAAGGTCGATAACCTTACCGCGGACTGGCTTACGTCCGGGCAGACATCGGACGAAATCCTACGCTGGAGCCTGTCGCGGATGCGAGAGCGGTCGCGGGAGTTGTCGCAAAACAACGACTATATGAAAAATTTCCTCCGCAAGCTGCGGATCAATGTTGTCGGGCCGAACGGTATCAGCATGCAGAGCAAGGCGCGGAAAATGAACGGCGTCCTTGATAAAACAAAAAACGACCTCATTGAAGCGGCATGGCGGGAATTCAATAAGCGCGGGAGCTTTTCAGTATGCGGAACGATGGGCGGAAGGGATTTCCTATGTGCCGCGCTTGAAAGCGTGGCGCGCGATGGGGATGTCCTCATCCGCAAAGTCCGCGGGTATGACAACGCGTTCAGGTTTGCGCTGCAACTCATCGAAGCTGACTACCTTGACGAAACCTACAACGAAGCCCGCCCGGACGGCAGCCGAATTGTCATGGGGATTGAAAAGAATTTATGGGGCAGACCGATAGCGTATTATTTACGCACATCGCACCCCGGCGACAGCATGCAGAAGGGCGGGCCGCGACATATCCGCGTTCCGGCTGATGAAATAGTTCATCCGTTCATTCGGGACCGCGCCACGCAAAGCCGGGGCGTGCCGTGGGGTCACAGTGCAATTATCCGGCTCCGCATGCTGGGAGCCTACGAAGAAGCGGCCATCGTAAATGCCCGGGTCGGCGCAAGTAAAATGCAGAGCATCATCATGGGCGAGGGGCAGGACTATACAGAGGGGGAGCCTCGGGACGAGTACGGAAATATCGTGCAGGAAGTTGAACCCGGCATGCGCGAGGTGCTGCCGTTCGGTACGCAGATACATGACACAATGCCGCCGTTCCCAAGTGCTGAACATGGGATATTTACAAAAGCCATGCTGCGCGGCATATCGAGCGGTTTCGGCTGTTCATATAATTCTCTGGCAAACGATCTGGAAGGTGTTAATTTCAGCTCTCTGCGCTCTGGACTGCTGGAGGAGCGGGACGGGTGGAAAGCATTGCAGGCGTGGTTCATTGAGAACGTGCTCGATGAGATTTATCCGGCGTGGCTTGATATGGCGATATTGAGCGGGCAGCTCGCGATTAACGCATCGACTACTGACCGACTCAAGGCAGCCCCGAAGTGGCAGCCGCGTCGGTGGGAGTGGGTTGACCCCGGTAAAGACATAGCGGCGCGCATTGACGCGCTCGGGGCGAAATTGACAACCCGCACGCGCATCTGCGCCGAAGTCGGAGAGGATTTTGAAGATATTTTAGAGGAACTGGCGGCTGAGGAATTGATGGCGAAGTCGTTCGGGGTTGACCTGAGCCTCGACGCTTCGGCAGCGCGTCCGGCAAAAGACCCGCCAAAGGAGGGGAAAGATGCAGAATGAGAGAGTTTTAAAAATCGGCACGCAGTACCGCAGCTTTGCGGTCGCAAAGAGCGACATCGACGAAGAAAAGCGGACCGTTTCGCTTGCGTTCTCGTCCGAGACGCCCGTGGAACGTTATTACGGCTATGAAATACTTGACCATAGCAGAGGGGCAGCAGACTTGCGCCGCCTGAAGCGGGGGGGCGCGTTACTCATAGAGCACGACGCACAGAATCAGGTCGGGGTAATTGAGGAAGTGACCATTGACGAGGCAGACCGAAAGGGCCGCGCATTAGTGCGGTTCGGACGGAGCGCCAAGGCAACGGAGATTTTTCAGGATGTCCTTGACGGGATTCGGTCGAATGTGTCTGTAGGCTACCTGCCGATTGAAATGGCACTGGAGCGAGAGGGCAAAGATACGCCGTCAACTTATCGCGTTATGAGATGGGAGCCTCTCGAAATCAGCATTGTATCAATGCCCGCAGATATTAATACCGGCATAGGCCGGACGGGTGAAGAGCAAATAAGAGAAATCCGGGTCACTATGCCCGAAAAAGAAAATACCAAGGGGGGAAAGAACATGGTAGAACAAGCAGTAGTTGCGGTCGATATTGATAAAGTACGTACCGAAGCGAGGGAGGCAGAGCAGATACGCACAGCCGACATTCTTGCATTGGGTGAAAAGCACGGATGCAGAGAGCTTGCCCGGCGGGCGGTTGCAGATGGCGGGACAGTTGATTCATTCAAAGAGGCCGTATTGGAAACGGTTTATGCTGCGAGCAAAGTGCCCGGCATCGCGTCCCCGATTATCGGGATGTCTGAAGCCGACAAGCGTGAGTATTCCATCGTCAGGGCAATGCGGCAGATTGCTGAGACGGGGCGCCTCAGCGGGCTTGAAAAAGAGGCCAGCGAGGCAACCGCCAAGGTCGTAAGACGCGAGGCCAAGGGGTTTTTCATTCCGCAGGATGTTATGACCCGCACCATGGGCGTCATGGATTCGACCAAGGGCGGGTATACTGTCGGGCAGGTTGTAAGCGGCGACCTTATTGAGCTGTTGAGAAATAAGGCGCTCGTTGCTCAGCTTGGCGCTATCAGCATGACCGGGCTGGTCGGAAATGTTGCCATCCCGCGGGTGACCGGCGGCGCTACAGCGTACTGGCTCCCGGAAACCGGGCAGGTCGACGCTACAGATCAAGCATTTGGGCAGCTCGGGCTTGTGCCTCATCGGCTTGTTGGCGATACCGCGTACTCAAAAGAACTGCTGATGCAGTCAAGCATCGATGTTGAAATGTTCATTCGTGGCGACCTTGTACGTGTCCTCACGATTGAAAAAGACCGCGCATGCATCACCGGCAGCGGGGCATCAGGTCAGCCGTTGGGTATTATGAACACATCCGGCATTGGCTCGGTATCATTCGGCGGGGCGCCGACTTGGGCGAAGGTCGTCGAATTTGAGACGAAGCTCGCCGACGCGAACGCCGATGCTGGGAGCATCGCATATCTTACGACCCCCGCAGTTCGGGGCAAGTGGAAAAGCACGCCGAAAGTGTCAGCACAAGCGCTGTTCCTATGGGAGGGCGGCACCGGCGGCACCGGCATTGCAAACGGCTACCGTGCAGAAGCAACAAAGCAGGTCCCTAACGATAAGGTCATCATGGGCAACTGGAACGATTTTATCATTGCAGATTGGGCTGGTATCGATGTAGTGGTTGACCCGTACAGCCTGAAAAAACAGGGACTCATCGAAACCACCGTCACGCTATGGACTGACTGCGGCATACGGCACGCGGCGAGTTTCGTTGTTTCGACGGATAGCGGAGCGCAGTAAGAACAATGACAAGGGTCGTAATTATACAGGACACGTTTATATCGGGCGTCCCGGTATTTGAGGGCGACATTATAGAGGTAGATGACCCTGTATTGAATGCGTTACTGCCATGCGGGCGGGCGGCGGAAGCCCCCCCCGCTCCGGCAGAGCTTCCTGAAAACCATCCGCCCGTTTTGCCGGAGCGGAAAAAAAGAATAAAGGAGAAAACCAGATGAATATTATCGACTGCCACAATGAGATCACAAGTTTTGTGCTGCTCCCTGCGGGGTCACGCGGCGCTGGTACTGTTGACGGTACGGCTGTTGACGTTACCACATATAAAGGCATCATCAAGGTCATTCTGAACGGGGCCACGGGCGGAACCGGTACGCTGAATGTAAAGATGCAGACGGGCGACCTTTCTAACGGCTCTGACGCTGCTGACATCACCGGCGGGGCGTTCACGCAGATCACTACCACAGGCGGAAATCAGGCACTCGCCATTGATACCAGAGGATGTAAAAAGTTCATCCGTGCCACCGCCACGGTTGGAACAGGCCCGCAGGTGTTCGCTGTGCTGGCGGTCGCGCAGGGGGCTGTAATTTAATGTTTTTTGAGCAGGACAACGGCGCGTTGTTCGCCGATTTTGCGGTAGCGGCATCATATAACGGTGCCGCTATCGCGGTGATTTTCAGCGAGGGGTACAAGGCTATAAACGCCGTAACCGGAGGGGTCGAGTCAACTGAGCCGCAGGCCATATGCAAGAGCGCGGATGCTGAAGCCATGTCGCACGGGGAGCAGATCGTAATTAACGACATGGCATATTACATTACCGGAATCGAGCCGGATGGAACCGGGATTACTGTGATAGTCCTTAGCAAAGA
>DATIKF010000357.1:0-15491 GCA_035477855.1 Dissulfurispiraceae bacterium
CGGGTCCATAAGCCGCCGCACCATCTCCATGCGCTTTTTCATGATCCATTCGGCGCATGCTGCAGACTCCAGCTCTTGCCTTATGGCATGTTCATCGCGCCTTGCCCTGCTTTGTGGGTCGCGCCGGTATTCGTAACGCCCCAAAGCCCTGCACAGGGTGGCATACTCCTCGCGGTTCAGCTTTATCTTGCATTTAAACGGAATAAAATTCAGTTGTTCCATATACTTGAGTTTAAATAGGTTTCGGCATACTTCTTGGCCACTCCTGTAGCTATATTCTGAAGGTATTTTCCAATGAAGTTATACGCTTTCATTTGTTCGGCTTTTGGGAGCCTCTCCCAGGCTGCCCGCGCTTTTTTCTTGCTCGATACCACCTTGTGGTCGTAGCGCTGCCAGAAGTCATCAAATGATATGTCCCTATTCACCTCTGTGAGTTTAATGCTACGGCTTGTGGCCGCCAGCTCCTTCAGCTCCTTCTCGGTGCGCGGCAGCCCGTTTAGTATCCAGGCCCTTTGATCATTGGTAAGCTCACCGCGATCGTCGTAGCCAATAAGCAGACCGCGATCATTGAACCGGAACTCTAACTCGCCGTGAAAGCGCTCGCTCGTCCATAGCAGGGTTTTCATGGCTCGGTTTGTTTTCCCATACGTTCAATGAGCTCGCGATGAGCCAATATGGTTGCCCGGTGTTTTACCAGCCACAACAACTCCTCGTGTTTGGCGCTGCCGGGCTCTGTGTGGCGTATGCAGCTCGCAAGCGCCACAAGATAACCCTTCTCGGCGCCGTAATACTCACGCTGCTCGGGTTTCTTCTTAATGCTTAAAGTTTCCATGCTTTTGAGTTTTTGGTAAGTTTATTGCGCAACGCCCGTACTGTTTTAGTGTGAGTGTGCATACGGGCTGTCTTTTACCTCCGGATCAAAATCGTCGGCGTCGGCAATATGAAAATGACTGACGCGCCCCTGTGCATCGAGGCGCATCACAGTATCCAACACTGTGTCAACTACAAATTGCACTATGCCGTTATTTATAAGACGCTCATAATCTCGTCCCGTTTTGCAGGCATGCTCAAGCAGCCCGTTGTTGTAATAAATCAAATACCTTTTCATGTTTTCCTGTTTTTTGGTTAGGGCGCTGCAAGCAACGCCATGTTTTAATTTTCGAGCGACTGCCGGCGTACCTGGGCGGCCACCCGCTCCTGTTTCTGCCATATCGACATCAGCTTGTGGTGAAGCTGTTTGAGCTCTTCCTCATTGCATTCGTACAACAGCTTGCCGCAAATACGCGGATGCATCATATATTTGTTCACACTATCCCAATCGCCATTGTGGGAATATATACCAATCTTATTCAGGTCGGTAAGTACCTGGCTGCGCAGCCGCCGAAGGCGCTCCTCTGACGCCTGGACGCTTTCCTTTTGCATACCCCTGAGCCGGCCTATCAGGTCGTCGAGATCGACGTTGCTCAGCATGGTGGTACTCTCCACGCCATATCCGGCCAGCAGATCATATTTGCTGCGCATCAAGCCCAGGCGCGCCAACAGCGCATGAAACACCTGTATCTTGTGCTTGCGGTTCTTGTTTTGCTCCTCGTAGCTCATTGTCGTGTGGTTAAAGAAAATCTGCCTCTCCGGGCGGGTATAGCCTGTCGCAACCTGGCGATGGCTCTTTCCAGTAGATATAGCTCATACCCCGGTTCATCGCTATAGCTAACTCAAGCCGCGCCCCACGGCTATGTTCCCAGCCCGGCAGCATGCATATACAGTCGCATTCGAGCAGCGCTGTTATATCTGTCGCCATATAATTCTCCCATTTCTGGTCATGGGTATGGTCAAGCTTCCATGGGTTCACTACATGGTAGCCCTGTTGTGTCAGGTCGTTTTCGGCCTCGCTAAACATAGGAGCGCTTTTGCTCTCAATACCCGTTATAGGGCCGCTCAGATATACTTTGATTTTACTGCTCATGAATTTGATTTTATCACTGATCACGCCTCAGTTATTCCCAGAGGCAACGATACCCACTCGTTGTTCTTTCCATCGCGGTACCAGGCCTGCACATAACTCTTGCTCCGCGTGGGCCGGTGGGCATCGCGTATGATTTTTACGCCCTCCACGAAATACGGGTTGCCGCTCTCATCGGCCATCTTGCTTAGCTGCACCACGCGGCTGGCATGCAGCTTGCCTTCCTTATTGCGGCTCAGCAGGCGTAACACCGCCTCCACAAGCCTCCGGCTGTCGTCGTCCTTACCAAGGCTGCTGATGTACTTTTTCACTTTTTCAATGCCCACATTTACCGTATCGTCGTAATCGTCCATTACGTGGTGTCCGAGTTTTATCCTAAGGTTGCCGTCGTTGGTCGTAAAGGTGTGGCTATATTGGTCGTCGATCTGCTCCCCATACACATCCTTTTTCATATCCATAATATCGCCAAAGGAATTATACACGTAATTCTTTACCACCGAAAGCCGTCCGCTGAGTTCCCGGAGCGTCTCAAACACCTTGGTAATGGTCTCGTCAACAATCGTCCTGTAAGCATCGCGGTCGTCCTTAATCTTTTGCTTGCGTACAGCTTCTTCTGCTTCTAACTGTTTCATCAGCTCCAGCTTTTGCTCTTTGCTCAGGCTGTTCAAATCAATAGTTTTCATTGTTCTTTATTTAAGGTTACACGTAGTAGTTAATTCGATTCTTTCTCCCCAGGGGTTTTTGCTTTGTTGAGCCCTGGATATTTTCAACCTGATAGAACAGCACTTATACAACAGGTTGTTGCGCTCCTCTATCAGTTGCACAAATTTCGAGCTGGTCAGCCGTTCATTACCAACCAGCCGGTTGTCTATCAGCTCAAGTTTTTTTTGAGCCTGCTCAAGGTCAGTTTTAAACTGCCTTACATATTTCCACGATTCGCGGTTTGGTGTATTGAGCATTTTCAATCCTCCTTATTTTTGGGTTGTACAACCACCGCCGCGGCAAGCAGTACCAAAGCAGGTACGGTTACAAGGGCCTGCCGCAACAGCCAGCCGGGCCCCTCGCCCGCCTGCAACATCAGCAGCAATATTGCCGCCAATAGCAGAATCATTACCAATCTCTCCCGTTGCTTCTCTTTCATAAGATTGTGATTTTATTGTTAATAACTGATTACTGTTCTCTGATCACCCATTTCTCCCCCCAGTAGCGCGCAGCTCCCTCGGGCCATATATCATAATGGCTGGTGCCGCCGTAGCGGCTCATGGCAAAGGCTCGGTAACCCTCTATGCGTATTTTCACAAAGGCATCGAACCTTATTCTGTTGGCAGTGCGCCCCTCGGGCAGCCTCCCGTTGGCATGGCTCACAAGTATGAGCTGCCGCCCGCTGTTAAAAAGCTCGCGAAAGGCTTTGTACTCCAAATAGTTCATGCCCGTGTACTGAAGCGAATCAATAAACCAAACCTTGGGGGCTTTCGGGGCTTTTATGCGCTCAATAAGCTCGTTGATGGGCTCCTGATCGAGCAGCACTATGCGGCGTCTCATTTCGCTCATCCCACATTCTTGAAAGGCAATACGAAGCGATTCGCTCAACCCCTCTTCAACCGAGTTGTAGGCTACACGCCGCCAGTTGGCAAGGTACTTGGCAAGCTGCAGGCTAAAGCGGGTTTTGCCGCTCCCGCTGTCGCCCCATATAAGCCAGGTACCCTTCAGCTCGGGCATACCCATAAGGTCGTACCAGGCCCCTGTAAACGGAAGCAGGTGCGGCGAGAAATTCTCAAGGTCGCTTACCGATATGGCTCTTCTCAGGGGTTTTTCGGATCTTATATTTTGCTCGGCCACGTTCATGCTACTACCGGGGTTTTATGGTCTTTAACAAGTTTGCTGAGCTCTACCGGAATACGCCGCAACGATCCGCCCGTATTGTGATAGACCTTCTTTATATCGGCTCCGGGGCAGTTGGCAAGGGCTATTAGCGCCACCTGGGCTCGCGCAAAATCGTCCCAGGCTTCCCTGCCCTCGGGGGTAACCTTCAAAAAGCGATTGCCAAAGCGGCTAAACAACTCCTCGTAGCCCACCTTTTTGCGCCCCATATTGCCCTCAATCTTGGTCTTTAACCCGTCGGCTCCCATCATATACCAGCCACAGGCAAATTCCGTGGCATTCCATAGAGCCTTAAGTTCCAGAAATGCAGCATAATCCAAATCGCCTGCCTCATCCAATATTACCAGGGGTTTTTGAATGGTTCGGAGGTAGAAAACCAGGTCTTCATACACATCGGCATAACGGCCCGTGTGGTTCAAGCCAAACTCGCGCGCTATCTGCCGTATAAGCTTCTGCTTGCTCTTTACCTGGCTGCAGTCAACATACACCGCATTCTTATTCTCTTTAACATAGCACCGGGCGGTGTAGGTTTTGCCCACATCGGCACGGTCGCACAACAGGCCGCTCTGGCTATTGTCCTGGCACTCTTGCAGCTGGTTGTAGATGTAGGTGTACACAGGGGTTTTGGCGGTTTTCCACTCCTGCCGGCTGCCCAACTGCACATCCAACCGGCGGGCAATACTCAGCCAATTGGCATCGCTAAGCACGCGGTCAAGCTTGCCGTTGCGAATGGTCGAAAACTGTGCCGCGTTAATGCCTAAGGCTATTGCAAACCTGGCATCGCTGGCATACTTACTCCGTTGCGCTTCAATACCTGCAACAATCTGTTTTTTCATTTCGTCAGTAATCATACTCAATGGGGTTTTTAGGTTAATATTCACGCTTATCTCTATCTGTCTCTCAGGGCTTTTTGCACCCAGTACTCGGGGTCGTATGTGGCAAGGGGGTCGTCTGCGGGGTCGGCATCAGCCTGGTAGGGGCTTACATCAAGCACTTCGGGTATCAGGTCCTGGTGGTAATTTACATCGCCTGGCAATACTGCCACCTTGCGGTATTTTCGGGCCTTTTCATCCTTTATTTCCTTGTGAAACCTGGCTTGCCGTTTGGCCTGCTCTGTGCGTATAGCCTCATCGGCTTCGGTGCGCTCTATCTTGGCCTCGTTATAGACCAGTTCTTTCAGGGCCTTGCCTATATACTTATCGTCCTGGTACAGGTACAACTCGTCGATGCTGCCATCGGCATCGCGCAGCCAGCGCGCCTCCACGTTGTAGTTGTTGGGCTTGAGCCGCTTTAGCATACCATAGCTCTCAATGGTATATCGCGAGTACTGTACTTTTACATAGGTATTGTTCGTTATGCTCGTTTCGGTCTTTTGCCCCACATAGCGCATGATCAGGTGCGCCTGCGCCGGTGCAAGGCCCGGGTTTTGATTTTCTGAAAGCACCTGCCAGCGGGTTTTGCCGGGCCACCGCTTTTGGTCGGGGTGCAGGGCATGGTTGTGCCGGTTTATGCTCTCAATGTCTTCGGCGATGAGCTGCGCGTAAGGCAGGCGCTCTTCTTTGTACTCGGCATCCTTATTGGCCGATTTCGTTTTGTATGCCCCCTTGCCATACCACCGGCCTATGCCTGTTTGGTGGCGCTTCTCGTCCTCGTATTTCTTGGCCCTTACGCCCTGCTCGGCTCGTTTGCTCCGGCTAAGCCCGGGAGCGCAAAATGTGGCCTCCATAAACATCATTTCAAGCTCATCCTTTATCGAGCCCATAAGGTGGTGCTCCACCTCGCACTCCCCGGGCCACACCAGGCTGTGCCGCTGTAGCGTTCCGTACATATTCCGGAAGCACTCCCGCACATCCTCCACCGTAAGCGCTCCCCGCTTGTGCGTGTAGCCCAACCAGGCTCCGCTAAGCACTTCTACGGCAAAATATACATTCACCATGTCGCCTTCGGGAGTGCGCCGTGGCAGCGTGCGGTCGTCCATCGATATTTTCGACAGGGAATAATCCGGGCGGCGGCGGCTATTGTGGGGGCTGTTTTGGGTAATAAAGTCAATGCGGTTCTTCCTTACGCTATCTACAAGAGCCTTGTTTTTGTAAAAGTAGTGGCGCACGGTGCTGCGCTCAAGGTGCACCGGGTAGCCGGTGGCATCGTAGTAATCTTGCGGGTCGAGCACCTCGCCCGACTCCCGGTCAACTATGTCTTTTTTGCCCTCCACAAAGGCATTGTAATCTTCATACACCCACTCGCCAAAGGGCAGGTTGCTCATGCAGTATATGCTTATCAAAAGCCCCTCTATGCCCTCGTGCACCTTGCGCCGGTTCTGGTTGCCGTCGTACCTTTTTATCAGGCTCTCGTATCCCTTTTCCTTGTATTCCTTTAGTTTATCCTTTACCCGCTTGCTTTCAGGCAGGTCAAATGGCCACTTTTCCCTGTCAATAGCCAGGGCTTTGGCTACAATCCGGTCAAGGTCGGCTGTGGTGGTGCGCTTGCCCACCCGCGCCCTGAATGCCTCTCGCCCGGCATACACCTTTATTATGGCATTCAGTACGCAGGCGGTGGCATAGTAGGTTTTGGACTTTTCGGGGCTTAGCGGCGTGCCGTCGGGCTTCATATAAGAAGCGTAATAGTTGTATGCTCCGGCATCATGCTCAAGCGCCTGCTCCACCTCGTTGCCCCGGGCTGTGCTTGCATCGCCCGCCGGGCGACCTAACAAGGCCTTCCGGTCGGGCCGCAGGCTGTCCCAAATAATCTTTACCGGGTTGTTGCGGCAACCATGCCCCAGCGTTTTAAGCCTTTTGCGTTTCTTGTCATTTTCATACTGATAATACGACAATCCGCCGTCCAACCAGTCGTCTATTGTTAGGGTGCGCAGGGGATGGGCCATGGGTGTGTAATTCTGTTGTTTTTTTTGGGGGGTTGTTTATTGATTGCTCCCGCCGGGGGCTCGAACCCCGCGTGCCTGCCCGCCGGGAAAAAAGCTACTTTTGTAGTTCGTCAAAACCTCAAAATCCCGTAGCTTATGTTATTATTAAAAAGACTTCTTTATGGCAGGGAATTCGTTCTCCTCTTTGGGCTCGACTGTGTCCTTGCTTTTTTTAAACACACCGATTTTATTTCCAATCACTTGCTTTTTACCGGAAATGAATCGCCTGAACTGTACAATACGCTCACACATCTTACTAATGATGGAATGATAGAACCTGTACGAAATGGCTATAAGATTACCCTTGCAGGTAAAAGAAAAATTGCCCGTGGGGGGTATATCAGAGAGGCTGTCTGGGGCCGCATTATCCGCCTGTCGGTAGTCGTTGCAATCATCGGATCCGTTTTGGCTATACTCCTTTGAAGCCCTATGCACGAAGTCTTTATGTTTTTCCCAACACGCAATAGCCTCCCTCATTTCTTTAATGGTAAGCCTGCGCGGTTTCTTTGGTGTGTGTAACATAACTATTCACTATTAACTGTTCACTATTCACTGTTCACTGTTCTCTTGCTCCCGCCGGGGGCTCGAACCCCGCGTGCCTGCCCGCCGGGGTAATTAATAGCTACATTTGCTGCGATAAACCTTTAAATGTGAACTATTATGGAAAAATCGTTAAGAAGGGATATTGCCAATCCGCGCAAACTCATGTTTACGCTTTACCGGCTCAATGCCCATAAAATGCCTGTTATAAGCCACAGGAATAATCAGAAAAACATGAACGGGGTGCATAACTGTATGTACACACTGGAAAAGATGAGGCTTATTAATATTATTCCCGAATACCTTTCTGAGCCCAACGATACCCTGTTCAGGCTCCAACTCACTATGCAAGGGGTTGATTACGTCAGAAATATCTATTACAAGCGAAATGTCCTCTTTTTTACCATTATCGCTGCCATTGGGGCTGTTTTCGCGATTGCCGGATATTATAAGGGTTAATGACAGCACAACCAGTTGAACTATGAGTAGCGCCAGAATTACCATTAAATGGCCGCGGTTATATTTTCTCTCTTCCTTATAAAGGTCATAGTCGCCTTTATACATAAAACCAAACCTGGTCATATACTGCATGCATCCTTTATGGATAGAAAGTAGTTGCTGGCGCATTTCGCCTAATTCTTCTTTGCTGGCCATCGGTTGGCGCGCGTTAGGGTGCTGTGGCATTTCAAACAGCTGCAGATCAGCATCAATGCGATCAAGGTCTGTTTCAATGTGTTCTATGGTTTCTTTAAACATAATTCTAATCTGTATTAAATGGTTATTACTGGTTTCTGCTCTCACTTATCAGCGCCTCGCGGGAGGCATATATTTTTATCAGGGCAGCCTTTACCCGCTCGTGGTACTTGCTGCCCTTACGCACCAAGGCCATTTTGGCGTTTTGCCGGGTTATTCCTATCATTTTGCCGGCAATAAGCAAATCGCCACGCACTATTTTTTTCCTTATCTGGCTGAGTTCCATTTTTTAATTTACTTTTGAGGTGTGTTATTGGGAACAAAGTAATAGAAAGTTTTTTATTTTACCAAATTATTAATAGGTTTTTTTCTATTTTTTTTAATGATTTTAGAACGCATTAAGGAATATATTGATTATAAAGGAATTACCATTGCTGCTTTTGAGCGATCAATGGGTATGTCTAATGCTTCATTTGGCAAATCATTAAAAACTGGGGGCTCTATAGGTTCTGATAAGTTAGAAAATATCCTAATTAAATACCCCGAAATAAATAGTCATTGGCTCCTCACCGGTAAAGGCGAAATGCTTCGAGCTGCTGCCGATGGGGCTGCTGCCGCCCCCGATCCAAAGGCGCAGCAGCCCCCGCCCAACGCCTGCCCTCTCTGCCATGAAAAAGAAAAGTTAATACAAGCCCAGCAGCGCACCATCGATATACTCGAGCGCGAGCTGCACCACTCCAAAGCCCTCTTCGACGACGAAAGAGAAAAAGGCCACCCCGCCGGTGGCCAAAAAAGAAAGGCTGGCTAATACATTATATCATATAGATATCCTGCCCGGCCCACGTCCCTGTGCCGGTTTTTTTGCACCCATATTGTTCTGCTTTTTTCCCGCGCACACACATGCCGGGTGCGCCGTTTTTGGTTTTTACTTGGTTATTGTGTTGTAATAGTGTGTTTTACATTGCTTTTAAGGTTGAATTTTAGTCATTCATAGCCCGGAATAAGGGTATCCGAAAACGCAAAAAAACCCTTATCTTAGCGCTTTTTCGGCATTAAGGGTATTCCAAACACCCCCTTTCAAATGTTAAAATTGACTGCCCAATTGACCGCCCAATTGACCGCCCAATCGTTTTTTTTGCTCCGCGCACCCCCTGTTTTTTGCCCCTGGGCGCCCCGCCGGCCACTTTGCGCCTGCACCCCCGCCAATGCCCCGCAAAATAAGCCCATACAAGCCCCTGCACCCAAAAAAAAAGCCCCTGCCAGGCATCACCCCCGCAGCGGCTTTTTTTTGTCATAAAATGCCCTGTAAATGCAGTTTTCAGGCCTTTTTTATTTACCTTTGGACATTATCGGCCATATCCAGCCCAGATCCACCCCAAAACCCGCCACGAAAACGACATAAATGAACATTTTGAAATAAATTGCGGTTTTTTACCAATCGTCCACAACCCGCATCAACCGGCAATTTCCCGGCTTTTTTTGAATTCTGTTCTTGAACATTTTGAATTGATGGCCATATAACCAATCCGTTCATTTGCAAAATAATTATATTTGCATCAACACTTTAGCCAGATTACAACGGAATGAAAACCAAGCCTGCCATAAAAAAAGCCTGGACGAAGCCCCTCGTAAAAATTATTTCGGTAAAAAAAGACACTTTTGGCGGGACGATGATCACGGATTATGAAAAATTTCGCGAACCCGATAGGCTCAAGTATCCTTAGCAGCAACTGAAGTTCGTTTTTCGGACTGGGGTTTACTTGTAAATTTATGATATTTGGCCGTTTATCCTTCGAAGCTCCCGAAAAGAGCTTTTGTGCTTTTTCACAGATCAGGCAGGCGCTTTCTTTTGACGATGCCGTGTTTTTCTCCTTCGGCCAGGGGGCATTCCAGGGTGGGTTTTTTCTGCACAGCCGCTTTCCCGAAACCCACGATGACATAACCTATTTTGACGAAAAAGAGCAGTTGTGGATTGTTGTTTCGGGGCAAATCTATAATAGCGCAGAAATCAGCCAATTATTAGGTCTGCCCAGATCCTCTCCCGTTCCGCAGCTTATCGGTAAGGCTTACCTGACCTGGGGGCCACATTTTGCCCAAAGGCTCAATGGCGATTTTGCCCTGGTTATTTATTCGGAGCACAGGCAGGAATTGCTGGTTTATCGCGACCACTTTGGCGTACAACCTCTGGCCTGGTCGTGGCAGGATGGGGCTTTCTTTTTCTCGTCCGACGCCTTAAGTCTCTGCCGGTCACTTTTCCCGGTGGCCAAAATCCGGAGCGATTGGTTTCTTAATCATTTCTTATTGACCAACCGGCTGCTCTCAGCCCATCCTGAAGTAAAAAAACTTACTCCGGGGCACTTCCTGAAGGTAACCAGCGCCGGAGCCGAAGAGCATAAATACTGGTTTCCTGAAAAAATTAAGAAAAACAAAAGTCTGAGCTACCACCAGGCTGTTTCCGGTTTGCACCGACTGGTGCGCGATGCTGTGGCCATCCGGTCAGATTCACGGTATAAGGCCGGAAGCCATTTCAGCGGAGGCCTCGACTCAGCTCTTGTTGCCGCCTTAGCCAGGGCCAGGTTTGCTTCGCAGGAAGCATTTCCGGTGTTCTCCTATTCGCCCGAAAACCTGGAACCTAAGGATCCGGAAAAAGATGAGCGCAGCCTGGTACGCGAGGGCGCACAATTTGCCAACCTGCAACCGGTTTTTCTTACATTAGACAAGGCGGGATATCAAAAGATTTTGAAAGATTATTTTTTCAATGCCGGAAGCATTTACGAAGACGCCGTCAGGCTGAAAGCCCGTGAGCATGGAGTGAACCTTCTGTTCAGCGGCTGGGGGGGCGATGAGTTTATCAGCAAGTCGGCCGGCGGAGCGCTTTCCGACCTGTTTTTCGAACTGAAATGGAGCACGCTCCTGAAAAGCATGCCTGTTAATAACCCCAAAGCGCTGATAAAAGTGCTATTGCTCGGCATACTCTTTCCGGCCATAGGCATGCTGAGTCCCGGAAGCCTTAAAGATCGAAACAAAGTAGTCAGATACCTGAAAAAGGAATACCGCACTCACGATAAAAAGGAATTTAAAACAGCCTTTCAGTTCAGGTCGCTTAAACAATGGTTCCTTAGCGCATTTAACAGCCATTACCTTGCAGAACGTTGCGAGGTGTGGTATTTGCAGGGGTTCAGGCAGGGCATTGCTTACCGCTATCCGTTGCTTGACCGGCGCATTGCCGAATATGTAATGCAGATACCGGCAAAACACTTTTTGCAAAAGAGGCTTGGGCGCAGATTTATGCGCGATATTTGCAAGGAATACCTGCCAGAAAAGATTTGTAGTTGGAAATCAAAAGCTGATCACACCTTGATTCTTCATTACCGCAAAATGCTTCATGACCTGGCGAAAGACTTTGAAACGGACGTGGCCGAATGGAAACAAAATCCCGATCTGGAGTTTATTGATTTCGGCCTGTTGGAAAAAGATATGGAAAACTTCAAGGGTTGTGAGGCAAAGGAACGCTACTATCTTGACCGCAGCCTGTACTTTTTCAAAATGCTCCACGAGTTCACCCGGGTGTACCGCTCTGAGATTGGAGCAGGAAACAATTCCTCGGATTTTTCGAATGATGGGTAACCCGTGAATTCATTAATCGTAAGGATTTCAATAAACACCGCGATTTCCCGATTTTCCCCTTTTTATCACACCAGCAAATGAACCTGCGACTGTTTGTTATCGGTATAGGAATACAGTAGCTGCATTTGCGCTCCTTTTTCCATAAATACCGGCAAACCCGGAATGCACAGCCTGCTCGACCAACTGTTCGAAGGCGTTGCGTGGTCGGGATGTATCGAAAAGGTTACCGAAGGGCTGAGAGTCAGGTTGAAAAACAGCAGCACCCCGGTCATCATTCCGCACTGCGTTACTTCAAAGCGATTTATCGACTCTATGAAATCCGCATGTTCCCGGCCCAGGTCTATGTCAGCCACCAAAACAGGATCCGAAAGCCTTTTCCAATTCCGTGCCTTGTGTGTGCCCACCAGCGCATGAAACCACTGCTTGCGGGAAACTTCTGCGAGATGGGAAAAATCGATGCCGTAAGCCTCCAACCATTTCTTTACCTGTGTTTCACTAAAAAGGCACTTGTCGATAAACGATTTTGGAACGCAAAGCGGCAAAGCATAAATTTTCATCCGGCCCGGGATCATTCTGGCTTCAGGCTTCAGCAGCCGCTGCAGGGCATCGTTGTTTGCGGGTAAAATGCCTTCGGCCAGAGGGTCGTTGCCCACGATTTCGCTTACCAGAACATCGGCCTTTTCGGGCAGCTCTATTTCGGTTGACTTACCCCTGATGATTTGAATGCGGTCGTGCAGCCCGTTTTTTTTAAAAAGTATTTCAGCCAGATTGGCCATATTGGGCTCACGTTCAACGGCATATACTTTCCGCGCTCCTGCCCTGGCAGCCATCATGGCCAGCACGCCCGTACCGGTGCCTATGTCGAGCACCACATCGCCAGGCTTCACGGTTTCGGCGATGGCAGCCATATAACTGCCAGTACGCCGGGTATCGTTCAGCATGCGGATATGTACTTCGGACGAATCGAAACGGCCTGGCTCCGATCGTAATTCGGTCATGGAACTTGAAGAGGTTTCAAGGACGCCCAATTTGTGCAGATCGATTATATGCGACGTTGCCTCCATCCATCCCGGTATTCCTTTAATTCGTCCAGCCAATTCTGCCACTCCCTGCTCAAAAGTTTTCGGTGAGGCAAACACATCGAGTATGGCCAGGCAGTAATGGCTCACAAAGTAACTCTTTGCCCCGAGTTTAACTTTCAGGCGATTTTGCCGGAGGTCCATGGTCAGATTTGGCACCCTCCAAATCAAGGTATCCTTCTTCAACTCCATGACCTTGCTTTTTGGAATGTTATGAAGTTAGCAAAAATCAGCCTGAAAAGATTATAAAATTTCTTCATCAGGCGCTTGGTAGTTTAAAAAGTCTCCGCGGATTCAGCAGGCGAGGTCGCTCCGGGCTGTTAATCCACAACGACCGCCAGGCATAAACCAGAATCCTCCATTTATATCCAAGGCCGGGGAAGGAACTGGCCACGAAATAAAAATACCGCAATAGGCTTACCGGGGTTTGAAAAGAGGTGTCGCTTTGCGAAAAGATCATTCGGCGCGCATTTTTTTCAAGAAAGGATGGCGTTGCAGCAGCGCCAGGCAGTTGTTTTGCACCTCCCGGCCAATCTTTTTTCAGGCGGTTGTAAAGCCCAACCATGCGTCCTGCATTGAAGGTGGCAGTAAGTTCCATGAAACGTTTGGCAGAAAACCGCTGCTGATTTGCCAGAGATACCACATCGGCCAACCATTTAAGCCTGCTGTAGCCGTGCATGCCCCCGTGAACGATCAGGTACAGCAGGTCGAGCTCCGGATTCAGCACCCTGAAGGTGCGGCCTTCAACGATGATTGTTGTGAGGTTTGCCCTGACCACCTTTTCCATGCGGGCTGCAGCGATCACAGGATAATAGAACAGCCTCCAGTGTAGTTCGGCAACGATCCCGCTCTCCGGATGTTTCATAGCAAACTGGTTGCGAAAACGCATCAGCTTATCAGCCCCTTTTTTGTTCGGTGGCCAGAGGTCATAGGCAGGGATGTAACCCAGTGCGGTAAGGGCATCAATGGCCGGTGCGATCATTGGAGGGTCGAGCAGCAGGTCTAGGTCGCCGGTAATTCGCATAAAAGGGTTGCCGTAGATCTTTTGCGACAGGGGAAACCCTTTCAGCACGGTGAAGCTGACCCCTGCCGACTCCAGTGCGGCAGCGACTTGCATCAGGCCATGAAGCCGGCCAAGCATCAGCGCCCTTTCTTCAGAAAATTCAGCGGCCCGGCTCTCGCCAAGCAGGGCGTCGATCTGTTCGTGGCTGAGCTGATGTCGCTGGTGGAGAATATGCCTGCCGAAGCTTTGAATCATCAGACAAAATTAGAAAAACAACAACCAATCGGCGACGTTTTTCAGGAAGAGAGAATAGCGCCAAAATGCTTGGTGTTTAATCATTGCCCAAAGTTGTAGCTGTATGCCAGCCCTGTCTTTCGGGAATATTTCCTATTGCAGCTTTTTGCGGAAACACTCTATCCAAACCACCCACATCAGGAAAATAACTGCATAAAACAGGGTTTTGAACACGTAGTCGTGGAAAAAATGAAAATGTCCCGGAAAGGGAATCTGGATAAACAGAAGGCCGACAACCCGAAACAAATTGGTAAGGTGAATCACCACGATTCCGGCAGGTATATACCAGAGCTTATGCCGCCATGGGCCAGGAAAAAACAGCATGATAACCAGCCAGTGCATCCATTGTTTCAGGGTGGTGCACTCGGGCAAAACCGAAACGAAGCTCTGCATTTGGTTCGTGTACAGGGTCGCCCCCTGAAGCACAAACTCAACGCCCAAAGTTTGCAGGATAAAAATGCTCTGCGCCAGAAGCATTTCGGCTACCTCTGCAAAAAGCCATTTTACCGCCCCTGCCACCGGAAAAAAGTGCAGCCCGACCGACCATCCCAGATAAACGAAATGGAACGAAAACAGCAGCACCAGGAACAATAGAACGTCTTTGAACGGAAGCAAAAAACCGGGTAGCTTGAGGTTCATGTTGCAGGGAGTTGGTCATTGGGCATCGGTCATTGGGCATCGGTCATTGGTCATCGGTCATCGGTCATCGGGCATTGGTCATCGGTCATTGGTCATCGGTCATCGGTCATTGGTCATCGGTCATTGGTCATTGGTCATTAGTCATTAGTCATTGGTCATTAGTCATTGGGAATAGGGTTATTCTAATAACCATTTACCCATGAAGGTCGCAATAGGGGGCCAGTGACCAGCAACTAATTTCCTGTTTTCTTTATAAAGTTGTTCAGTTTTTTTCCTAAAATACTGAGTTTTGCAGTCAAATTATCATACTCTTGTTGGGTGATAAAATTTCGTTGAAGGGCTTTTTCGGTCCAGGTAAAAGTTTCAGAAAGAGAACCCCTTGAGTAATAGTAAAAATTTTTTGCATCAGCGAAATGAAACCTTCCATATCCTTCGGAGATATTTGAAGCGATAGAGTCTGCAGCTTTAACATATTGTTTGCCAACAGTGTCTTTTTGGAAATAATCCCATTTCATCACAATCTCCCATACGATTTGCCCATTCCCCATGGCTTCTGTGTAAACTTCCAAATCGCTTAACTTCATTTCACCTGCATTTTGGAAAAAAATTACCAATGACCAATGACCGAATTGTTATTTCCCTAT
This sequence comes from Dissulfurispiraceae bacterium, assembly GCA_035477855.1. Taxonomy (GTDB): domain Bacteria; phylum Nitrospirota; class Thermodesulfovibrionia; order Thermodesulfovibrionales; family Dissulfurispiraceae; genus JAAYUK01. Next base: position 15,281 of record DATIKF010000357.1, read on the forward strand.
CTGATACACCTTAAACCCGGTTTCCTTCAAAAACTTCGCATCAAGAAGATTGCGTCCGTCGAACAGGAAAGCTGGTTTAAGCATGTTTTCGTAAATGGTTTTCCAGTTGTAGGTCTTGAATTCGTCCCATTCGGTGATTAACAGCACGGCATGGGCCTGGCTGGTAGCCTGGTAGGGGTCTTTGTGTATGATGATGCGTTTCAGAATATCG
>DATIKF010000358.1:0-6797 GCA_035477855.1 Dissulfurispiraceae bacterium
AGTGTTTTACAACCGGCAGCGCATACAGGCTCAGCTTGGCTACCTGTCGCCGGCTGCCTATGAGAGACAGTTCTATAAAGAGCTGCTCGCAGCCTGTGATGGCTTTGGGGTCTACTATTGACAGCAGGGGGCACTTTAATGCGGAAAACTACAGCAGAGGGCAATCCCGCACATGTCGTCCCCAAATCCATGGTCGATTAGCTCACTTGAGCCAGTTGTGCGCAAAAATGCGAGTTTTTCAGCAGCCTGATAGAAACTCAAGGCAAACTAACCGCTGGAGCGGGTCAAAATCGGACGCCGGTTGACAGCGCTTATAGAGGCCATAAAAAACTCTTATTTTCAATAGGAAAGCATTGCTTTTCTCATAATTCATGTGGCATCATAATCGTTTATGTCGTCTGCGGACGGCTCAGTTATCGCAATAAAGCAGCGAAGGTGAAGAGACCATGACAGAAGCGGTGCGGAAAGTTCCTGCCAGGGCTTGGGTTGTTACCGGGGCCGGGGTTGCAGTCAATCTTTGTCTGGGAATATTGTATGCGTGGAGCGTATGGAAAAGCGTTCTGGTCAACAGTGCCAAAGCGAATGCAGGCGAGGTCATGACCGGCATCAACGCTGGGTGGCCGTATCTGACCGATTTCCAGGGTACGGTTGCCTACTCGCTGTGCGGTCTGACTTTTGCAATTTTCATGATTCCGGGCGGCAGGATTTTTGATAAGTACGGCCCGAAAGTCAGCGCAATGACTGGAGGTGTGTTTCTCGGCGCAGGCTGCATCCTTGCCGGTTTTATGAAAAGCTATACAGGACTGTTGCTCGGATTCGGTGTGCTTGGCGGCATTGGCATGGGCATCGCGTATGCAGCGCCGACTCCGGCTGCGCTCAGGTGGTTCGGTCCTGCCAGGTATGGTCTTATTGCGGGCATCACGGTGGGTGGGTTCGGCGGTGCCGCAATGTACATCTCTCCGCTTGGCAACTATTTGATAGAAACCTTCGGAATCAGCGGCAGCTTTTTCGCATTCGGTGCAGCATTTACTGCAGTTATCATGATTGCTGCGCAGTTTCTCTCGCTGCCGCCCGCCGGGTATGTTGCGCCTGCGCCACCGGCAAACAAGAAAATATCGGCTCCCGCTGCAGACTGGAAGCCAAATGAAATGCTTAAAACCTGGCAGTACTATGCGCTCGTCTTCATGTTTATCGGGACTGCGCAGTCGGGCCTGCTGGTCATAGCAAATGCTGCGCCTATTTTGAAAAAAACTGCCGTCTCCATTGAGTTTTTTGCTCAGAATGCGTGGATTCTCGCTGCCTACGGCGGGTTGATAAATGCGATTGGTCGAGTCGGCACGGGGCTCTATTCCGACGTTATCGGCCGCAGGAATGCCTATACAGTCAACTGTCTTGTCTGTGCGGTCTTTTTGCTGGCAATGCCGTGGATTATCAGTACGGCGAACGTCGCGCTGCTGTTTCTTGCCGTCGGCGTTGCATACTGGCAGTATGGCGGCGGTCTTGCGCTGATGCCTACCAATGCAGCAGATTTTTTCGGCAAGAAAAATCTCGGCATCAACTACGGACTGGTTTTCCTCGGGTGGGGATTTGGCTTTTTTATTCCGCTTGCTGCCGGGATTGTCAAGGATATGACCGGTTCATACGATCTCGCCTTTTACGGTTCGGGAGCCTTGCTGATTGCGGCGGTTGTGCTGAACGTTATCACTCGTCGACCTGAACGTTAGACCTATGGATACTCCGGGAGACTTCCTGAGTGAGCAGAAAACAGGAAAAGGAAGGAGTGACCGATTCATCCGATCACCCCTTCTGCATGATAATCTGCTATTTCGGGATCGTGCTGCGATCAACCAGATACATAATTGACTGATAGTTAATACCGCCATGCAGGGAAAGACCGATCTCGCAGGTCCGTGCATTCGAAACACCGGCCTTGCAATCTGGCGGAATCTCCGGTTTCAGTCCGGCGAGTGCAGCAGTGTTCAGTTCGGGAAAAAGGAAGCCACGGTCTCCTGCAAATCCGCAGCAGGTAACATCTTTCGGGAATACTGTCTTCTCCGCGCATGCCGCCGCCACCGTCCGCCATTTCTGGGCAAGCCCCATCTTTGTTGAGCTGCAGGTGACATGAACCGCCACCGTCCCGGGCTGTTTTTTGAAAATCAGCTTATCGAGCAGAAAGTCATGCACAAACTCGACCGGTTCATACAGCTTAATCTTCGGATCGATCTTGCTCTTGATGGTATGCGTGCAGGAACCGTTTTCGATGAGAATCGGAATCTCGCCGTTATTGCTTGCGGCGAAGAGTGCCTTTTCGAGCGGTTTAAACTGCTGGGACGCCTGATCATTGAACCCTTTGCTTGCGAACGACATGCCGCAGCAGAGATCGTGAAGATTATTCGGGAAGATGACAGAGTAGTTCGCCTTTTCAAGCACCGATAGCGTTGCTTCATATAGTTCGCGCTGATCAGGATCGCTCTTTGCCGGTCCCATGGCACGGACGATGCATGTCGGAAAGTAGACCACTGTCCGATCAGGTGACCGTTTAATATCCCGAAACTCCGCTTTTTTTGCACCTTTCGGCATGAACGGATTCCAGAGCGGCAGTTTGTCGCCGCTGAGGTTGCGGAGCGCTTTGGATATGCCGGTCATCAGTGACGTGCCGAGAATCGAGTGGACGACGTTTACCACGGACAGCGATGTGCGAATGAGAGAAACAACGGTTGCATAGTGGTCAACAATCCACTGGGCAAGCTTTCTCTGGCCATCGGTGGTGCGCTCAGAGCGAAGGTTTTTCGTGAAGTCGCCGGTATTGATGCCGACCGGGCAGACCGTAGCACAGAGTCCGTCGGCAGCGCAGGTCTGTTCTCCATGATAGCGGAATTCGCCGAGAAGCTGCTTCAGGAGCTCGTCGTCTTCATGGGCAGCACGGAGTCGGGCGAGATTTCACGCTGGGTGGTAATGCGCTGGCGCGGGGTAGTCGTAATGTTTTTTGAGGGGCAAACCGGTTCGCAGAAGCCGCACTCAATGCATTTGTCGATTATCTCATTTACTGCCGGCATCGGTTTCAGGTCTTCCACATAGACATTCGGATTGTCGTTGATGACAACCCCAGGGTTAAGAATGGTGTCCGGATCAAACGCGTTCTTGAGTCGGCGCATATACATGTAGGCCTGATTGCCCCATTCAAGTTCCACGAATGGAGCCATATTGCGGCCGGTGCCGTGCTCACCTTTCAGCGAGCCGTCGTATTTCTTTACCACAATATCGCAGACCTCATCGAGCAGTGCCTTGTAACGCCTGACAGAATCCGGGTCTGCAAGGTCGGGGCAGAAGACGAAGTGCAGGTTTCCATCCAGCGCATGGCCGAAGATGATGCCTTCCGGATAGCCGTGCTTCTGCATGAGCGCCTGGAGCTCCAAAGTTCCTTCTGAGAGCACTTCTATCGGAAATACTACATCTTCGATAACGACTGTCGTGCCGATTTTGCGGGCTCCGCCGACCGAGGGGAACAGGCCTTTCCGTATATTCCAGAGCTTGTTGTAATCCTCAGCTTTATCCATAAACGTAATCGGGAAGACTGTGGGGATGCCGGTCATCAGATCGATCAGCTCTTCAATCTGCTTCAGCAGTGTCGCCGTGTCGGAAGCCCGTGTTTCGACAAGCAGAGCAGCAACATTTTTTCCCAGTTCTTTCAGGAAAGACGGCATGCCGCCCTTGTTTTCAACGGAGCGCAGTGCGGGGCGGTCCATCAGTTCGACTGCGGCTGCCGGTCCCTGCTTCAGCCGGATAGTGGCGTGGCAGGCGTTTTCAATATGCGGAAAAATAATCAGGGCAGATGCCTTGAATTTGTGCTCTATTACCGTAAGATAGGTAATCTCCGAGATAAAACCGAGCGTGCCTTCAGAGCCGATCATGAGGTGAACGATAATATCGAAGGGGTCCTCAAAATCAATGAACGAGTTGATTCCGTAGCCAGTTGTGTTTTTAATCTTAAACTTCCTGCGGATGCGCTCCGTAAGTGCCTGATCTGCCTTTATCTCATCGCGCATTCGTTCAATCTCGGCTATCAGATCCTTGTGCGATGCCCGGAATGCCTCACGCGAGGCAGCATCAGCCGTATCGAGCATGGAACCGTCGGCAAAGATTAACTTCATGCTTTCGACCGTCTTGTAGCTGTTTTCCGCAGTGCCGCAACACATGCCGCTTGCATTGTTCGCCGCAATGCCGCCAATCATGGCGGCATTGATTGAAGCAGGGTCCGGCCCGATTTTCTTGCCGAGCGGAGCCAGATAATAGTTCGCATCTCCGCCGACAACGCCTGGCTGCAGGCTTATGGCAGCGCCGTCCTTTTTAATCGTGTGTTTGCGCCAACCCCCGGCCAGGTAGATCAGCACCGAATCGCTGATAGCCTGTCCGGCGAGGCTGGTTCCGGCTGCGCGGAAGGTTACCGGGGTTTTCAGTTTGGAGGCTATTTTGAGCAGTTCTGAAACTTCATGTTCTGTACGCGCCTTAACGACGATTTTCGGTGTCAGGCGATAAAAGCTTGCATCAGTGCCATACGCAAGCGTATGAAGCGGTCCACAGAGCAGACGTTCCTCCGGTACTATCGTGCGAATGCGGCGGTAAAACTCCTGATACTTGTCAGGCAAGGTTGCGCAGTGGTTGTCTTTTTTCATATTCCCTTCCCCCTTCCATTGCAGTCGCTTCTGTTTTATTGTATCGCTGCTGCGAAAATATGACAATGAGCAGATGGTTCGGTTTGTTTGCAGGGGGCAGTCGGTTCAGAACTGCAGAAAGGCGCACTTCAGGTATTCGGTTTCTGGTGCGGCCAGAAGGACAGGGTGATCTTTGCCCTGTGAGCGATATTCGAGCATTCGCGGAGAGCGCCCCGCATCTCGGGCTGCATGGCGGAGCATGTCGAGAAACGACTCGCGGTCGATGTGATGCGAGCATGACGACGTTGCGAGAATGCCTCCTTCAGCAATGAGCTTCATGGACATGGCATTTACATCGCGATAACCGCGGAGGGCTTCCTTGATTTTTGCCTTGCTTTTCACAAAGGCAGGCGGATCGCAGACAATGACATCGTACACTTTGCCCGCTGCGATTTTTCTCTTCTGAAATGCGAATACATCGTCCCTGACCGGAGCGCACCGGTCGGTCAGTCCGTTTAATTCCGCCGTGCGCTGCACCTGATGCACGGCGGCCTCGGAATCGTCGACAAACGTGACCTGCATGCCGCGCATGGCCAGCTGTAAACCCCAGGCACCGGCATAACAGAACAAATCAAGGGCTGAATTTCCTTGAGCCAGCTCAGCGAGCGCCATGCGGTTTTCGTACTGGTCCAGAAAGAAACCGGTCTTTTGCCCGCCAAGCGGGTCAACTTCATAGACAATACCGCCTTCTGTAATGCGGGGAAGGGTATCCAGCGTCCCTTTGATAACGCTCTTCTCGGGCGGCAAGCCTTCCAGAGTCCTGGATTTGCTGTCGTTTCTGAGCACAACGGTTGCGGGAGACATAACTTCATCGAGTGCGGCGAGAATCAGTTCACGCTGATTCTCCATACCGAGCGTAAGAATTTGAGCCGAAATGGAATCAGCGAAGCGGTCAACAATCAGTCCGGGGAGTTGATCACTTTCACTGAATACAGCGCGGTATGCAGTGCGTCCGGCGATATAGTGTTTCCGGCGCGCCAGGGCAGCTGCAATCCGCCGCGTGAAAAATGACTGGTCAATCGGCTCCTGTCGCCGTGTCAGCAGGCGGACGGCGATGAGGGAATTGGGATTGATATAGCCGATGCCGAGAAACGTATCTTTTGTGTCAAAAACCTCAACAAGTGAGCCCGGCTCGAAGGTCTTCGGACTGCCTGCGATTTCATTGGAGAATATCCATGGGTGGCCGGCAAGGATACGGCTTGATCGATGCAAAATTACTTTCTTCATGCTACATTGTACGTTATTTTTAATGAAATGCGAAAATACGCTTTTATAGGACACTGCATTAATGACAATTTTGGGTTAAAGAGTTTCCCGAAAGGCACTGCACCACTCGTCAAAAAGCAGCAGCTTGTTCTCGCCATATCTTCTGATTGTTTCCCGAACGCGATGCATCGGTTGTTCGTTCATAAGACTGTACTCTTCCTTCGAAAAAAACTTGTCGGCGAAACATACAATCTGCTCCTCTCTGGAACATGGGATCATGTCGCGAAGCGGGAGGGGAAATTGGTTTGCGATAATGTCATCAACGGTCAACCCCATGCCGACATGCCGTTCACAGACGAGCGCATGACGATGCAGCCCCATGCTTTCAAGCATTTCACGTCCGTGGCTTCCGTGCGTTATGTATGGGTCATAGCCGAAGCAGCCGATTTGCGGTGCATAGGTGCGGATAATGCCGATATCGTGCAGCAGAGCTGATTCTTCAACAAAAGAGATGTCCAGCGAGCGGTCATTCAGCCGGCGGGCAATGAGCAAGGCCTTGTGCGCCACGATCTTTCCGTGATGCACAAGGTAGTGGTATGCCCGGGACTCCGGATCGTAAAACTCATTGATTATTTTGAGCGCATCCACATGGTTATTATAAACCGATCTGGACGCCTGCCGTGCTAACCGGTGTACAAAAATGACCCACTTAGGGGGTATAATCGGCGTCGAAAGTTAACCCACCTCAGCAGATCCTCCAAACTCTCTGGAATGACCTGGAGAGAGGAGCAACCGAAAGGAGATGCTGATAGTGGAAACCATCTGTAAGATTCGATATACGTGCCAGAGGGACGGCAAGCCGATCCGTCAGATAGTCTG
>DATIKF010000359.1:0-39939 GCA_035477855.1 Dissulfurispiraceae bacterium
AACGCTGCAATGGACAGGCTGAAGAAGTCGTCCGGGCTCGTTGGCAACGACCTGGCCCGCGCAACGCAGCAGGTCAGAGCCCGCATGTCCGAACTCAAGGCGGAGATGGACGGGGTGGAGGCGAAGACCGGCGGATTGCAGGGTGCATTCGGCAAGCTCGTCGGAGTCTGGGCCGCGTTCCAGGGCGCAATGGCCGCTGGCGGATTGATCGCAGCCATCGAGGAGATGGACCGGCTCGACGCACGTTTGAAAATTTCAGAGGGCAGCGCGAAGGCGGCGGCCCTCGCCATGGGCGAAATCAAGCGCATCGCAACAGAAACACGCGCCCCGGTCAAGGAGGTCGCTGACGCCTACATTCGATTTTCCACGGCCATTCAAGCCGCTGGTGGTTCGCAGCAGGAAGCCATCGCGTTCACGGAAAATTTGACCAAGGCGCTCAAGGTTTCCGGCGCATCGACGCAGCAGGTCGGCGCAACCATGATGCAACTCGGGCAGGCGTTCCAGTCTGGCGTTTTGCAGGGCGACGAATTCCGGTCTGTCGCGGAAAACGGGGGGATGGTTCTGAACTACCTGGCGAAGTCCCTTGGTGTCACTCGCGGCCAGTTGCGCAAAATGTCCCAGGAAGGGCAACTGACCTCTGACGTAATGCTCAAGATGTCGGATGCGGCGGACGACATCAATCGAGATTTTGCAAAGATCCCACGCACAGCCAGTGACGCATTCACGCTGGTTGCAAATGCGTTCCTCGACGTGGCGCAAAAGTCCACGGCTCTTCGGCTGATAATTCAAGGTCTTGGCGCTGCGCTGATTTTTGTGGCTGAAAACCTCGGGGCTGTTGTGTCCACTGCGATCCTGGCCGGGCTGGCCGCGCTGGTTGTGTCGGCTGGCGGCGTGACGGCGGCGTTCACTGCTGCGACCGTAGCGGTCAAAGGTTTTAGCGTTGCTTTGCTCGGGATTGCCAGGGCAAATCCGATTTTGCTTGCCGTGACGGCGGCATTAATGGGCGTCATTTGGTTCTGGGATGAAGTCAAAAATGCCGCCTACGGATTTTTAGAGCTGATCGGCATGAAGCCGAAGGTTGCCATTACTGAAGACCTGGCGGACGAACTCAGCCAACTTGAAAAGCAGCTGGACGGGATGCAGGCGAAGCTAAGTACCGCGCTCGATGCCGTCAAAAAGCAGATCGACGACCAGCGCAAGGCGGCAACTGCCAGTGCCAAGGCGATCACAGATTCATACGCCGCCATGTCTGGCCAGATCGACACAAGCGCCGCCGATCAGATTCGGGCGATACGTGCCAGGTATGACGAAGAGCGGGCGCTCATTGCCAGGGCACAGGGCGACTCCGACGCGCGATATGCGCAGGAACTGAATGCGCTGATCATCGCCACGAAGCAGCAAATCGAAGTGTTGAAAGATGCAGCGCGACAAAAGACGCAACTCATTGATGACGAATATACCATTGCCGCCATGGCAACGCGGGTCATGTACGACAACGAGCGGGACAGGGCGCGGGCGCTGCAAGAGCTTGACAATGCTGTCATGCAGAAAAAGCGTGACGTTTTGGCACAGATCGTCTCTGACTACCGGCAGCATATCGACACCCTGAATGCCGAAACCGAGCGCAATTTTCAGGCTGTCAAGGCCATCGAAGACCAAAAGCGCGGACTCACGCAGTCCACACAAGAGCGTATCCGGTCGCTACAGCAAGCGGCCATGGGCGAATACGCGGCCTATCAGGACAAGCTGAAGCAGATTGACGAACTCAACGCCAAGGCACGCGCCGCAATCCTTGAAGGACAGTCTGAGCAGGCCGTGGAGTACGCCAAGAAGGCGCAGGACGTTGCTTCCGGCATCGCATCCGGCGTCAAGGAAAACGGCAAGGAGATTGTTTCCCAGGCCAACGCCACGGCCACGGCAATCAGTAAAATCACCGAATCCGAAAGCATTGCACAGGCCGCGCTCGACGCGAGAAAGAACGCCCATCAGCAAGTTGCCCAGGCTGCGCAGCAAGAAGCGCAGTCGGTGGAATCCTCCATGTCTGGCATCGCCACGCAGTTGCAAACCGTCAATGCGCAACTCAAAGATGGTCTGTCGTTTACGATCCAGACCAACGTGGACAAAGTGCTTGCCGATGTGCAAGCCCTTGAAGGCTTTATCCAGCAGCGCGAAATGCTTTTGACCGTCCAGAGCAACCTTGACGAATTGCAAGATCAGGTTGCCGACATGAAGATTGAGCTTGAAGAGGGCACATTTTCTACCCATGACATCGAAGACAACGCAAAAGAGGTTCAGCGGGCAATAGACAACCTGAAAAAAGACACTTCGTCCACACATACGATTTTCGTCAAAAAGGTTCAGAAAAACGCGGACGGAGGATTGATCCAGAAGTTTGCGGCAGGCGGCCAGGCGTTCAGGCGTGCAGTTGGTCGCATATCGGGGCCGGGGACGGGAACGAGCGACTCCATCCCGTCCATGCTTTCAAACGGTGAGTTTGTCATCAGGGCCAGTATGGTCCGCAAGTGGGGAGCTGGTTTTTTCGAGGCGCTCAACCGTGGCATGATGCCGCCGGTCCCGCGTTACGCCATGGGCGGCGCGGTCAATGTCCCGCTGTCCATGTCCGGTTCATCCGAGGCGCTGACAGTGACGTTCCGGGCTGGCGACCTTGAAGCCCCGGTGAAGATCACAGACCGCACAAGCCGCGAGAGCATGAAAGCCTTCGCCCGCGAACTGCAAAAAATCCGGCTGGTCCAGGGGTAGCCATGGCGACACGATTCCGACTCTACAGCACAGACGTTGCGGCGACACTCACGCCGCCTGCGCTGACTACGCCGCCAGCAACGCTCATTGCGTGGGACCATGACCCGATCAAGAGCCAGGGGATACAGATCACGCCCCCTGCCAGGCGCGGGCAGGTCATCCGCACGGGCACGGGCGTTGTCTATCACGATCACGGCGTGGTGGAGGGTGACGGGACTTTGACCGTGACGGGCGAAACTGACGCAGGCGAATGGCTGACAGAATCCACCGTTTCTGCCCTGCGCACGGCCTACAATTCCACCAACACGGAGTATTATTTTACGGACGGGCTCAACTGTTGGAAGGTCCGGTTTCAGTCCATGAACGCATGGAAACATCAACTCTGGGCTGAGCATGGCATAGTCAATTATTCGTATGAAATCACATTCCTGATCGTGGGCACCGCAATATGAACTGGCGCGTCCTGCTGAACTCCGTTGACATCACGGCCTATTGTTCCGGCGTCCAGACTCGGTTTGAGGCAGACGCCATTTGTGGCGAGGTGGAGGTGGCCATTGCCTCCCGCGTCCCGATTGCGGGCCTTGTCGTGCCCCGCGTCCCGCAGTCGTTGTCCATCGCCGTGGATGAGCACAACGGCGTTGCCTGGGTGAGTCGGGGTATGTTTTTCTTTGAGGAGATCGGCTACCCGCAGGAAATCGACGCCAAGACCGCCACCCTGTGGGGCCGCACACAATCCGCACGACTGACCCAGCCCTGGGCGCAAAAGATCAGCCGTCAGTGGTCCGCCGTGACCACCACCGCCGCCATCATGACCGAGATGGCCGCGCTGTGTGGCGTCACACTGTCCATCAGCCAGAGCTACCCGGTCTGTCAGTATTGCTATGCCGTGTCCGACCAGACCCCGGCTGAGATCATCAGGGACCTGGCCACCCGGTCCGCCATGGAGTTGTGGCCCATGCCTGACGGCTCGCTGTCCCTGGCCCCCAGGCTGTACACCTATGGCAGCCCGTCCGTGACCCTGGATAGTGCGGAGATCGTGATTGACGCCGTGGACCGGCAGCAGCCCGATTTTGGCAACAGGGTGCTGGTATCGGGTGACGGAGCCGTGGCCGGGCTGTCGGTCCAGATCCTGACGGTGTCGTCTGATGAGGTCTGTGTCGCCGCAGACGGTCAATCCCGTGTGCGGCTGATGGCCGTGGTCACAGGTCCGGACGGTCAGCCGGTTGCCAGCGGCACAAAGGTGACGTGGACGGCCACGGCGGGCATGATGTCGCAGCCCGTGACCCAGACCCAGACTGTATCCATTGTTGGTGAGCGGGTCCGGGCATCAAGTTTCCGGCACGTCGTAGTCAAGGTCCCGCCTGCGTCGGTGTCCGGCGTGTATGCCGCTGCCGACCATGCCCGCTCCCGCAACCTGTACTCGATCAAGCGAGGGTCAGTCTCTGGTCGAGCCATAAATTTTGCCAGCAGCCTGGATTTCTACGACCAGGCGTTGGTTATCGACTACACCGTTGCCGGTGCGCCCGGCGAGTGGATAGCGGGCCGCAGTCCTGGCGACGTGACCGTCCTCGCGACAGTGGCTGGCGCCCAGGGCATGGCTACGATCCACCAGAGCAACCCGACCGCTTGTGCCTCCCAGATCAGCCTGGCCGCCGTGCCGACATCTGCATGCCTGGGCGATGCAGTGACCGTCACGCTCAAGGCGGTGATGTTCGGCGGCGCTGGCTTAGGGGTGGCTCAATTTGCGCTGTCCGGTTGTGGATCGCTCAGCCACGCGACCCGGACCATGACCCATCACAACGTGGTCGAAATCGCGGCGACAACAGTGTGGGGCGGGGCATCCGAGGCCAGGATTGAGGCTGTCCCGGTGGCAGGCAGCACCCCGCACGTTGAGTTGGCAGTCAACCCTGGCGGCAATCTCTATCAGTCCCACAGCGGCCAGGTTGTCAGGCTCAACACTCCGCTGTCGCCCGGCACTCGGGTCCGGATCAGTTATGCCGCCGGCGGCACAGCGTTGGTGACGTGGACACCAAAACCACTCCCGGCGGGTAGTCAGCAGAAGCACGAGTGGCTGTATTGCGTGACCGCGGGCGGCGTTGCCCGTGTCGAGCTGACCAGGACCCCGCTAAACACGCCGGTCTGTATACCATACTCGTCGGTCACAGATAAATACGCCTCTCATGCCGGCCGGGTGGTCACGCTGGCCCTTGACCCGCACGGCAATCCATATCCAACCGGAGAGGCGGTGTACTGTCACTATTACGCCGTCTGGCCGATGCAGTCAGATTGTGAGGCCGAGCTGTCAGTACGGATACCGGACGGCAGCGAGAACGGCGGCGTGGGCATGATCAAATTGTCAGCGCGGGACTGCCGGACTGTAGTCGATCCGGGCAGTTTCGACCCTGGCAATCCGGGCAACAACATCGACGAGCCCGGCGGAGTGACCTGGCCGGACCCGGATGAAAACCCGAAGGACGCCCCCTGGCCAGACCTGAAAGAGGCCCCCGAGGAGCCGGTCCCGACATCCTGCACCAGCACCCAAATCCTGATGCGCACCCCCGGCCCAACAGGGACGAACTGGGATGCCGTGTCCGGCGTGTCTGGCGTGGACGACTGCCCTGGTACCTGCTCATGCTCCGAGATCTGCGGGGCGCTTATGTCCAGTGGGGCGCTGAGCAAGGCGGGCACGTTTTATTCTGTCTGTGTGTCGGAGTGCACCAAGGCAAGGAGCGGCGTCTGCGCCCCCTGCACGCTATCTGGCCCGGCAGTGCTGGCTCCTGGCGCGACAGGGACCTGGACCGACAGCAAAGGCAACACGGGCGAGGTGTCCGGCGGCCTGACCCTGGTCAGTCGCACCGTACAGGAGGGCTACACAATGCGGATGCCTTCCGGTGGCACGGGGCCGTTCACCGTCCGGGTCTGCTATGGTCCACAGCAGCAGCAGTGCTGCGAAGCCCAGGTCGATTATGCGACATGCTCGCTATCCGGGCCGTCTATACTCGGCCCTGGAGCAGAGGGCGAGTACATCCCAAGCCTCGGCATGGCCGGGGCCACAATCTTTGGCACGATGGAGCAGGTCCGCAAAACTGACACGGCGTTCGTCATGCGCCACACTGCCAGCGCCTGCTCTGGCTGGCTGTCCGTCAGCTACGGCGGGCAGATGTGCGGCATACTCAATGTCGCGTTGACAATATCCGGGGAGGCTGGGACCGTGGCCGGCCCATCGATCATGCAGCCAGACACCAGCGACTATTTCGCCGTGGGCTTTCCCAGCGGTAATCTCGACGGCTTGACCTACACCGGCACGCTGGAGATGGTCCAGCAATCCGGCGGGGGGGCGATCCTGCGCATGCCAGCCGGGGCGGCCGGGAGCTATACAGCCAGCTGGACGGCTCGCTGTGGGCGGACGGCGAGTAAGAGTGTAGAATCCAGGGCTAATTGTGCTGGTTTGCCCCAAACTGGATTCGCAGCCTCCCCAATCGGACTGCATGTTGGGTTGCGATTTTCTGGTCCGCAAGGGATGGGTTGTTATGATGGATTCATTGCTGGTTCCCCATTTAATCAGTATAACGAGTATGCAGGCGGGTGTGGGGTGAAAGAGGGCAAGTGGCAAACAGCTGTTTTTGGCGGCGGGCAGTTCGGTGTAACATATTGGATCACGCACACATCGAGCACAATCTGTATGCGACTATCATATCTTGCTAGCAATGTGAGGTATACGCCGTGATAAATGACCGAGATAGGCTCATCTCACTGATGTCTAGGATGCCGATAGATGTTATTACCGCTGTCGTGCAACAGCGCATGGAGGGCGAGGCAGGCGCAAGTGAGTGGCTGCACTCAACCGGGTTCGAGCCAGTTACTGTTGACAATGATTCTCTGCTGACCGACGACGGCAGGGAAGTGATGAGAATATATGGCATGGCCTATGCACTGCGGCCTGAGATCCACGCCCAACGGCTTGCCGAGGCCATGGAACAGGTGCGGCAGCGCGATGCAGCAATGGCCGACCAGCAGCCACAACCCGCACAACCGGCCCCGCCGCCGATGATCTGCACGTCGCTGATTGACGGGCAGCTCTGCGGTGGCTCGCTGACACTGGCCCAGGTCTGCCCGAACTGTGCACTGGGCAAAAGCGGCGTGGCAGCAACGATGACGTGCGATGTCTGTGGGCATGTCACGGCGATCATGCGAGGTGACGGATGATCCGGGCGATACGACCGACGGCCACGGCAGACGCGCCGGCCGCGTGGTTGCGTGGCTGGAACGTGGCCCCGAATGCTGAGTACAGCGTGAACATCACCCAAGGTGCATCAACCGTGGGCGTCATCCTGTCCCGAGGCGGCGTGATCGTCGCCACGGGCGGTTGCCTCCCCGGCACCGACCAGCCCGTGATGCTGGCCCCGGCACCCGGCCAGACCCTGGGCCGCATTGACGCCGATCTGCCCTGGCACATGCTGATCAGCAGCCCGGCCATCCCGGCCAGCGTGACCCTGGCCGCAATGGTCGACCTGCCAGACGAGATCCATCCAGTCTATCAATCTGACACCCTGGCATTGACCCGAGCAACCGGGCTGATCGACAACGGCACGCACATCACCGCAGACATCACCGTGACATGCCCGCTGGGGCTGGGTGCGGGGCTGGGAGCAGTTGTGGCCGTGCCTGTCGATGGCCAGACAGTGACCGGGCAGGTCGAGAGCATCACGTGGACGGCGACCCCGGACGGGGCAATCGAGACGGCCGTCATCCGGCGTCATGTGGCAATTGCGCCGAAGGCGCTTGTCGAGCCAGCGCCGCCCCCGTTTGTGGCCGACGACGCCGCCGAAACGAATGCCGCCACAACAACGAGCGGCAATGTGCTGGCCAATGATGCCCCCGGCCTGACGATTGTGGCAGTCAATGGCCTGTCGGCCAGAGTCGGCCAGATCGTGGCGGGCAGCAATGGCGGCGTGTTTACGATTGCGGCAAATGGCGCGTGGACGTTTTCGCCTGCTGGAGATTTCGCACTGTTGACCGGATCGGACACGGCAACGACATCCGTCACGTATCATGCCAGTGATGGCGTGAGTGAGGCGATGGGCACGTTGACGGTGACGGTGAGTAGCAGCGCAAGCCGGGCATGGACCCCGGCAGAGATCAGCGGAGCAGTCTGGATCGATGCAAACTCAGTGACCTTAAACGGCTCGACTATTTCAGCAGCTACAGACAAAAAAGCAGGCACGATCAGCGCGACACAGGGCACAGCGGCAAACCAACCAACACTGGTAACAAACGTGCTAAACGGGGAACCAGTAATGCAGTTTGACGGCAATGACTGGCTGTCATTTGGTACTGCGCTTGGAAAGCCCGCGAACTGGACTGTTTTTGTCGTGGCGATGTTTGCAAGCATGGGCGCGAAAACAAATTTGTGTGGGCATATGGACACAGGCGGCGCTAATGTGCATGGGTGGGGAGACGTTGGCACTGGGAGATCAGCAAACGACGGGAAACTCGAATATTTATTCGGTAATGGGGTATCAACTTACAGTTATGGGCGGTCAACAAACCCAGTTGTGTCGGCAGGAAACTGGTTTTTGTGTTGTCGCAGATATACAAATGGGCAAGATCGTGTTGTTGACCGCGTAAATGGCGTAGCCGCAGCAGTCACCAAGGAAGCAGGGACAGCAATTTCGTGCGGAGGCGCGTCGTATCAGTACCGTCTCGGAATGAATGGCCAGTGCTGCCACTACGCAACAAGCGGATCGCGCTTGAAGGGTTGGTTCATGACGCCCAACGCAATCTCCGACGCCGACGCTGCGCGGCTTGAGGGATATTATGCCCACCTGTGCGGGCTGGCATCATTGCTACCTTCCAACCATCCCTACAAATCGGCAGCGCCAACAATTTAAGGTGACACCATGCCCATAACCCCCTCCGATATCCTCCCCCGCCGCCCCGTCCCCGAGATCGCCACCGGCCCCGTCGTCGCTGTCGGCGTCGGCTCGGTGTCGGTGCGCATCAGGCCGGATCTGACTGTGCTGGTCCCGACGCCTGTACCATACGCCAAGGGCCAGATGGTGTCCGTGGCTATCCCATCAGGGAATTTGAGTTCCGCGCAGATCATCGGCGGAGCTGCGGGGAGCGCGCCGAGGATCAGGCAGGTGGTGGTTTAGGCAACGTGCGCCCAGCTTCCAGATCCCGAGCGGGACGGTTATGGCCAGCATGACGACCATGAGCTTGAACAGGGTCGTTTCCTTTTTCGTCGTGCTCATTGTGTGTTCCGATGCACATTTTGGACAGGTCATGCTACAACTCGCTCCGTGAAAGATTCCGCAACCCGATACATCCGGGCCTCTGCCTCCGGCATGTCCGAAATCAACATACCCAACATCGTGGCCGCCACTGCCTCTAGCCGCGCCCACGGCTTCCCGGCCTTGTGCTTCCGGGCCAGATGGTCAATGGCGAGATGACAGCCCATGACCCTTGCCGTGACGAATGACGGCGTGTAAAAATCCCGCCGGGCCATGTGCAACCCCGCCACGCCCACGAAATCATCAAGGGTACGCTGGGCTTGCCGCTTGAGTGCGTCCGAAACCTCACGATGATCGCCACGGTCCACGATGACCGATGCGCCGACAGACCCGATTGCGTTGAGGCAGTTTTTCATTACCCGTTCGGCTTGACGTCGGAGCTTGTACGTCCCGACCTCGGACTTGGCGAACGATTCCGCCGCGCCGTGGAGGACGTAGGCCAGGGCGACGAGCTGGCCGGTTGTGCGCTTAGTCATGGTCGTCACCGCATAGCCGATCAATGGTGCTGAATGCCGAGTCAATTACATCGGGGATGCTGATATAGCCGAGTTGCACGCCGTTTTTTATGAACTTTATAAGCTCTTTGTTCTCTTTTTGAAGTTCACACATTCCCGTCACGCACTCGTCTACTGTACATCCATGCTCGCACGTTGCGACTGTTTTAATGTAGCCCATTTCCCGCAGCGCGAAGAGCACGGAATCAATCGACTCCATGGACGGATTCTCAACGTCGGCGGCTACGCGCTGGACGTTTTGTATAAATCCAGGGTCAAAAAACCATCCCATACTAGCGGATTTGGCGTCGGCCTGTGGTACGATCTTTACCATTGCAATGCTCCTTGAAGTGATTGGCGCAATTTATGGCCTGGTCATCGTCTCCGAAGTCTGAAAGAAACGATTCTGTAGTAGAATATATTCTAAAGTCTTGTGCGTATCTGTTTTTTTCCGTTGCACTCGCCTTAATAAACGTCGGGAATGACGAGAAGTTCCAATACTCGGATTTAAACTTCACAATTCACCCCTCGCCTTCTTGAGCGCCAATTCCGCCATCTCGCCGTCTTCAGCAGTTATTCGGCACTCACCGTCACGGTCTGACATGAGCAGCCGTCCATAGATGAGTTCCAGCGCGTCATAAAGTTCCGGTGCTGCGGCGATGAGCCTTGTATTCCCATACGATTCGTCATTTTCTGGGACGTATCCGCATGGCAGAGCTACGCCATGCACGCGGATCGTTTTCCCTGTCGCGTCGTTGATATTCCCGTCACGCAAGCACCACGGCCCTTTCGTCCATTTCTCGCTCATTCTCCATCCCTCCCGGCCATTGCCAAGCATGACATAAGCACCATCCCGCAGAATGCGCCGATGAAAAGGCCCGCGATAAATGAGATCATGCCGCCACCTCCCGCGCCACTGGCGCGCTAAAAGTTATCATCGGGAATCCCCCGCTCAGTGGGTCCATTATCGGATCATCCCACGACGCCACGCCGGGGGGCAGGGTGTCGAGTTTGTGCGTGGCCCACGGGCAGGGCATACAAAACTCGCCAAAAGCGTTGGTCTGCCCCGCCATTTTCTGCGCCGCTGCCCTGTCCCGCGTCAGCGCGGATCGGTACTTTTGCAGACATTCATTCCCGCAAGTCTTGGCCTTCGCGTTCGGGCTGGTCATAAACCCCTGACCGCAGATGATGCACGTCGCCGGAAGCGTGCGGGAGTTGTTGCGCTTGAGCCTGTTCTCCTGACCCTTGCGGCACCTCGTGGAGCAAAATTTCTGCGTCGTGCCCGTGACCTCGTATTTTTTCCCGCAGTAGCGGCACTTAAATATCTGCCCCACGATACTGCGCCCGGACTTGCAGCGTATGTCCTGATCGCGCTTGCGGGCCTTGCGACATGCATCCGAGCAGAGCATGACGTTCTTGTTTTCGTGCTCGAACTCAGTGCCGCAGTGTGCGCAGGTCATTTTGTGCATGGGCTTGAGATCCTTTGCGCGTTCAACGGCGGCTTGTTCGTTTTCCTTCCACTTGTCATAGTCGGACTTTTGCATCTTCCGCCCCGCGAGCCAGGCCGTGAACTCGCGGGACATGGTGGCCGTTGGCGACATCAGTATTCGACCATCCGCATAAATGGCGCGTCGTCCATCCCGCCGCCCAAGTATTTCTCATGGCCTGATGACGCGGCCTGCTGCGCAGCACCAACATTTCCGCCCTGCTGGAACTCGATGTGGTTTGCCAGGATGACCACCCGGCTTTTCTTTTCGCCGTCCTTTTCCCACTTTTCCTCTTGATACTCACCGTGGACCGCCACGGCTTTTCCCTTGAGTAAATGCGGTGCAAGTGCATCTTTTTTGAATGCTTTCACGTTGATAAAGTCGGTACGCTTGCGTTCGCCATAGCCGCTATCGACGGCGATGGAGAACGATGTGATTGAAAGATCATCGCGGATCTGTTTGGTTTCCGCGTCGCGTGTAATCCGGCCAGAGAATATGCAAAGGTTCATAATTGTTCATCCTTGCGCGGCCTACCCGCCGCGCCGGGGCTATTTGTTAATCCTGCGCTCCTCGCGCAATCCCTCATGGTAGTCCTGTCTGTCCGCCCGCTCGTCCTTCGGCTCGGGCGGCCACTCGTAGTCGTCGTCGTCCCATGGGGAGACGCCGCAGATCTCATCAATGTCCATCATGCCGCGTGCTCCTGCGTGAATTTCTCGATTTTGGCTTTTTGCATGGTGATAAGTGCCTCAAGCTGGGGGATCGTTTCGGCTGCGCGTCTCGCATTCTCAAGCTCATTTGCAAGCCGGACCTGTTCACGCCTCATCCCCTCAAGGCAGATTTCCTGCCATGTCCTTTGGGATTGCCGATGGGCGATGTCACGCTGCATTTGTTCCTCAATCGCAGCCGTTTCGCCGTATCTGTGTCCGACTGCCATTACACTGCCTCCTTCTGGATCTGTGCTTCAATCGCCTTGATGAGCCACTGCGCTTGTGCCTCGGTCAGGTCCGTGAGTTGGTCGATGCGTTCCGCGCCGGGCTTAGCCTTGCGGATCTTTTCGTTGATGTCGTACAGTATGTACTCTTCCGAGTCTTCCTTGTAATAGCTGGCAAGGTCATCCAGGGTGGCAAGGCTGGCCTGGACGTTCTTGACAGGCGGGGCGGGCGCGGGCTTCTGGGCCGTGGCTGGTGCAGGCATGGGCTTTGCGGCCTGTTTCGGAGCCTTCGACGCGGCGTTCGCGTCATCGTCTTCCTGGGCGAGATTGCAGACAGCGGCCAATGAATAGCGTCTCAAATAACTTATCGCCGATCCGACACCCTGCGGGTCTTGCTTCTGTGCAGGGGCGCTGCACTTTTCGCTCATCCACTCACCAGATGTGTGAGCGATAACCGTTTCAACATGGACGATGCCATCCGAATAAGAAGGGAACTGCATCACTGACAATCCGTGCTTTGACAGGACAGGCCTGACGGTATTGATAACCTCTGCCAAGTCAGCGTACTTGCTTCTGAAGTGCGGATTAAGGCTGTTCTTGCTTGCATTTTCCATCTCGCCCTGGGCTGCAGAAAGCGCCGTGGCGAGAGATGCGATTGTTTCAGACTTGTTCATATGTGCCCCCAACATGTCTTGTTGATTGCCCGATGTGCCGTCATCGTTGCGACATTAAAATCGGCGGCTATTTGTTTATAGGTGCGTCCGGACTCCCTCATCTTGCGCATTATTTTCACGTCTCGACTTGAGAGTTTATGCATCGGGTTGCTTTCGCCCGATGCTGATGTTCCGTGCGCCCGTTTGTGCGCGTGGTTCTCGCTTCTGCTTACCCACGCAAGGTTTGTTGCCGCACAGTTCATCCTGTTCCCGTCAAGATGGGCGCACTCCGTTCCGGTTGGCGGTTCACCAAGGAATGTTCTTGCGATGATTCTGTGCAGGTATTCTTTTTTGAGAACCCCGTCGTTGTGCACAATTTGCAATCCGACATACTCGCCCATTGATATTGGTTTCAGTAAGCGGGGAGTTTTTTTTACCAAGGATATTACCGTTCCGTTTGCTACGGCCAAATATCTTTGCGCAAATGGTACGATCATGTATTCGCTCCCGCCTGCCAGCTTGGCTATCGAGTCTGAGCGTTGCATATCGTCCTCCCGCTGTTCTTCCGAATCGCCCGCCGCAGAATCATCGCGGCAACCAGGGCGTGGCCTGGGACTTCGACGACCGGGGCCTTGTTCGACAGGCCGGTCGCAGCCAAAATCACCTTCAGTTCGTGTCTGGTCATAACCACCTCTTGTAGACGATCCATCCAGCGAGGATGATGCACAGGGCCGATATGCCGTAGCAGCAGACGGAGATCATGCTTCACCTCTGGCCTTTTTGAGCAGGTCGTTGATTGCTTGGCCGAAGCCCTCTACAGCCGAGCCGATGCCTGACGTTTCGTCGAATGATAACTTGTAAAGCAGTTCGTCCTTTATGGAATTTAGAAGGGCGTACATCTCCGGCGCGGCAGCGATGAGACGAGCGTCCCCTTGTGCAACCCTTATCATAACGACTCACTAGTAGTGGTTTTGACATCAGCTTCCGATTCAGAGCCGTTAAATTCCGACGGGATAGTTTTGTATGATTCCTTAACCATCAGACCAAGAGCAGACAGTTTTTTACGGTCAACCGAGGTTCGCTTGTCATTGTAGGTCCCGGCGCCGGTCGCGTGGACCTCACGGGCTTTGTCCCGTATAGCTACAAGTATCTCCACGCAGGCTTCTATCTCTGCCCTCTCTTCAATCAAACGGCAGATGTCGGCTTGCATTCTGGTGATTACTTTGTCATAATGCTGCATAAAGATCATTGTGTTTGACCTCCCCTCTGATCCATTCGCCACCTACCAGCTCGGGCATCCATCCGTACCTCTCGGTGTCCTGAAACTGAAATGCCTGAGCATCCTCATGCCGGACCTCCCGTCATCTGGTGACATTCGCTACATTCAAGCGGCACCTGCGGACCGGTAGCCTCGACGGGGATTTCCACAACACCTTGCCATGCGTGGCCACATGCGTCGCATATGCACGGCCCTTGCCACCAGTGCGTTTCGGATGAAAATCCGCCAGCCGTTCTGATCGTCTGGCGAAGCTCGTGGTACAGGTCTATGTCGTCCTGGTTAAAATCGCACGCGGCCATACATTCTTCCATCCACAACAGTAGCTTTTGGGAGACCCTGAGAAGTGGCGGAGCTGCGCATATCAACCTGGCATTTTCAATCTTGTAATCGCGTGGTTCGAGATTGCATATAGCGCGCTCTCGGTGGGGGCTTACGATAACACCGTAGTCGTCTTCGGGATTGCCTCCGAACCCAAGCGTCCAGGGCTGTTCCGTGGCGTCATAGACCAGCATTGTGGGATCTGTTTTGATCATAAAGAACCTCCTTTTGGTTGAATAAGTCTTTACGTGGTTTGGCTTGCTTCTCATGTAGCCAGTCGAGCATTGCGAAAACATTTCGCTTGCTTACGTGCTGTATTGCCCCGGTGTAAACGCCCCATCCTTTCGGGTAGAGGCGAAGCGCAAAACCGGTCTTCTCATACGGCCCTTTGAGGCAGTCAATCGGGTGGTCGGGTATCTCGATGACCGGCGCTTTCTCGCTGATGCCGAGCGCCGCCAGCAGTACCTTCCATTCGTGGTTGCTCATCTCTGCCTCCGTTCCAGTGCGTCGATTAGTGGTTGTGCCGGGCATCCCGTGCCATTCATCCCGTCCCACATGGCTTCAATCTCGCGTTTCGATGCGCCCATGAGGATGTCGAAATTGCGGGCTTTGCGCCTGAGTTCGGCAAGCTCATCCGTTCCGATCATGGTTTCAGCCTCGTTCTGCCGCTTGATTTCGGCCAAAAACCGCCGGTCAAAGTCGCTGTAAAAAAGGTTCATGCTCTGCCTCCGTGTGTTGCGTCGAATCTTCTGGTGCGCGGGCGAGATGGTGAGACTCGCCCAGGAGGGCATCGCGTGCCAGGCTGCGCTTGCCTGACCGTCTGGCTCATTGCTCCGCTTGTCCCCGGCTAAGGAATTTACCGGGGCCTAGATGGCCTCTAGCGGTCGCTCGCACCGGAAGATTCGACCCTCTGTGATTGTCATTCCCTCCCCGCCTCCGCTCTGGCCTTCGGACCCCCCGGCCATGTTGGTCTCGGATCGGTCCCACCGTCGCTCTGGCGTCTCGGGCAACGTCGCCCCAGGACTAAGCCCTGCCGTGGCGGGGCGGTTTGTGGTGTGCGTCGTTGTTGATTGAAGAATAACGAAAAATGAAATTTTGTCCAGAAAATAATTTCAGATTTCGAAATTAAAATTGATGTCTGACGAGTGGGATTTTTTCGAAAGGATGGGCTGGGTTTATTGCGGAGCGTATGATCCTATTTACGGTTGCCAAAATTTCATTTTTCGTGTTGACATCAATTACGAAAACTGAAATTGAGTGGTTATGAAAAACAAACCGACATTTCAGGAAGCAGCCGAGTGGCTCCTGGCTGCGCATAAAAACGTGGCCGGTGCGGCCCGCTGGCTGGGGATGACGCCGCAGAATCTCGCCCGCGTCATGGACGAGAAAGAGAACGGAAAGGGGATAAACCGCACGCGTGAGTGGATTTGTTATCGGGTGTGGGAAGACCGCAACGGCAAGCGCGGCGCCGCATGAAAATCTACGCAATTTTCGCCAGCGCATCCGACGACGAACCCCTAGTCCGCACCCTGGCGGACGGCCCGGAAGAGGCAATGGAGCTGGTCAAAGGCAACCCATGGTGCTGCCAGCAGATGACGGAAACGGCGTGGGCGGAACGGGTGGAGGAGTTGTGATGGACGAAAAGCGCATCTTCACTCAGCGGCTCAAATTGTTGGACCATCTCAAGCAGGGCCTCCCGATCACGCAGCGCAAAGCGGAGATCGGCTATGGAATCGCCAGATTGTCCGCAAGAATTCTTGAGTTGAAAAAAGCGGGATGGCCCATCGCAAAGAAGATGGTGCAGGTGGTCAATCGTGAGGGCAAGGCCGTGCGCGTGGCTGAATACTGGCTGGACGAAGACGCGGCATGACACAGACAGAGCGGCGCAAAGTTCAAAGGTGGATCGTGCGGAAGCAGTCGTGGTTTCTGCACCCGGCCTGCCCGAGGTTTTGGCAGGAACTTTTCGAGGCTTGGGCGGAATAAAAAAAGCCCCGCAGCCGGTCGAGGGCGTACGGGGTAAACAAACAAACCTATTACCGGCTGCCACGTTTGGTGATGGCAGTCAAGAAAAGGAGTCTCTGATTGAACATTGCAGAACTGAAGAATCACCCAAACAACAATGCCACATTTCGCGATCTGGCTGGTGAAGAATTTGAAGACCTGAAGGCGTCCATCCGCGATCACGGCATAATTGAGCCCGTTGTTATCAATCAGCATGGCATCATCATCTGTGGGCACCAACGAGTTAGGGCATGTCGTGAGATTGGCATCACCGATGTGCCAGTTGTGGTGCGCGAAGTGGCCAGCGACGAGGAGCACGAAACGCTGCTGATCGAAGAGAACCTTCGCCGTCGCCAACTTCTTCCGAGCGAGAGCTTCAAGGCGGTCAAGCGGCTGTATGAGTTGCGGGGTTTGGACGGGGCTGGAAGACCGAAAAAAAACGAAAATGGTTCAACCGTTGAACAATTAGCAAAAGAACTCGGGAAGTCTCAAACTACCGTCAAGACCATGCGCACCCTTGCCGACCTGATCCCGCCTTTGGCCGCAATGCTCGACGCTGGAACGCTCAACCAGACAGCGGCATATCAAATCGCACAGATGGATGAAGACGGACAGCAGCAAGTGTTCGCCATGCTGGAAGATCAGCGTGCATCGGCGGAAGCACAAAAGAGAGAGGCGGCAAGGCTCACGACCGAACAGGCCAAGAAGATCAAGGACGACTATAACGCCAAGTTACGGGCAGCAGAAGAAGAGCGCCAGGTTCAATCCCGCACGCTGGCTCGGCTTGAAAAAGAAGTGGACTCGTTGCGAGGGAAACTTCCGACACAAGATGTAATGGACAAATTGCGCAAACTTGAGGCCGAACTTGAAGCCGAAAGAAAGCGCCCGCCCGTCAAAGAAATCGAAGTCAAGATCGTTCCGCCTGACGACTACGACGACCTGAAGGACGCCGTTGAGCAATCAAAAAAGGAGTTGGCCGGGTACAAGCGCGACTTGAAGGAGGCCCGCCGAGAACTCAAGGAGGCCAGAAAGGAGGTCGCGCCCGTTGATCTGCCAGAATATACAAAGCGGCTTACCCTGATTCACGGACCAGTGATTGACCTGTCTTCGATCCCTGACAACTCTATTGATTGCATCATCACTGACCCGCCATATCCAGCTGAGTTTCTCCCGGCTTTTTCTGACCTTTCAAGGACAGCGGCGCGGGTGCTTAAGCCAGGCGGTTCCTGCATCGTCATGTCTGGCCAGATGTATATTCCAGAAGTCGTACAGCGCCTTGGTGAACACCTTAAATACCATTGGCTTCTATCCTACCTGACGCCAGGCGGACAGGCCGTCCAAGTATTCCCACGAAAGGTAAACACGTTCTGGAAGCCACTTCTTTGGTTCACCAAGGGCGACTATTCGCGGGAGTGGGTTGGCGATGTTTGCAAGTCGCAGACAAACGACAATGACAAGCGGTTCCATCATTGGGGTCAGTCGCTTTCCGGCATGGCCGATGTTGTCAAGCGGTTCTCAAATGCTGGCGACACCATTCTTGACCCGTTCCTTGGCGGCGGGACCACTGGCGTCGTTGCGTTGTCCCTGGATCGTTTCTTTGTTGGTGCAGACGTAGATGCAGCGGCGGTATTTACCGCAGAAAAGCGCATCAAGGAGTTTTTCGAGAATGTATGAAGATGGAAGCGATAGGCTTTCAAACGGCGTGAAGGTCCGCGTCGATGGGAAAGGCGATGCTTGGTCAAACGCGCATCGCGATCAACTAGGGAGCAACGCCTTTATGCAAGACCTAGACGCAGTATTCGGCTTTACCGCCTTCGGCCACAATACCGGAGAACGGCTTTTTTTGGAGTATGTCCCGGACAGTTGGGAAAACAGGTGCAACTCCATGCGGAACTTCGGCATCGTCGCTCTTTTTGATCGGAAGGCTTCTATCGGCGCGGCTTTTTCAAATAAAAATGCTCTTTCATCAAACTTTTATCGGTTTCTTTGTAGGACCGTGGCAATGGCACAGCCTATACCGCCGCGTTTTTTTTATGTCATTGGCGGGCAAGAACCGCCGTGGCTAATGATTGAAGTGGACATCAATACCGGCCTTGAAGTTGGAGCCCGTGTTGAATTGAAAAGTTCAAACTTCAAAACAGTGTGGGAATCACTTGGGCTTGGACAGGCAAGAAGCGTGCTCACGAGATGGACCCACGCAGCATAAAAAAAGCCCCGGCGCTGTGACGAGCAATCAGGGGCAAAACAAGAAAAACAAGCAGGGCAACAATGTCAATTTTGACACGGCCCGTCAAGAGGAAAACATGGCAGACTTCAGGATTGACGTAGGTTTTTTCAATCACATCAAGACGAAGCGCTTACGGAAGAGGCTTGGCCTTGAAGGTGTATTCGCGCTCCAAATGCTATGGGCATACGCAGCCCAGCACGAGCACGAACATGGGCGCGTCTATACCAACGAGGACATCGAGCTGGCTGTTGATTGGGACGGCGATGACCTTGCCCCTGTGTTGGCCGAAGTCGGGTACCTCGACGCGGTTGATGGCGGGTACATTATCCACGAGTTGGAGACCCACAACGGCTATGCGGCCAGCGCGGCGAAGCGGTCGGCTGGAGTGAAGTGTTAGGCCACCCATAACCGAAGCGAGGAAACAGATGATTCACTATGGTGCGGCGGGCGTGTTTGGCAGCCCGCGTCAAGAGAAGCGAGAGCTGGACGCCGACCAATTCCGCGTGGGCGATGTGTGGGCAACGACGCGCGGCCACCTGTACCGCGTGGTCGAAGTTCGGATCGGCGGCCAAGCCATCCTGCGCGCTGGCGCCACTGGCGAGCGTGGCCGCATCGTGCGGAAGCAGTGGGATGGCATCGGTTGGTGGCGCCGCGTGTCTTGCGGGGCCTAACGCCTCAAATTGAGCGGGTGCCGCTTTTGGCACTCCGCTCGAATGCCGTGTTAGGCACGGTGCTAAATAGGAGAACGGAATGTTTAACCTTGTTGAAATGTGTACGGATGAACAGCACCAAAGCCCATGCGCCCATGGAAATATCGTTGATGGGCACGCTTGTTATTGCCACGCACCGGTAGATGAAGCACCGAGAAAATGCCCGATATGGCGGCACTATTCAGAAAGCGATCTAAGCAAGTGGCACAGTGCCGGGGATTTTGATAGTGATAAATGGGACGGCGGGTGCAAGTGGTTTGTGCCTAACTATGCCTTAACCGGCGAGCGTAGCGAGTCCGAGTTGAAGGCATAGTTAGGTGACGGAGATTGATATGGACACGAATAGAACGGGCTTTAGGGCTGAACTTGAAACCTTGATTAACAGGTACAGCAAAGAGAACGGCAGCAACACACCTGACTTCATTTTGGCGGACTACATGGTTGTTGGGCATATTTACAATCCAGATCAGGCGCGTGGAAGCCGCGCCGGGAGTAACGCATGACATCGAAGAAGGCCAAAGGCTGCGCGGGCGAATCGCCTCCGTTTATCCCAGGCGACAGCGTCGTCAGTTATTACCACCGCGACGAATCTCATGTCGTGCGGCGTATTGAGATGTGCGTTGCAGACAGCGGGTTCGGTAGCGGATGGCGAGCGTCAGCTGATGAAGGCGGCTCGTGTCCGCATTGTCATCGCCCGAATGGAAGGGCCGTGCGCAACGTGGACTCGGCGTGGTTCACGAAGGCGAACACGGAATGAAAAATGCCCCGCAGTCGGTCGAGGACATACGGGGCGAAAAGAACTGACAAGCCAAAGATGTCATAATGGCAGTCTGCGGTCAAGAGGTAAAAATGGGAAGGTGGATAAAATTGCACTGTCAGCTTGCACACCATGATCTTTGGCTGATGGAGCCTTTCACTCGCGGCCAGGCATGGGTTGACCTGCTCATGCTGGCGCAGACGAAGCCGGGTTGGATCATGGTTCGCGGCATCTCCGTCGACCTCGATCGTGGCCAGGTTGGCTACTCCGAGTTGGCCCTTTCCGCGCGGTGGAAGTGGTCGAGGAACAAAGTTCGACTTTTCATCGACTCGCTACGGAAACGCCAAATGGTGGACGTGAAAAAGGACAACAAAACTACCATCATTTCCATATTAAATTTCGATACTTACCAAGCGAGGCCGACAACAAGCGATACAACAAGCGATACAGCAAACGATACAGCAGAAGGACAGCAAAAGGACAGCAAAAGGACACTAACTAGAATTAAAGAAGGTAAGAAGGAAAGAACTCTTAAAGACAGTATTCCGCACGGCGATGCCGTGACGGAGCAATCTGACCATTTTTATCTGACCAAAAAGAAGCGCAAGCTCCAAGGCAAGCGACTCGAAACCTTCAACCGTTTCTGGGCAGCTTTCGCCTATCCCAAGGGCAAGGCCGAAGCCGCTGACGCCTGGATCGACATCCCTACGCTGACAGACTCACTCGTTGACGAAATCGTGACCGCAGCAACGGCCGAAGCTCAAGGCCGGGCATCGGTCATTGCTGACGGTAGAACGCCTAAGTTCGCGCAAGGTTGGCTGTCTGGCCGTAGATGGGAAGACAAAGTGATTCAGTTTCAAGCCATGACGCCGGAAGAGAAGGCCATGAGGGACGCCGAAGAGATGCGCCGGATTCGCGCAGCAAGGAGCCTGCAATGAGAGAAGACAGTTTCGCCCACGCAGTCAACGAAATCGCCGCATTCCTGGGCAGCAAGGAAGTCCCGCTACACACAAAGGCTGCATGGTTTGAGAAGGTGCAAAACATCCCTGACGAAGCACTGCCCTACATCGTCGCCAAGATCACCGACGAAGTGGACGCGATGCCGCGCAATTTGCCGAAGGTGTTCCGTGAAAAGTTCCGCGCATGGCAGATGGAAAACCCGAACAAGTGCGCGGCGGTTGTCGAGCAGGGGTGCAGGGATTGCGAAATGGGAGTCCTGTTCCTTGAGCGCGAAGGGGTAACGGCTGCTGTTTTTTGCCAGTGCTACACAGGGAGCGCCGGTTATCTCGGGCGCTCAACGCTCGCCTACATGGAGCGTCAGGGATGGCGAAGCACCAAGGCCAAGACGATTGGTCCAGGAATTGGGAACAAGGCCGACATCGCCGCCCAGGTCAACCGGGCCAGGCGCGATGACCGTCACCCTGACCCGGCGCGATATGACGGCTACGAAGACCAGTATGCGGAGGGGTGGTGATGACCGCGCCGTGTGAACCCGTGAGCAAAAACAACGGCAAGCAGCTCTGGCTCCCCGGCATAGCGGACACCGCGTCCATGGTTGCTGAATCTATCGACTACCTGCGCGAGCATGAGCCCGAGGAAGGCTACTACGTGGGGTTCTCCGGCGGCAAGGACAGCATCGTGACGCTGGAGCTGTGCCGCATGGCCGTGGTCAAGCATCACGCCTACTACTCCTGCACGCGCATCGACCCGCCGGAGGTAGTGCGGTTCATTCGGCAGGAATATCCGGATGTGACGTTTCTTCTCCCAGAAATGACGTTTTGGGAGGGAATCAAAAAGAAGTCCCCCCCACTGCGGATGCAAAGATGGTGCTGCGACGTTTTGAAGAAGCAGCCAGGGAAATTCGTACCGCTCAAAATTCGCGCAATGGGCCTTCGCGCTGAAGAGTCGCACCGTAGAGCAAGTCGTCCGCGTGAAGACACGTTCTTTGGTCAAACAACAGTCAAGCCGATATTCTCGTGGAAAGAATGGCATGTGTGGGATTTCATAGAGTCGAACGGTTTGCCATATCCAAGCCTCTACGACGAAGGCTTTCATAGATTGGGTTGTGTGATTTGTCCGTTCATTATGGGCGTAAATCCTGGAGCAGTGCAGCAACGCCGCATGAGCATGAAGCGCTGGCCTGGGATGTGGAAGGCTTTTGAGCACGCTTGTCGTGAATGGTTTGAGCCGCGAATGGCCGAAGGACTGCGGGCGAATCAAAAGCACGCCAACTTCGAAGACTACTACGCCGCATACCTCCGGGGGTTCGAATGAGGCCGTGTGAACCCGTGACGCAGTGCAAGGGATGCCCGTCATGGACCGGGAAGCACTGCGGGCACCAAGTCCTCTACGGCCCGGATGCGTGCTGGCGCAGGGACGGGAGGCCGGAGCGGAAGGCGGGGCTGAGTGGCGATGGGCGGAGGAGTCCGTTTGAGTATGACGAGGGGGAGGTGAGGGAGTGATTTACGCAATTTACCAAGACGACGGGCCAAGGGGATTTTGTGGGCAGTCAACGTCAACAACCTGCCCATGGCGCAAGTTATACAGGCTTAAAGATTACGACGAATTTAGGGTATTTCGCGTCCACGTTGAGGCCATAGCGTCAAGGGCGAACCCACGGATTGTTGACGCATTTGACGACACCGAGGCTGAATTCACAGGGCTGAACGAGGTGTATGATTGGGAGTCAATGGCATGACCGAGCACGAAGAACAAGTAGCACTGATGCGCCTGGTGGAGATGCACAAAGGCCGCTGGCCGGAACTGGGGATGCTCTTTTCTATACCTAACGGCGGCGACAGGAACGTCATTGTGGCCCGCAAACTCAAGGCCGAGGGCGTTCGCCGTGGAGTGCCCGACCTTTGTCTGTGCCTGCCGCGTGGCGGATACCATGGGCTGTTCATCGAGTTGAAACGCCAGAAAGGCGGGCAGGTCAGCGCAGAACAGAAGGCGTGGATTTCCGCGCTCCGGGGCCAAGGCTACCGCGCCGAAGTCTGCAAGGGCGCGACAGAGGCGTGGGAAGTCATTCGGGAATATGTGCAGGCATAGCCAAATTTCGCGCCAGGACGCCGCGAGAGCGATTCTGGCGCGGAAGTCGGGAAAACGGACGAACGAGCGTTGCGACGCAGGAGAAGCGAAATATGAGCGAAAAACAATCCGACCAGCGACAGGCCGCACAAAAAGCGTGGGACGAATGGCACGCGAGCGTGGGGTTTGCCGATGATGACGATTATGTGCCGATGATGCCGCCGCTCTGGGAAGTGGCGTTTGCGTGGGGTGCGATATGGGCGGAAGGACGCAAGGGGGATGAATGAGCAAAGTGGAAGTTATCGAGATGCTTGACGAGCGCGAAGCGTTCTTCGGGGACATCCCTGCGCCGATGGCGAAGGAAGGCGTCAAGTTCGACAGCGGCAAGTTGCGGATGGATCTTCTTCCGCCCGACGCGCTGGAAGCCCTGGCCCGAATCCTGACCGATGGTGCGGTCAAGTACGGCAACCGGAATTGGGAAAAAGGCATGGCGTGGAGCCGTCCGTATGCCGCACTGCTGCGTCACCTACTGGCGTGGTGGGGCGGACAGGACACCGACCCGGAGAGCGGACACCCGCATCTCTGGCATGTGATGACGAACGCGGTGTTTCTGGTGAGCTACGAGCAACGCAAGATCGGGGAGGATGACAGGCCATGAGCGACCATCCCCACATGCCGCCCATACGTCTTTACACGGCCAGATGGCTGACCAAAGACAGAATCCTGATAAATATGCCGAAGTGTGAATACGTGTTGCGCAGGGCGGACGCAGAGAAGTTGGTTGACGAAATCAAGGCCACGCTCAACGCACAGGAGCCGAACGAATGAGCAAACTCCCCGTCAAATGCCCAGGCTGCGGCGGTGTCGATACGATCCGACTCAAGGGGCCGGACGGCCTGTGCCACGACTGCTACCAGCAGCGCCACAGGTGCCGAGAGTGCGGGCAGAAGTTCCTCACGTTCTGGGACTGCACGGGGAGCAGGATGTACGGCCAGGCCGAAGGGCCGAGTAAACCGAACCCGGCACAGATGACGTTGCCGTTGGAGTTTTGAAGATGGCGAAGGCATTGACGGCAAAGCAAAAGGTGTTCGTGCAGGAATACCTTGTGGATCTCAACGCGACACAGGCCGCAATTAGGGCCGGGTACAGCCAACGCACGGCGGGATGGATAGGCCCGCAACTGCTAGGAAAAACTCACATTGCTGAGGCGGTGCAAGGGGCGATGGCGAAGCGGGAAGAACGCACAGAGATCACACAGGACCGAGTGCTGAAGGAATATGCCAAGCTCGCGTTCTTGGACCCGAGGCGCTTTTATAACGATGACGGGCAGTTGTTGCAAGTCCATGAATTACCTGAGGATGTGGCTGCGGCGCTGTCAAGCATGGAGGTAGTTACGGAGAGGGCTGGCGAACTTGAACTTGCAGTCCGTAAAATAAAATTCTCCGACAAGAAGGCGGCGCTTGATTCCATCGCCCGGCACCTTGGCATGTTCAAGGACAAGACCGAATTGACCGGAGATTTCCCAGTTCTCAATCTGGTGCTAAATGGACCTGGAATTACACGCAAAGCAGAGTGAGGCGTTTCTCACTCCTGCCACAGAGGTGCTTTACGGCGGCGCGGCTGGAGGTGGCAAATCCCACTTGATGCGCATCGCCATGATTGCGTGGTGCATCGCAATCCCCGGCATCCAGTGCTATCTTTTCCGGCGCACTTCTGACGATTTGGGCAAGAACCACATGGAAGGTCCGTCAGGATTCCGGGCGCTGCTCGCAGATTGGGCGGTTGCCGGTCACGTCTCTTTCAACGAACAGAAAGGCCACATCTCGTTCAAGAACGGGGCAAAGATATTTCTCTGTCACTGCCAGCACGAAAAGGACCGCTTCAAATACCAGGGCGCGGAAATCCATGTGCTGATGATCGACGAACTGACGCACTTCACGGAGACGATTTACCGATACTTGCGCGGGCGGGTCAGGCTTGGCGGGCTCAATCTGCCAAAAGGACACGACGGGCTTTTCCCTCGCATCATTTGCGGCTCAAACCCAGGCGGCGTTGGTCACAACTGGGTCAAGGCGATGTTTATCGACAACGCCCCGCCCATGCAAATTGTGCAGATGCCGAAGTCTGAAGGTGGCATGAAACGCCAATACATCCCGGCAAAGCTGGATGACAATCCGACTTTGGCGGAAAACGATCCGGACTACATCGACCGCCTTTCCGGCCTCGGCAATGCCGCCCTGGTCCGAGCCATGCGCGACGGTGACTGGGACATCGTGGCTGGTGGCGCACTGGACGACGTTTGGGACCGTACGCGCCACATTGTCGCTCCGTTTGAAATCCCGACATCGTGGATGATTGACAGATCGTTTGACTGGGGATCTTCAAAGCCTTTCTCGGTCGGATGGTGGGCAGAATCTGATGGCACGGAAGCCACGTTGCGCGACGGGACGAAAAAGACCTGGCCGAAGGGCACTGTGTTCCGCATCGCGGAATATTACGGCTGGAGCGGACGGCCAAACGAAGGGTGCAAGCTCCTGGCCGTCGAGGTGGCCCGCAAGGTCCGAGAGATTGAGCAGCACATTTTCCCGAAGCGATCCGTCACGCCCGGGCCTGCTGATCCTGCCATTTTCGCGGCAGAGAATGGCGTCTGCATTGCTGACGACATGGCCCGCGCCGGGGTGCGCTGGGTGCCTGCTGACAACCGTCCAGGGTCAAGGGCTTCGGGCCTTGAGGCGATCCGCAGGATGCTGAAGGCCGGGCTGACCTTCCCGATGGAAGAGCCGGGGCTGTTCGTGTTCGACACCTGCACGCACTTTATCCGCACTGTGCCGGTGCTCCCGAGAGACGAGCGCAAGACTGATGACGTTGACTCGGACGCAGAGGACCACGTTTATGATGAATCCCGCTATCGGCTGATGCGCCGGAAGTCGTCAACCACCGTCTCCCCCATCTCCATCCGCTAGTCAGACCGCGCCGATTCTGTACCGCGCCGCGTTGACGCATCGAGAATTGGCTAGTGTAGTGCGTCAAAAAGTGAGGGTAAACTCATGCCACTCGGATCACACGTAATAGACAACGGCCTGGCCGTACTGGACACCGAGGCCAACCGCCTCGACATCTGTCACACCCTGCCGACGAGCTACGCCGAGGCGACATCGACATACACGGTGGGCAACAAAATAAGCCCGAGCGTCGGCGCTCCCGCTGTTGCCAGCCCGAACGGGCGCAAAGTGACTGTCGCACAGATCACCGACGGCACTGTCACTGCGACCTCTACCGGGGCCAGTGATGACGCGCAGTATTGGGCGTTGACTGATACGGCGAACAGCAGGCTCCTTGCCGCTGGAAATCTCGCCTCTGCGCAGATGGTGACTTCGGGCAACACGTTTACCCTGGCAGCGTTCGATATTCGCATTCCGAGCGAGTAATGGGCGTCTCGATCCATCCCGTCACCCTGCAGATCCGCGCCGGGTCGCAGCATGAGTCCTACGGTGATCCCTATGATCTCGCCGTGGACATGCAGCTGCTCGGCAAGGATCGCGCCTATCTGTCATGCGCACGCGGCACGCTGACCCGTGCTGTGTATGCGGAGATTGGCGCCCGGCTGCGGGAGATGGGGATTGCTGCGGTGGAGTGGGAGCGGTGTTCTTATGGTCAGACGCGGTTGATGAAGCGGGTGGTGCGGTAAATGGCGACGATCACAAGTACAGAACTCATCGATGGCAACGGGTTTGTAAACCTCGGTCAACCTGATGCACTCAACACCCTGGTTGCGCGTACATACATGTATTATGGCAAGCCGACCTCTGTTGAGAACCCCGGCGTCCTGTGCATCAAGGGGGATTCTGGGTCTAACGGAGGTCCGCGCTTTCAAATTTCGTCCTCGAATAACAACGCCCAAATCGTAACGCCGACAAGCGGGAGTGTCTTGCATCCCAGTCTGCGCGGAGCAGTGGGCAGCGTGACGTTTGGCCAGTGGGTCAACCTCGCGGCATCGTGGGATGGCGTAAGCCCGGTAAATTCCAGCGGCAAAATATACAAGAACGGCGTATTAGAGACCGCACCCGAGACATCGTCAGGATCAAGCCCGTATCTAACAGGGGCCGGATACGACTTTTGGATGTTTAACAGGCCCGGCCTGGCACGCGCAACGCTCGGGAGTCACGCATATTTTGCCATCTGGGGCCGTGTACTGTCTGACGCGGAGGTGGCGCAGGCTTATGCCGATGGGCCGCTTTCTGTCCCTGACGGGCTCGTACTCTGTTGGGCCAACGGTCAAGACTATGGCCCATACTCGCTTACTCCTGCGTCACGGAGCACGGTTGCGGCAGGCGACTTGCCACCAAACACAGCCCTTGGGGAAAGCGCTCCGACTGTCCACGAACTTGTTGCCGTTGACCTTGTAATAAGTGCGCCCATGCTTGGGATGCCGGGACTCGACATTGAGGCTGGAATTGACGCACTGACCGCATCAAACCTCGTGGCCTCCTCTCCTGTTCTTGGGACTCCAGTCCTAACGTCTGGCATCCCGCTGACGCTGGTTACATCCGGCGACACGCTCAACGCGCATCCTACGAACTCAAGCGTCACCGATGCGAACACAGACACGCCTACCGTTAATGTCTCGGTGCGCGTCATTTACACTGCGTGGCGTCAATTTGTGTTCAAGCTCGAAAACGCAAGCGGCAAGCGCCCAGTCATCAAGATCACGAATCCAAGCGATTGTGTGGACACATTCCGCACGTCCTGGCGACCGTGGTACAGTTATGACGGCTTGACCTGGCTGAGATTCGACACGCCCCCTGTCAACAACACCTCGACTTGGGACTTTCAGCATTCCGCAGCCTTTACCGGCGATGATGTATGGATTGCGTACCAGCCCGCGTGGCCGGTTTCCCGCGCACCGTGGCTAATAGGCGAGCTTCAGTCGCTTAATGCAGACCTTGTGCACGAGTTGTCCAGTGCTCCAGATTTCGAACATGGCACGGTCCTGACAGCGCAGACAGATGAGCTGGGAAATGCCGTCCCCGGCCAAAAGATGTACGCCTTTGGTGTATGGGACGACACGTTGCAGCCTGTCGATAGCTCTGCAAAGCGCATTGCTGTCATCGTCTCCGGCACTCACGCAGGTGAGCATGTTGGATCGTGGGCAATGGAGGGGTTTGTCAGGTTCCTGTTCGGCGGCTCCGCACAGGCCGCCACACTTCTCCGCAATTTCAAGTTTTTCATCTATCCGCTCGTCAACCCGATGGGCCGATACATGGGGCACTATCGTGGGCAGAGGCAGGTCGGGAGCTACACACTAGACCCAAACCGTGACTGGCCAGCGGACAACTCAGCCTCGATTTTTCAATCGACGCAGTTTTTACGGGCCATGATGGTTGCGGACTTTGGCAGCAATAGGGCTGCGTTCTTTGCCGACTTCCACGCAACGTGGGGAACATCCACGGCATTTTATTACTACAACACCGCCGATCCTAACGCCGATTATCTGACAGAGTGGGATGCGCGGATTAAGACGTATTCGTCATTTGCTGCGCTGGACAACACCACGGCCACGACAATCGCGGCGGGTGTTGCGAGGACTTACAGCCCTAACCACTGTTACATCCCAGAGACTTTTGAATCGAGTGCGTTTGCCGGTGGCATCACAGACGTTTCCGGGGTTGGCGAGGTCTATGCAAAAGCCCTGGCAGATTCACCCCTGTCCGAAATGGCGCTGCCCAGTATCGGCGTGGACTCACTCGCGGCCACCGACCTCGTAACAGGCCCCCCAGTACTCGGAACCTCTGCTCTTGGGCAAACCCATGTTCTCGGATGTGATGGCCTTGTCACGGGGGGTCCTGTGTTTGGCTCCCCGTCGATTACCCAGATCCACACACTTGAGGCGTTGGGCCTGACCGTGGGCGTCCCGGTGCTTGGGACGCCTGCGCTCAACGGAAGTGACATCGTGCTGATTGACGCAAACGAGGTGGGCAGGGCCACCACGCTACAGGCCAGAAACTACAGAGCCACGTTGGCGAAACGTAACTACACGGCGAGGCTGTGATGGAAACATGGGAATCAAAAGACCCGGCTGAGGAGTTCGCCGTCGAATTCGATTTTTCGAGCGAGCTGTCAGAGATCACAGCCGCAACGGTCACTATCGTCACGCAGCGCGGGATAGACGAGGCCCCGGAGGGCGTGCTTGATGGCGATCCGCAGATTTATGGCACTACGGTACGCCAACGCATCCAGGGCGGGAAGCACAAGTGCACATACAAATTTCGGTGCGAGGCGACTGACGGCACAGAAGTGTGGGTCATCACGCAGGGGCTCCCGGTGCTGACGAAATGACAAGGGCAAATGCGGAAGCTCGCCGCGAACTGACGGGCGTGTGAGGTGGAGATGGAGATTGCCAACGAGATCATAGGCATAGGCGTGACGGTGGGGCTTGCAGGCGCGGGAGTCATTGGCTGCATGCTGCGGTGGTCGATTTTGCGCAACATCGAAAAGCTGGATGAATCCATGAGCGAACTGAAAGCCCAGGTGTCGTCCCTTGCCGCGTCACTCGCGCAGGTCAGGGAGGATGGCGTCACGACCCAGGAATGCACGCAGTGTCGTCGGGAGTGCGGGGACCGACAGGTGCAGTACCAGCAGGACATCATGGCATGGCTGCGCAGACAGGATGACAAGGCCGACAAACTGTTGCTCATGGTTGCGAACGTCAACAACGGACTCGGCGGCGTGAAATGAAAGCCATCCTCGACACCATCATCGAACCCGCCCTGGCCATCCTGCCGCCCCAGATGACCTCTCGCCGCGCCAAGGCCATGATGCTGGCAATCGGGATGCAGGAATCAAGGCTCGTACACCGCAAGCAAATTAACGGCCCCGCTCGTGGCCTCTGGCAGTTTGAGCGTGGCGGCGGCGTGGCTGGTGTGCTCCGGCATCCGGCAACGCGGGACCACGCGGCAACGGTGTGTTGGCGACTCGGCAACGCCGGGACCACGGCCAGCGTTTATCATCAGCTTGAGCATGACGACGTTCTTGCTGCCTGTTTCGCCCGCCTGTTGCTCTGGACGCTCCCAGGCGTACTCCCTGAACGTGGCGAAGACGGTGCCTGGGACCAGTACATCGCCGCATGGCGCCCGGGGAAGCCGCATCGACAAACGTGGGACGAGTTTTACGAAGAAGCGTGGGCAACGGTCCTGGGGGAAAGATGAGCGTGCCAGTATGCTACAAATTTTTCGACGAGTGGGAAGTCAAGCTGTTGGTCCCGCTCAGTTTCGCCGCTGCGTCCATGGACGATATTTTGATCCAGACGAACGGCTGCGGGCGTGCAGGCGCAGAGGCGCGGCTGGTCCCGGACACGATCTGGGGCCTTGAGGTTGGCCCCGTCTGCCGCGTCCATGACTGGATGTATCAGCAAGCCGTTGAGGGCGCGAGGCGACACAAGAGCCAGGCGCGGCTGACCGAGGCAGAGCATTTCGCGGATGGTGTCATGGCCTGCAATCTGGTCGGGATCATCAACCAGGCGACACGAAACAGGCTGCTCCGCTGGCTCCGACTGCGCAGGGCATACAAGTACATCAACGCCGTGAGCCTCACGGACCTGCTCAAGGTCCTGCCCCAGGAAACGCTCGTCGCCATGGGTTACGAGACAGCCACGCAGGCCATGGGGGATATGATATGCTGAAGGATCGCAAGACCATCATCACGCTGTGCGTCACCGTCGTCATCGTCGTGGCAATGCTGACCGACTGCCCGCTCGACGACCTGATGCGATACGTGACCATGCTGCTTGGGATTGGCGGATAATTTTCAGGCGTTGCGCAACGTCCAGCCCGCGCCTGTGGGGAGGTGGTCCAAATCTATCATGTCGGTGATCTCGCCGAAATGATCCTTGTTTTACCGGGCGCGGGGCTAATTTGAACACATGAGGACACACTATGACATGCCCAGAATGCGGATGCACGGTTGCACATCAGGAAGGATGCTCGATTTGCCACTGTTGTGGCTGGAGTCCGTGCAAGTGACGAACAACACCGGGAACGCCTGACGAAGAGCCAAGACCCGGCCAGACCCGACACAATGTGAAAAACGGGCAACTGGTGGCGAATGCGGGCCAGGCGCACCATTCCGGGTTACTTTTCCATCAGTCAAGGAATCCTTGACAACTCGATTTTCGCCGGAAGGCGGATTTACCCGACGAACGCCGGGGTCTGGGTAAAGGCCCCGGCACTTATTCGGGAAAACCGAATCACTAGGAGGCACATGCACCGACGACGCAAGAGGATGCAACGCAAGCTCGGATACTCATCTTGTCGAGTCGGCGCGATCATGTGCCAGGAAAAACGCAACTGTCGCCATCGGAGGCGCAAATGAGCATAGACACCAGAGGGCCGGAGTTTAGCCAACACGCCGCCCTTTTCGCGCTGCCCAAGACCCTGATCGGCGGCACGCAGGCCATGAGGCAGGCCGGGACGCGGTATCTCCCGAAGGGGCAGGCCGAGGCGCAGGCCGATTACGATTACCGGCTGGCGCACACGTTCCTGATTGACAGCTACGTGCGGACCCTCAACTACCTTACGGGACAAGTTTTCAGCCGTGACCCGGAGATAGAAGACCCGTCGCCGGAGTTCGAAGCCTTTGCCGAGGATGTGGACAAGCGCGGCAACAATCTGGCCGTCTGGGCGCAGCAGGCGTTCCGCGCTGGCGTCCATGCTGGCGTGACATTCATCCTTGTCGATTACTCCAAGGTGCAGACCCGTGAGGGCGCGTTCGGCACCGAGTATTACGATGCCGCATCCGACACGTGGAAGCCCCGCACAGTCGCCGCACGCGAGGCCAACGGATGGGGGCCGTACCTCGTCAACATCGCCGCCGATGATGTGATTGATGCGTGGTGGGAGATGGTCGGAGGCAAGCCTGTGCTCACGCATTTCCGGTTTTTCGAGAGCGTGGAGGTTCAGAAAGACGAATGGACGCGGGAGAGCGTGCAGCAAATCCGCGTGTTGACCCCAGGCGCGTGGCAGACGTTCCGCAGGGCCAAGGGCACTGACGGCAAAGAGCAGTGGATGCCGCATGAATCCGGCACGACGACCATGAAGGAAATTCTCGTCGCCGTCTTCGCCCCTGGTGAGCGCATCGGCATGTCAACAGCCCGCCCCGCGTTGGAGGGCCTGGCCGAACTGTGCGCCCAGCACTGGCAGGCATCAAGCGGGCATCGAGGCATGATGGATTGGCTGCGCAGGCCGATCATGTTCGGGAAGGCCATGAGCCAAGAGGACGGGTTCACCCTGCCCGCCGCCCCCGGCCTTGGGCTGCATTCCAGCGACCCGAACGCTGACTTGAAGGCGGTCAACGTGGTCCCGCCCGAGTCCGTCACCGTGTCCGCTTCCGACCTCAAGGATCTGGAAACACAGATGGGCCTCTATGGTCTGCGGCTGATGGCTCCCAAGTCGGGCAACGTGACCGCGTTCCAAGTCCGCCGGGAGGCGTCGGAGAGTGACAGCACGCTCACGCGGTGGGCGCTGGCGTTCCAAGACGCCCTGGAACAGGCGCTTGTCTATGTCGGCATGTGGCTTGAGCAGGAGCCGCCGAGCGTGTCCGTCAACACCGAGTTTGACGTGATGCTTGACGACATCGAGAGCAACACGCTGATGGCTGCTGTACAGGCCGGGATCATCCCGAGGCAGTTGGCGTTCGACGAAATCAAGCGCAGGGGTCTGGTTCGCTCGGAGATGGATTGGGAAGAGGCGCAGGCGATGATGGAGAATGACGCACGCTCGTCTCGGCTTGCCGCACCTGCGTCCGCAGCTGCTTTAGCGTCGGGCCTTCTCGGTCAGCCGGGGACACAGGAATAAGCTCTCGCATCATGCGATCCTTTTCTTGATCGATCATGGCGCGGATGTGTGGATGATTAAGATCTAGGATCATAAAGAGCCGGGGCAACTCGGCTTTTTTTTCTTGATTGAGTTTTGGTTATCAGACTTTGCCAGTTTTGATCGACAACCTCCGTAGGTGCGCATGGATAAGACACAAGCCGACCTCGACCTGTATTTCCTGACCCGCAACGTCCAGTGGCGCTACCGCTTGGATCAGTACGAGGACGCGACGATACGCGAGATGCTCAAAACGGTACGCTCGACCGTAGCCGAAATCAAGCGGGAGATTTTCGAGAACGACGCCCCCGAGAACGCGGACGCCCTGATTGCCGAACTTGGAGCCCTGTCTGCGGGGCTGCGGAAGAGGATCGGTGAGGACGTGGCAACCATGTCGTCCGTGGCCGGGGAATACTCCGTGGCCGAGCACACGCGCATCATGTCCCTTGACGGCGCGGTCAAGATCAACACCGTGGCACTGTCGGCTGCGCAGTTCAAAGAGTTTCTGGGTGGTCCGACGCAGGGCACGCCGCTTCCGGCATGGGTTGACGCGGCTTGGGGCGAGGCTGTGAGCGAGAAGATCAGACGGAACTTGAACGTGGCCGTCCTGCGTGGCGAGGGGTATCAGAAAGCGGTGCGCGGGCTGCTTGACGCGGGCTTGGCTGACTTCACGGAGCGGGAGGCAATCACGATTGCGCGGACGTATGTGCAGACGGCAAACGTGGCCGCACAGATGGCCGTCTATCAGGCCAACGATGACCTCGTAAAAGCCTGGCGGTGGAGCGCGGTTCTTGAGCCAGGCTACAGCAAAACGGGGCGCGGCACGTGCCTTGTGTGCGCCGCCAGGGACGGCAGGGAGTATCCTCTAGGCGGCGGCCCATCAATCCCCGCTCATCCCCGTTGCAGGTGTGTGAGCATCGGGGTAACAAAATCCTGGCGCGAACTCGGCATCGACCGCGACGAGATAGAGGCCGCTATCCGTCCCTACACCATCCGGCCAGACGCCAACATCGACGCGGGCGGGATGAGGACCATCATTGAATCCGGGCGGCATCAGGGCGATTATGCGTCGTGGTGGGCGAAACAAAGCCCCGACTTCCGGCGCAATGCCGTCGGGCCGGGGCGGTTTGAGTTGCTGGAGGCGGGCAAGATCAGGTTTGAGGATCTGGTGGACAGGGCCGGGAATCAGCGGACCTTAAAGGAACTGATGAGTCTTTGATTACCAGCTCGATCCGGAGCGTATCTATCGCGTTAAGGTTCACGCCTTTTTTCGTCGTGCCCGCAACCCACGTCGGGGTGCAGAACAAGAACTGCGCAGGAGATATTGCGCCGCTCTCGATCTTGTCAGCAATCATCCGAAGTTCTTTCGCCACGTTCATTTCCTCAAAATAATTTCGTCAGTCCAGAACTCCACCATTCTGACCGCGCCGTCGTTGATATCCTCCGAAATCAGGGCACGATTGCCGAAAAATTAACGGGGCGCGATGCCCCACAAAGTCGGGCGCGATGCCCGGAGGTTCTATGGCCCTGCAACTGGTAGTGGATTCCCTGGACGGCATGGATGATTCCATCCGGTCCCTTTACGTCGAGAGCAATGGAAAATTTACGCTGGACGTTGACGGCATCGACAAGGCCGAAAGTGTTCAGACCGCGATCCGCCGCGAGCGCGAAGCTCGGAAGGAAGCGGAAAAGCGCCTCAAGGAACTGGGCAATCTCTCACGTGAAGACATTGACGAACTTGAATCCCTGCGTGCCGAGGCCGCGAAGGCCAGGGGCGCGGAAGATATCGTGAACCAGCTCAAGGCGCGGCACCAGAAGGAACTCGAGGCCCGCGAGAAGCAGGCGCAGGCATACCGCGCATCGCTCGAAAAGACCGTGCTCGAATCCACCGCATCCAAACTGCTGGCCGAGCACAAGGGCAACGTGTCCCTGCTCATGCCGCACATTCAATCGGCCCTCCGCGTGGAAGAGGCCGACGGCCAGTTTCAGGTCGTCCCGGCAAACGCCGCCTCGCTTGAGGAAGTCGTGACCGGGCTGAAGTCCACCTTCCCGCAGGCCTTCTCCGACTCCGGCCACTCCGGTGGCGGGGCGCCTGGCGGCGGGGGTGGTGGGGGAATTGGAAAAGGAAAG
The DNA here is from genome assembly GCA_035477855.1 of Dissulfurispiraceae bacterium. Lineage (GTDB taxonomy): Bacteria > Nitrospirota > Thermodesulfovibrionia > Thermodesulfovibrionales > Dissulfurispiraceae > JAAYUK01. Next base: position 34,934 of record DATIKF010000359.1, read on the forward strand.
ACAATCTCGCGGGCGCAATACGAGCAGATGACGCCCGCACAGCGAACCGAACATTTTTCGGCTGGTGGCGGAATAGCCGACTAGCCAAGGAGATTTTGAACAATGGCCAACACTCTGACCAACCTGATCCCCGTCATGTACAAGGGCATGGATATTGCCCGCCGTGAACTGGTGGGGCTGATCCCGTCCGTTGACATCGACGCTGCCGCTGCCGCTGCCGCCGTCAACCAGACCATTCGCACGCCCGTCATCCCCGTGGCCACCACTGGCAACGTGACTCCTGGCCAGCAGCCCCCGGACGACGGCGACCAGACCATCGGCTACCTCGACATGGCTGTGACCAAGTCGAAGTACAGCGCAATTCGCTGGAGCGGTGAGGAAATACGCGGCTACTCCGACAACGGCCAGTTTGAAATGACCTTGGCCCGTCAGTTTGCGGAGTCCGTCCGCGCCCTGACCAACGAGGTCGAAGCTGACCTTGCCGCGCTGTTCGTCAACGCTTCCCGCGCCTACGGCACCGCCGGGGCCGCTCCGTTTGCGTCTGACCTGTCCGACCCGGCCAACGTGCTGAAGATTCTGCTCGACAATGGCGCTCCCCAGATTGGCGACAAGCAGATGGTCATTAACACCACTGCCGGTGCCAAGCTCCGCAGCCTCGCCACGCTGAACAAGGCGAACGAGGCCGGGACCACCGAATTGCGCGAAATGGGCAGACTGCTCGACATCCACGGATTCGTCATCCGCGAGTCCGCCGCCGTGAAGACCAGCACGACCCAGGCCGCGGCAACCGGCTATGTCGTGGACGGCGCTCACACCGCTGGTGACACGTCCATCACGGTCAAGACCGGCACTGCCGAGATCAAGGCTGGCACGATCATCACCATCGCGGACGATGCTGGTTCCCACAAGTACGTGGTGGCCGCTAACTACGCGGGAGGTGCTGGCGACCTGTCCATCAATGCCCCTGGCCTCGTGAACGCCGTCGCCACTGGCAAGGCTATCACCGTCGCCACGACCTCCTACGCCGCGAACATGGCTTTCGAACGCAACGCGGTGAAGCTCCTGGCCCGCACCCCGGCCATGCCCGACGGTGGAGACTCTGCGGACGACATCACCATCATCACCGACCCGGTGAGCGGCCTGTCCTTCCAGGTGGCCATGTACCGCCTGTACCGCCGCATCAAGTACGAAGTCGGCCTTGCTTGGGGCGTCAAGACCATCAAACCCGAGTTCATGGCTCTGCTGCTCGGCTAACAGTAACGGGGCGGGCAACCGCCCCTTTTTGGATGTGACATGCCCATCACCCTGACAGTCGAAGACGGCACCAGGCCGACCGGCGCGAACACCTACGCAAGCCTTGCGGATGCTGACGCATACTGGGCGGACCGTGGAAATTCGACCTGGGAAGACGCGACGGACGACGAAAAGGCCGCCGCGCTGATCCAGGCGACGGACTACCTCAACGGGCTTCCGTGGATTGGGCGCAAGGTCGCCATCCGCGTCATGGCCTGGCCCAGGTACGATGTGATCGTGGACAGCTACGCGCTCGGCTCCGACGAAATCCCCGACGAGGTTGTGCAAGCCACCTGCTACATGGCCGGGGAGATCATCGGCGGGGCCACTCCGCTTGCCGCGACTGACAGGCCGCTCACGAAACTGACGGCGGGCGCGGTGTCGATGGAATGGGACGCGGCGTCCTCACAGGCCCCGGAGTACCCGGCGCTCAAGTCCATCCTGCGCGGCTACATCATGGCGGGCAACACGTTCCGACTGGTGAGGGCGTGATGGTCAACCTCAACCCCGCGCTCAGGGCCCTGCGCAAGTCGCTTCCCGGCGCAGTCGTGGAATGCACATGGGCGCGGGTGACGGGCAGCACATACGACCCGGTAACGGGGGCCTACGTCAACACCACGTCCACGGTCACTTTCAGCGCGATTAAAGGCGAGTACCGGACCTTCGAGCGGTTGGCCGGGATACAGGCCGGGGATTGCAAGCTCATCATCGACTCGCTGTCTGTCCCTGCCGTGCCGCCTGTGGGTGCGGTCATCACATGGGGAGGGGTCGCGCATGAGGTGGTGGATGCGAAGGACTTTGCGGGGATTGCTTACGAACTCCAGATGAGGCGCAAATGATCCGCTTCGATGTGAACTTCAATCTCGACGGTCTGACCGAAAACGTGGCCGTCATGGCTGACAAGGTTCAGCGCAAGGCCGCTCTCGATCTGTTCGGAGAGTTAATCCAAACGACGCCGATTGATACGGGCCGCGCCCGTGCTGGCTGGTCGATGGACACACGTCAAGGGGATGATGTGCCGCCCGCGAAGGCGTCTTCGTATCGTCCCAAGTCTCCAATGCCGCCCAAGGGCGCACAGTTCATTATGCTCTATAATAACGTGGAATACATCGTCTATTTGAACGAAGGCCGGAGCACACAAGCCCCGACTCGGTTTGTCGAAAAGGCGGTGGATAAAATAGCACGGAACCTCAAATGATAGCCACCATCCAGCCGATCCTCGAAACCCGCATGGCAGCATGGACCACCGCGCCGATCTGCTGGCCCAACACGCCGCCCCTGACGAGCAGCAATGCGCCGTGGGTGCGGTTTACGGTCATCCCATTCGCCCGCACATGGCCCACGACTCCCGCAGGGACGAAGCGCGTCATGGACGGCGAAATCGTGGTGCAGGTTTTCGTTCCCTCGGGGAAAGGTGCGGGACAGGCCCGGACATTGACTGACGCAATCGGGGCGCACTTCAACAAGTACGCTTCCGGCGGCGTCCAGTGCCATGAGCCCTCCGCGCCGGTCGTCGTGGGCGACATGGACGGCTGGTATCAAGTCAACGCAATCATCCCGTGGAGGGCCGAAATATGATCGTTGATTGGCTCAACGCGGGCACACTCATCAAGGCTCGTGTCGAGGCACAGGTTTCTGGCCTGGCTCGCGTGCAGATCGTTTCGTCAGTCTCCGAGGCCGCGCAGGTGGTCAAGGATGACAAGTCCTGCTTCGTGGCATGGGCGGGTGACTCCGCTTTCGACTCTGGCGGGCGCGGTGCTGTCGCCGCCGTCAATCAGCGGTGGCAAGTCATCATTGCCGTGCGTCCCGGTGAAACTCCGGGGCAAATGCTCTCTTCAATCATCACCGCCCTTTCCGGCTACGAGCTTTCGGACTCGTTCGACGGGCTGCGTTTCTCGGGCGGATCGGCCGCGGTGTTCACGGGCGATTTCGCCCTTTACCCTCTGAATTTCGAACTGGCAGTTTTTGCCAGCTAGGAGACCAAAACCATGAGCAATTACTTTAGCTTTCGCGGCAAGGTGTATGTGGGAGAGCGGGACGTTTCCGGCAACCCCACCGGCCTGACCCACATCGGCAACGTGCCCGAACTGTCTCTGAGTTTCGCGGTTGAGACCCTGGAACACAAGGAGAGCATGAGCGGCCAGGACTTGACCGACGTTTCGATCACCACCAGCAAGTCCGGCGAGATCAGCCTGACCGCAGAAGAACTCATCAAAGAGACTTTCGCCCTTGCGCTCAATGGCACCTACTCGGACGTGAACACCGGCACCATCTCCAGCGGCGAGGCCCTGTGCAGTGCGCCGACGACCGGCAAGGTTTACCTGTTTGCACACCCGGACGTGTCCACTGTGACCCTGACCCACGGCGGCAGCGCGATTTCCAACACGAAGTACACGCTCAACGCCAAGCACGGCAGCGTCGAGTTTACCGACGTTACCGGCCTGACCGGCGCTGTGACGGCTGGCTACACCTACGCCGCGTACAAAAAGGTGCTGATGTTCACCGGCGACGAGAAAGAATATTGGATGCGCCTCGAAGGGCTCAACAAAGTCTCGAATGAGCGCGTCGTGGTGGACTTCTACAAAGTGAAACTCAACCCCACCGACGGCATGGCCTTCATCAACGACGAGTTGGGCAGCGCCCCGATCAAGGGCAAGGTCCTGGCCGACACGACCAAGACCGCATCCGGCGCGCTGGGCCAGTTTGGCCGCATGTTCATCATCACCGCCCCGTCCTAAACCTGAGGGGGCTTCGGCCCCCTTTCTCATAGGAAGACTATGCAGACACTCGAAAAACTCGCCCCCATCCCCGTGAAAGTTGACGTTGCCGGGGAGCGACTGTGCATCACGCCCATCAAGACCCGCGAACTGCCGCCGATGATGCGGGCCGTTGCGCCCATCCTTGCCGAGATACAGGGCGGGGATATCCTCGGGGCGCTGGCAAAAAACGCCGACTCGCTCGTCGAAGCCGTGGCCATAGGTTGCCGCAAGCCCCGTGAATGGGCGGATGAGTTGGACGTTGACGACCTCGTGTCCGCTGCCGCCGCCGTCATGGAGAGCAACGCGGATTTTTTCGTCCACCGCGTCCTGCCCGCACTGACAAAGGCGGTGGAGGGCGTGACGCAGGCAGTTGGGCAAGGACGATCGACGGACTAGTTGGTGCTGGCTACCGCATTGACGAGTTGCTGGACCTCCCCGTGACGGCCATCGAGGTTCTGGCCGAAGCCGCAGGGGAGCGCAAAAAGGCCGACCTGATACAGACGATCAACGCGCACCGGATCGCAGGCGCGGACGGTAAGAGTTACAAGGAAGCGATGAGGAGTATCGAGCGTGGCTGACCAAAATATCTCCATCAAAATACAGGCCGACGCCAACGCCGCAAAGGCGGAAATCCGAGAACTCATCAGTCAGGTCCGCGAGTCGGGCCGCGCCGCAACGTCCGCAGAAAAAGAGGCCATCAACGCGGCCAAGCAGCGAGTACGCGAAACCCGCAATGTCATCCGTGCCGAAAAAGATCTTGGCATTGCTGGCGTCAGGTCGTCCCGCGAAATCAAAGTCGAGATGGACAAGCTCAACGCTGCAATGGACAGGCTGAAGAAGTCGTCCGGGCTCGTTGGCAACGACCTGGCCCGCGCAACGCAGCAGGTCAGAGCCCGCATGTCCGAACTCAAGGCGGAGATGGACGGGGTGGAGGCGAAGACCGGCGGATTGCAG
>DATIKF010000360.1:0-50250 GCA_035477855.1 Dissulfurispiraceae bacterium
CACGCTGCAAGACGCAATGCGTTACCCTGTAAGGACTTACGTACGTGTATGCCCGGACATCGGGATGGCCATGGTATTCTGCTCTCGCGATGGTACATCAATAACTGACTACTTGATGTACGACTACGTTAGCCGAGGATGGTCTATTCGTAGTGGTATTTCGTACGAAGCTCCGTCAGTACAATTCATCGTAGACGATCTGTTCTATGTCGAGTTGGACGAGGATGATACATACGAGACAACTCCGTACGCAGATACACTTTACCGCGCCATCGCAGCGACAGGTGGTGTTCCAGAGTTCTATACGTTCAGCAATCGATTTTTTATGAAGTACACCAAGACGAATAGGTTCACGACAGTTCTGAGTGATCTTGGTGAAAAGACCGAGGAGAGCATACCTTCTGAGATAGTCTCACCGGACATGGACTTCGGGCTACCTGACGAAGACAAGACAGTACTCCGTCTTGGTGTACGGATAAGCAACGTCCGCGAGATACCTCGTACACAGACATTACGTCTTCGTGCTGAGGCATCGATCGACAACGGAAACACATGGAAGTACATCGGAACGTTGTCCTTCGATCCAGACCGAGTCGAAGACATGCTTAACTTCCGAGTCACGGGGGCTACGATTCGTGTACGTCTGCGTGGTGGTAGCACAGCCGCTGGAGACATTACACAGACAGAGCCGTACGTCATATCTGAGGTGTCTCTGCGCATTCGAAAGCGTGCTCTTCAGACGGTTCACGCAAACTCTCGGATAGCCTAGTGAATCTACACAATCTATACGCATGGATCAAGCGGAATGCACAACATTGGCTTGATCTGTGCGGTATCACTTCAGAAGCAGTCTTCGAGAAGTTCTACACAGAACGACGTATGTCATACGTCACTATCGACTGCGGTGTTGTTCTGTACGAAATCTCATTTGACGGCATTACTGTAGTTGTGCATCCACTCATTAGCAATAGAGCTGCCTTCTTCGATAGGAAGCGAGCTCTAGGTTATTTGGGGGGCATTTGTACCTACACCGGGGCTTCGCGCGTTGAGGCGAGGGTGTTGCAGAATAGTAGTCGGGCTCTTCGAAGAATCTTAAAACATCTTGGGTTTGTCCACGAAGGAACACTGCGCCAAGCTGCTAGAGATATGCTTGTTCCTGGCAAGCCCTTGATAGATATTGAAATATGGTCTATACTGCACGTGGAGATTTTGGAGGTAACAGATGGGCGGCCAGACTAAAGAAGTTGGTAGCAGCAAAGATACGAAAGTTCTCAACCCCGGAGAACAGTCTACTAGGGGAAATGCTCTGGCTGGGCTTGCCTCTACTGCGAACAACTACGACAACTTCATTAAGCAGCTCATGGGTGGTTACGGTACGTCGGCGATCTCGGGCATTCAGCTTCCGGCGTCTCAGGACCCTTCTGCCTCAGCCGCACAGCTTCTGTCGATGAGTCCCGAAATGCAGGCGACCGCAGCGAACATTGCTTCCCAGGGACTGAACCAGTATGGGCAGTCGGCTCAGGAACTTGCGAACATTACTTCGCGCAACGCGATGCGAAGTACAGCGAACGAGCTTGCTGCTGGCGGTCTACTTAACAGCGGAGCGGCAAACGCAGCCTTACTCGAAGCATCCTATGCCCCGCAAGCCCAGCTCCAGACTAACCTCTCTGGTCTGTACAACACATCCTACAATAACGCCTACAACAACTTGCTCGGCCAGGGCGCAAACGTGTACAATCAGCAGATGGCGAACAACACGAACCTGGCTGGACTTGGTGTGCAGCAGAGTTTGGGGCTTGCCAACGTCGGACTCGGTGCACTCGGGCAGCAAGCAGGAGCCTACGGCTCGTTGGCTGATCTTACGCAGCAGCAGTACTACACACCGCAGTACCAACGGACACCTGGTTTCCTTGACTACCTTACGGCTGGTGGCTCGGCAGCTTTGGGTGCTGGTACGCTTATCGGCGCACTCAGTGATGTACATCTCAAGACAGACCTCGACATCCTTGACGAGAATATGCTTATAGAGGCTGCAAGCATCGAGCCGATAAAGTTCAGGTACAACAACGACAAGCCTCGCACACAGCGTGTTGGAGTACTGGCACAGGACATCGAGCGTACATCGATGGCTGAGAACGTTGTCGAAATGTCTGACGGCTCGAAGATCGTCGATATTGGCCAACAGACTTTGTCGAACACTGCGCTTATCTCTTTGCTGTCTCGGGAGATATTTAAGCTTCGCGACGAGATTGCTTCTCTGAGGAAGGACTAATATGGCACAGCAATTTCAGGGCGGCGGAATAACCTACGATCAAGGTGCCGCCGTTAGGCAGAATGCACAGATTCTCGGCCAGGCGTTTGGCGGTGTTGCCGATCAATTTACCGCGAACAAGATGCGCTTTCTTGAGGAATACAAAGCTCGTGAAGCGGCATTTATGGCGAAGGCAGACGCAGCCTACAGAACTTCGGGTATCCCATTTGATGCCTATGCAGCTGGCCCCGGCGCTCAGGAGTATAGCCAGCTGATCGGGGCGCGCAACAACCTTGGGCGTATCTTTGGTCAGGGTAAAGAAGCTCAGCAAGGTGCCTCTTATGAGGAGATGCAACGGCTGAATCAGAATCTCAGCCCTGCAGCACAGCTTTATGCTGGAGAAGCCGAGCTTATGCGTCGTCGGCTCAACCCGCAAAATGCAACTACTCCGGTGTATGAGGCTCGTGCCGTACCGGGCACTCCCGCTCAGGCTCCTGCTCAGGCTGTAGGAGCGGCGCCTGTTGCTGCCCCTGTGGCCGCACCTGTGGCTACGCCTGTCGTTGATCCGCGGACACTTCCTGCTGTTCAATACGCAGGTGTTCCATTTCAGGCAGCCCCGAGTAATCCTCTCGCAGAGAACCCCTACCAGGCGAGAGGCTTCGCCACAGTGCAAAGTTCTGTTCCGAATGGCACATACCAGAAGCAAGTTGTCACTGAGGAACAGGCCGAGGCTAACAGACAAGCTCTAATAGACGCCATTACTCCAGACTGGTTGTATAAGAGTGACAAAAAGAAGGCCGCAGCTGCAGAGGAAGCCCGCGCGAAGATAATGAACGCGCGTGGTACTTCCGCAGGAGCTTCGACGTCTCCCTCGTCTCAAGCCCCTGCTGTGCAACAAACTCAGGCTACAAATGCCCCCCAAACAGCAGCTAAGCAGACGATGTCTGATAAGGTTCAGGCGGCTAAGGAGACTAAGGCTACTGAGGCGGCACCTGCCGTTGCGAATGTTGTAGAGAAGGTTCTTGTCGGGACGAAGGTGGACACAGCGGCGTTGATGCGTGGAGCTTCTGCAGCTAAGAAACTTGGTAATTACTTTGACAACGTAGCCGCCATAGACGACAAGGCACTTGAGGCCCTCGTAGCGGACGCACGTAAGCGTATCAACAGTATGAGTCCTGAGGAGCTTGAGTCGGCCGGTCTGACTCGGATTGCTGATCGTAGAGACGCAACTCGTCAGCTTGAATACGCAGGTCAGATCGAACTTAAGAAAGCTGCGCTGATGGCTGCTGCTAGTGAAGGCAAAGCCTCGGCTGATCTCGTCGAACAGGCGGTTAAGGTTTCAGACACGCTTGTGAAGCTGTATGGTCAGCGTGCGGAGCTTATGAAGGCCCAAGGCATCAAAGACCCTGCGAAGTTTGCAGACACGAACAAAGACCTTACTGCGCAGATCAAGACACTCGAAAAGTTGCAAGAGAACCTAAGTGGAATCAAGACGCCAAACTTTACCGTTGTCAAAGGCTTCTGGCCCTGGAGCGGGTACAAGTTTGTTGAGGATACCAGTGCTGGTGTACCTGGACCTTACAGTAATTCGTCTGTTGAGGATGCGTGGGCGGCGATGCAGTAGGAGACGAGATGACCATTCAAGAGTTGTACGCAAAGCCTCAGTTCGCTGAGGCTGATTACGAGACGCAACAGTCGTTCAAGCGTCTCTACTGGCGGGACTTCATGTCGAAGGACCCGCGAGTTGTGAAGTTGGACCCTGCAAGTCAGCAGGGTCTTTTTACACGCCTCATGTCGGACGCACCCGTACTTGAAGGTTTGGGGGGCATTTCGCTCACGTCTGAGGACCGTGCCGCCTTTGAGGCCGGTACAGCTATGCCCGGGTCACTTACTGACTATAAACGCGCAGCATGGCTTCGTGAAAAGGCTGCTGCTGGCGATCCTGCTGCAACAGGAGACGTTATGCGCTACATCGCAGGTAAGCGTGTCGCGAACGAAACATTACTTGGGCAGATCATACTTGGCTCGGTTGATGCTATTGAGCAAGGGTTTGGCTTAGACACTACGCCGGAGCTCGCGCGAAACAAGAAGAATCTTGCGAAAGTTTCGAGCTGGCTCGTGTCGGCTCTGAAGCCTCAAGACGCTGAAACTGTCCGAGGGATGACCTCGCTTGCGGCTGGGGCGTCTGGTTTTGTGGAGGCAGTTGCACTCAACACGTTGCTTGTAGGACAGGCAGCTGCGCCTGGTCTGCTGACTAAGGGGCTTTTCAGCACACTGGCTGCTCGTGGGACTGCTGCTATTACGCCCTTCGGCAAAGTAGCCATGAAGCAGGGTCTTCCACTTGTTGCAGAAGCTATTGGCTCAGGCACGGTTGATGTACTTCGGTCGTTACCTGAGCTGGTTAACTCTGGCCGTATCTCTGGCGATGCAAAAGGCTTCAAGAACATTGCTGAAACGTTTGGCGAAGGTGTCGCTTGGGATTTGATCTTCTCCGGGGCTACTCAAGCAATGAGTCTTGTTGCGAGGCCGCTCGTCAAGGCAATGCGCCAGATGGACGTAACCGACGCGAAATCCATCCAAGATGTCATCGCTGCGTATGATCCGACTAAGCCTGAGAAGATGGAAGCATTTCTCAACGACTACTTCGATGGCCCCGAGGCGAAGGAGCTCATCTCCCAGCTTCCGGAGGATATCCAGAAACAGTGGTACGCCAAGAAACAAGCCTTCCGGACACTGCGAAATGTGCCTTATTCTGAGCTGAATACGCCTGAAGGGCTGAAGTTGTTCGCCCAGGCAAGCCTGCACGATGTAGAGTTCGACGGTAAGCTGATAAATGTCATGCGGAACGGCGAGAAGGTCTTCGAGGCTACCTCGTACCCGTCTGCTGTCAGCTACATGTCGGACTACCTGCGCAGGTCCACCGCAGACACCGTGATAGACGATGTGCTCTCTGCGGCTGCTCGTGCGTCTGCACCTGATGTAACTATTAAGAAGACTACCACTGGTAAAGTCGATCTCACAGCTCTGTCGGATAAGACACTTATTAACACACTTGAACCAGACTTGAATGGAGTCATCAGCCCGCAGAACGCAAAAGTCGTTGCTAAAGTGTACGCGCGTAAGCTTGGATACGACCCGAAGTTGGAGCTCGAAGTTGTTCCAAGGGACACGTTCTTTCAGCCCGGAAAACTGTATGTCGGGTCAGACCCGACACGTGTCTACATACCTGATGTTGTTCGCAGTCCTGACGAACAGAAGAACTTTCTCAAAAGCTTTGGGAAGCAGCTTGAACGAACTGTCGTAAGCACAGCTGAAGCTGGTGGTGTGACGAACTTCAAGCTCAAGCCGAAGGTGAAGGATAACATTCTCAATCTGGCATCGCTGTATGATGAGAAGAACGCCTTGACCCCGCTCGCATTGCAGGCTTCTGTCAAGAAGCTTGGCGGCCAGATGGACATCGTTGGTAACTCCATCAAGGTCGAGCTCCCTGGAAATGCCCCCCAAACTTTTGCTAGCATCTCAGACGCCAACCTCGAACTTGGGCGGTTTGCCATGCGAGAAGGTATCGTTACTGAGGATGAGTTCAAAGCGTATATTGAGTCTACTGGTAGGGAGCTTCGTCTCGAAGCACAGCCTGACACAGGCGTGACAATCTACACAGTTCGTCGTCGTGATGGTTCCATCGAGCAGCGAGCAGACACTATTGCTCGGCTTGCAGAACTTGACCCGAACTACGTCCCGAAGCTGCCGGCCAAGTTGGCTCCTGATATGACTCTGATCGACGACACTGGTAAGGTTGCATTTAGTCAGGCGTATGCGTCTGGGCCGCAAAAAGAGATGCGTCAGTTCCTTGACAACTATACGTCATTCTCTAAGATGTGGAAGACAAAGAATCCTGTTGTGGTAGAGGCGCTCCCCGATGGCTCCACTATAGCGTTCAAAGGTAAAACTTCCATGACGGTCGAGATTCCCTCGCTTGGATTTCGGCAAGATTTCGTTGATATGGCTAAGGCGAAACGCTTCCTCACAAAGGATGTTGACCAACTTGCGACTGTCGAACAGATTGCAAACGCAAAAGGTTATCGCATCGACCCGACACCTGCCGGGCTTCTTCAAGTAACAGACAGCGCTGGCAACACATTCATTGCGAAGTCTAAGAGCGAGCTCGACGCTTTAATGAAGGCTGCGCCTGATCCGTCGTATCAGCAGAATCTCGTTACTATGTTCGGAGACGAAATTGATGACGAGATGGCCGCAAAGGCTGCTAAGGCGCTTCAAGCTGACCCAAGCCGCAAAGAGTATGACTTCGTAAATGAAGCCAAGCGTACTCCTATGCGCGAGTGGGATGCGTACGCCGGCTCGTTCATTCTTCCGATGAAAAGCTCTATGGAGAAAGTTGCTCGCCTTGTAGGCGACCGAAAGATATTCGACATCGTTCGTGAGTCGGACGTAACCCGTCGTCAGATGTTCGGAACTGCCCGGAAGGTCGAAACTTACCTCGACAGGGTGATGCGTATCGACGGAAAAGAGCTTACGCGAAGTCAATCCTCTCAATTGATGAAGCTCATGGAGATACCTGAGTCTAAGTGGGCAGATGCCGCAGATAAGCTTGGGTTTGAACTGACGAGCGAGCACTATCGCATACTCAACCAGACTCGTGCTGTACTGAACTTCTACGGAAAGCGATTCGGTGTGGACATGGACGCCATGCTTCAAGACTATGCGCCTAAGATCAGAGCGTTCTACCTTGATATGGTGAAGAATCCTGCATCACGCGAGCGTTATGCATCCTTCACAAAGAAGGACATTATCAACCATGTCTTCGCTGGACGACCCGATGCGCTACAAGCAATGGACTTCTTTGCCAAGCATACTCGGTTGGAGGCTTTTCTTACAGCAGCAGACAACAAGAACATCGTCTCTGCAACGCAGTTCTACATTGAACATGGTCTGCGCGAACTCTACATGGCTCCGTACATAGACGAGGCAGAGAAGTGGCTCAAGACCATGCGCGACCGAACAGACGTAAACGACGCCGACATGGCTGTGATAGCGTCTTACTTTGAGTCCCTTACTGGGCATACAAGCGATCCGACACGGGCTATCCTCGCTAATAGGTCTCTTGCGGCCTCGACATACCTTGCAGAGAATATCCGCAAGCTGAAAGTCGTCGGGTGGAAGAACTTCGCCGATGCCATCGACAACATCGCAGATAGCGTGATTACGACTGACATCCCGAGCAAGCTTCAGTCAGGCATTACGTATGCCACACTCGGTGCCCGACCTATTCGTGCGCTGCAAAACATGATGCAGTATACAAATACGATGGCCGTGTTTGGACCCTACGCAGACGATGCTGTCAAGATACTTGCACAGGACAAGGACAACAAGTACATCAAGGAAATGTTCGCTAAGGGTCTGCTCAACGAGCGTATATTCGCATCTGGCGCTGAGACAGTCGGTGTAGGCAAAGGCTTACTCGAAAGGTCTCTTCGCGGGCAGCAGAACGTCGAGTACATGACTCGAGCTTGGACAGCAAAAGCCGCTGAACTTGCATTCGACGAAAACTTCAGCTTGCTTTCGTCCGGGCAAATCGACTTCAAGCGCTTTGTCCGCTTGACAAACATGGACTTCATGTCTGATGCTGTCATCGATACCATAGGCGATCTCATCGCTAAAGGCAATCCAAATGCCGCACGAGATGTGTTTCAGGAAGCTGCTATCCGCGGGCTGATGTTTGACTACAGCAAGGAGAACTACCCGAAGATGTTTCGTGGCGTCATGGGGCGTATGTTCGGTAAGTTCGGTACATACCCAGTCGGTATGATCGACATGTACAAGAACATTGCCGGTCGTGGTGACGTGGCTACGAGGATCGTACGTGGAACTCGGCTTATCGGGCTTACGACTGCTGTATACGAGGCGTTCCGTCTTGCAGGGATTGACTACTCAGGCTTCCTGTTTTACGATCCGTTCACGTTCTCTGGCGGTCCACTGTACCAGACAGCACAGGACATGTTGAACGCTCGCGACACTGGACCTGAGGGTGTGATGGCACGGCGTAATCTCGCTAGGTCGTGGCGCCTCGCAGTTCCATTCTCGACTCAAGCGGCAAAGATGATCCAGGCGGCAGAGTCGTTGTCCGGAGGTGAGCTTCATAAAGCTCTCGTCGAAGCTACGTCCTCGACATACACACCGGACAACATTCTGACAGGTATTACGTTCTAGGTTGTTTGGGGGGCATTTCCAGTTCGGGGCTCGCGAACAGGGCTTTGTACTTCGCAAATGTGAGGCGAAAAATCAAATGCCCCCCAAACTTCAACGTAGCATTTATGGTTACTAGAAGACTGAACTTGTCCACGTCGAGTTCGTACTGAGCAAACATGCCTGTGTTGACACGACGACCTGTTGTGTCGACGAGTGTGAGCCCGAGCGTATCGAGATCACCCAGACTGCGTAGATAGGCAATTGCAGCAGCTTTGCGCCTCTTGAGATAGAGGTAAATCTGGTCTTTCGAGAAGCCAGAAAGCTCAGCAATCTTGGCCACACTCCGAGGTAAGGGTTGCTTCTGTGCAGTTACCCATTCAGCAAAAGGTGTCGGATGTCGGCTGATCCATGGCTTCGGATCAGGGTTGCGCCCTATGGGCTTAGGCACTCCACGCAGACCGAGATACTTCTTGACAGTGTTGTGACTTATGCACAGTTCCTGTGCGACACGTCGGACAGATTTGTCACGTGCGTACGCTTCGAGTATCTTGGACACAAGTTCTGGGTTAGCCTCGGCGTAACTCGGTCTACCATGCTTAGTGTCCTTGACTATTTGTTCGTTAAGCTCTTCAAACATTACGATCCTCCATGAGCTCATATTCCTCGTGACTAGCCTCGGACGAGGCGCTCAGTACTGTATCTCCAAGACGTATTCGCAGAAAGCCTTCGATCGCGAGCTGGTCTACAATCTCGGTTAATTCGCTCTTACGAATCCCTGACGAAGAGACAAACTGTGCGAGGGTGCGTCGCGTCACTCCGCCGCGACGTTGCAGACAACGCTTTACGATGTTGACATGCGCCATGTACGGCGACGCACCGACATCTTCAGTTGCGTACCGGCTGAGGCTCTGCGTATACTGTAGTATCCTGAGGGCATCTCGAACGTTATCCAGAGTAATATCGTTTCCTTTTCGATATTCCTGAACCCGAAGGAGCATTGCACACCGAATAACGAGGCTATCAAGACGGAAATCTTCCTGCCTATCCATCCCGCGTGAGAACAGCGAGGCTTTCCACTCACGATACCACTCTTCAAAAAACTTATCGGCTTCCTCTGTGAACTTGTACTCACCCACGGCATTCTTGGCGATCCATGCCAGCTTGATAGCAAGGTCTTGCCAAGATGGATAGCCCGGGAGCTGTCGAGGTCGATGGTACGTCTTACTTGGTATCTGTTGATACGCGATGACCACACGCGACATGAAGCCACCACCGAATGCTTCTTCGGGGATTGACATTTTGAGTCCATCCGGCGTAATAGCCCCGAACATCGTGACATAAATATCCTCCAGGGGCTTGAGTCCCTTACCTCGAGTTATTTCACCATCGAAGTCTTTGCAGTCAAACAGGTCCGTGAGAAGCGTGACCATGCCACCGTTGTATTGCTGCTTGCCCAAGAAGACAGCAAACTCCGACAAAGCAAGAGCTGCCTGTGAGCCCTTCTTTATTGTGACAAGTTCGCTCGCGACACCATCCTTACCGTCAAAGAGTAGTTTTGTGTCCGGCGCAAGTGTATCAAGTACGCCTTCAGGGGTGGTCTTACCCGTTATGATACGAGACTCCTTCTTGAAGGCATCCAGCGTATTGGGCATGTACGCGGGCAACGCACGCAGCAACTCGTTGGCTATCTTCATAGACGACGACTTACGGCAGAGCGACGGAGGCGCTACAATGATGACATACAAGTTAGGCCACAGCTTATCCGGGTACCACTCGACCCATGCCTCACGTTTGAGCACCGTTGACAAAAGCCACATGGCGTTCCAAAAGAAAAACAACGTCGGAGACTCCATACCACGACCCGTATTGACGAAGTCAGTCACGAAACCAGGCTTTGGAAGCATATCATCCATCGGGTCGCGGTTGTACAACTTGACAGCCGGCTCGATAAATGGCTTCGGAGGTTCGGCGAGCAGCGCTTCGATTTCAGGGCGGTACTCAACAAAGACAGTTGTCGGCTTCGGGGCTGCTGCCAAAGCGAGCGCTGGAGGTATGAGGCCTTCCTCAACAGGTACACCTTTCGGAGGTCTACCACGACGTTTCGTGACCGAGGCTTCGAGAGCTTCCTGTATGTCTTGAGCGCGATCTGCATTATCCATCAAAGTTCTCCGAAGTTAATACCAATAGAAGGGTCTACCTTGACTGTTCGCTTAACTCCGCGAAAATCAAACGGGGCCTCCATACAGGAAACCATCAAGTCACGCACACGTTCAGCTTCGTCGTCGGGAGCTTCCATGATAAGCTGGTCGTGAACCTGACAAACAAATCTGGCTTTGAGGCCAAGCTTGTTTCGCTCATCGTAGATTTTCCGCATAGCTCTATTGACAAGCGATGCACCTGGAGACTGTATTCGCGTGGACAAGGCTTCACGGACTATACCTTCCTCGTTGCCCATGAAGATACGCAAACGTCCGAAGGCTGTCTTGGTCCGCCGAGTCGCAGTCACCTCGGCCTCAAGCGCATCATGCCACTCGACATACTTCGGGTGCAGCGACATCCATCTTGCCGATGCAGCAGCAAACTCCCGCAAAGTCAAATGCATCGATGGGTTCTTAATCATAACCTTTCGGTACACACCACGGTCAGAGCCACCATACTGCAAGCGTCCGAACTGAAAAATCTTAGCCGCCGCACGATGTAACTTCCAATGCGGATTTGTCTCGTCTATGTCAAATAGCGCCTTCGTGTTCAAGTCGTGTATGTTGAGACCTTTCTCAACTACCGCGAGCAGCTCAGGGTCCTGTGTCTCGTATGCAAGTATGTACACCTCAAGGTTCACATAGTCGCACGAGATGAACTTCCACCCGGGACGAGCTATGAAGAAGTCACGCACCTCGGCACGCAGATGGTCAAGCTCGTTGTCCTCGTCCTTGCGCTTAGGCAGGTTCTGGGCGTTCGGACGACTTGAACTTATCCGTCCAGTTGCTGTCCCCCACATCTTCCACTCGGGACGAATACGACCATCGGCATCAGGCTTGTACTGCGTATACGTAGACAGTAGCTTATCTACGGCCGAGTAGAAGCTAAACTCAGCTAGCCATGTGAGAAGCTTCTCGATGGCCGCTATCTCGTCAGCGTCCGGCTTAACGAAGTTCTTTACATCACGCAGACGATTGTTCAAGGCAATTGTATACGAAAGCAAACCCTCTGCGTCGATAGCCGATGTACCGCCGTCAGTCTGCGCAGGAGCATACCCCTTAAGCAAGTAGATCGGCTTTACGTAGTCGTGCACGATCTGCAGCGCATTGAGCTCGACATACTTCTTACCTTGCAAGATACGCTTCGCCTGCTCGTCACGTTTGGCGGCATCGTTGTAGAGGTGATGTATTTTCTTCCGAGTCTTCTCAGCTAGTTTGGGGGGCATTTGATCGAGAAAGTCTGAGAGCTCGACTGCCTGCTTACGTGCCTCGTCTGCCTTACGAACGAACTCAGCGTAGCGCTCGTTTGACTGTGCAAACTCAGTCAGACGCCGGAACTTAGACGGGACCTCGCCAAAGAGAAAGTACCTTACTTCGGCATCGGAGTCGAAGTTGAACTCACGCGGAATGCCCCCCAAATCGTACAACTTTGCGAGCTGTTGTTCCTTGACTCGTTGGAGCTTGGCACGAAAACTGCTCATGGCCTTCATGTCAATGAGCATACCAACGTCGCGCATCTCCATAACTGGAGCGAGCAAAGGCCGAACTTCAGCTTCGTAAAACTCGCGGAGCTCAAGCTCGTCGATGTCCTTCATCATCGCTTTATAGACCTGGTGTAGCACCACGCAGTCGCGGAGGTTATAGGTGCGCATTGCAAGCTGATCCATAGCGAGGATAGATGTCGTCCTATTGAGGAACTCGCCCTTCCAGTAAGGTGTTTTACCGTATACACTTACGATGAAGCCGAGGTTATGCTCGGACTCGGGGCTAAGTGTATGATGTATGAGCAGAGTATCCTCGACGTTATCGAGATTGAACGTAAAGCCCATGCGCCTGAGCATGGGTATGTCGAAGAAGCTGTTCTGAAACAGCAACGGACACTCACTGAAGAGGCGTTGCAGACTCGCGTTGATCCGAGACATGTTTGTACTAGTAAAGTACGAAATGCCCATTTTGTCCAGAAATGGTACAGAGATGGCCCGACTCGCAGACGACGCGATGCCTAACACCACGACCCGGGCGTTCTCACTCAGGCCTGTCGTCTCAGTATCAAGCGCTGCAAGCCGTTTGTTACGCACCATGTCGTCTATAAAAGCTTCGACCTGATCGACTGTGGGTGAGACGTTGAAGTCCTCAGTCAGAGCTTCCCAGCCTTCGTCAGCAATAGAAGCTGCCTTACGAAAGTCTGACACGTATGCCGCGCCGTTGTCACCAGTTCCACCACCCTCCAAGCGCCAATGCTTTCGCATGATGAACGAGGGGTGAAACGTTGGGATGACAGTAAATGTCGTGGTCTTGTATTTGTAAGTATAAACCGAGCCACGATTCTTTGTGATCGAACCTTCAATGTCGAAGGCTCGCATGGCAGTTGCTCCGAGAGCCAGTATCGTCCGACACTTGGTCGATGCCAAGTAGTCGAGGTCCTGGAAGAATCCACCACGGCACAGAGGTATGGCGTCAGCGCCTTCAGTCGAAGTTATTTCGTTATTCGGAGGCCGGCAGGAAATGACATTGCCAACAAAGCAGTTGACTCGGCGTATACTCGCAGAGGCGAGCGCCCAGTTAAGCACGTCTCCCGAGCCACCAATGAAAGGCTTGCCTTCGCGATCCTCATCTCGACCGGGTGCCTCGCCGAAGATGGCTATGCGCGGAGACGCACCATCAGGAGCTTCGGACCATACACGCCGCCTGTCGCGTAGAGAGCAGAGTACACATCTGGAGTTGGAACGTACGAGTTGCATCAGTCCTCCGGTTGAGCATTTGTGTCGGCCTCCAGCCATGAGCGGTATACAAGGTAATAACCTTTGCAAATCCGCTGTTTCGATCCAACGTTATGCAGACAGTTGTGTACGTACTGTCTACTAACGCCTAGAGCTTTCGCTGTACGATTAGCATTGAGGTATGTCGCGACGACTTCAAACGTTGCTGGGTCAAGCGCGCATACTTCTGCCCTTACAGAAGATTCCATATGTTAGGAGACTCCGAAACGAACTTAATCGTCTCTGCGGCACCGCGACCCTTCGCAAGATAGAGCGTACCTGTTTTGGGCGGAAGCATCGGCTCGACCAGTGGTTGCCCCTCGACAGGGAAGTACCACACCTCGTTCGCGACAATAAGAGCCGCAGGCTTCTCGATACGCAGGATCACCCACGACAGCTCAGTAAGCCACGGCGCGGAGAAGCTATCCTTGACTACTGCCTGCACGTTGTAGCCATACGAACGAAGCGACCGCACGAGTGTATGCACGTCCATATCTTTCGGATCGAACAGTCCGCGCAAACGGACGATCTTACGCCCAGCAGGCAACGGAGCCTTTTCCAGCTTAGCTACGAGCTCGGTAACGAAATCGAGCCCCGGACAAGAGCCGCCTGAAAAGGTAATCTGCGCCATAAGGGCACCATTAAAGTAACCCTCACGCGCAAAGTCCACTGAGACATCACTTATCCACGTGTTCTTCGGTACTTCTATCTTCACTTGTTTCCTCCGGCTTAACAACCAACGCACGTATGAGCGAACCATCTACAGCAAACGGCTGTCCGGTAACAGGTATCGTCAAGCGACTCCGTTTACTCCAGCCGTTAAATGCCGAAATCGTTTCCTCGGTCAAATCTTCGGGATCTGAGACGATTTCACCGAAGTCAGTGTACAGAACAATTCTCGCACGCATCAGAACCTCCTAGCCAACGGAGGGACTCGAACCCCCAACCTCAACCGTACAAAGGGCGCGCTCTACCATTTGGAGCTACGTTGGCATATGGACCGTGGGGGAGTCGAACCCCCGTTGAGGCCATGCAAAGACCCCGTACTAACCACTATACGAACGGCCCAAAGAAAGCCCGGGCAGGAGGCGAGCATACAAATGCCCCCCAAATTATGCAAGCGTCCTGCCTCGGGCTATGGGGGTGGACGGAATCGAACCGTCGCACGCGAGCTGTCGACTACAGCCAGTCGCTCTACCAACTAAGCTACACCCCCAAGACCAGGGCCGAAGCCCTGGTAAAGTTACTTAGAGAGGAAAGAAACCGTCGATCTTGGCACGGAACTTGCCGTTGTACTTCTCCTGAACGATGACGAAGCCGAAGTCCTTACCTACGATGGACTCAAGGAACATCGCGGTGAACTCCTCAGCCGGCATGCCGACGAACTGAGCCAGATCGATATGGAACGCATCGGCCAGCGCGTGCACCTGAGAGAAGAACGCTTTCTGCTTCGACGGGTCCTGCGACTTCCAAATCGAACCAAACGCATGCCTTCCGGCAGGGTCAGCCTGATTCTTCTGAATCGGACCGACAGTAATCTCAGCTTCGAGCTCGATACCGCTGGTTCCGCCACCAGACGTGACCTGCTTAGCCTTCAGAAGCTTGCCGCTGTAGCGACCCTCATCCAGAATGGTATTAACCGGAGCATCGACAAGAGCTTGCGCATCAAAAAGAGACATAGAACCTCCGAGAGAAACTTCGAGCCTGGATGACAACATAAGCTGTCAGCTTGTCCATGGTCTCAAGCTACTATAGCCCAAGCAAGCTATACTGTCAAGCATTTGGGGGGCATTTTAAGCCGCTTTGAAGTCCTTGCGCAGCGACTCGTAAGTCGGGTTACTGTGGCGCATAGTCTTGAGGAGACGGGACTTAGCCTCGTAGTGCTTGTATCGAGCGGCGTACAACTTGTAGTCGTACTTACCCATCATCTCCGTGACCTCAAGGTAGTATTCCTCGTCGAAGACAGCCCCGATGATGTCGCGGTACTTGCCTGTCATAAGCGGCTTGCCTTCGAGCGCTCCGGTGAGATCGTCCTTCTCCTCTTCGACCAGCGCAGTCACGACGACGTTGTGTGTATCGCTGATATCCTTGATGAGGTTGCCGAGCTGTGTCAAGGCGATCTTCAACCGACCGTAATCGTCACGCTGGGCATTCTCCACCTGCGGATCACGCTTGTTGTCGCGCATGATCTCCGCCATGAGATACTCGTCAGCCAACGCCGAGATGGAGTCGATGACGATGGTCTGTCTGTCAGCGAACTTACCTCCCGGCCCGAACGGCCCTCGACCGTTGCGCACATCGTTCAAGATCGCGAGCATCGTAGCGAAAGCTCCCGTCTCGGGAAGCCGCAGAAACTTCGCCCCGGTTGTCGTAATCGAGCGCATGCCTCGATCTGTGTCGATGAAGAACGGCTTAGGGAATGTACTCGCGAGAGTAGTCTTGCCCGAGCCCGAGCCGCCATAAAAGAGAAACCGAGACGTCTTGACTGCTGCCGTTGGGTTGTAGTCCTGTACTAACTGTTCGTATGAAGCCACTTTACCTCCAAGAGTAAATGAGAAAAAACAAACCAGTCATACCAAGCCAGCACAAAATAGATATGAGCTTGAGTGATTGCTCAGTCGTCCAATGTACGACCGGTTTGCCTTTCAAGTCGAGTTCGAACTGCTTAGGTTCTTTCGCCATCGTGTGAAGCCTCCTCAAGTAAACGCTCGCGCCCAGACCAAGGGTCAATCTTGTAGGCCGCACCAAGAACAGTCCGTGAGTCAAGTTTCTGCCTACACAAGCTGTGGTACTCACAGGTGAACTCTGAACACGAGGACCCATTGCGCGGATAGTACAGCGCATCCAGCTCAGGCTTCAGCTCGTATTTAGCCAAACGGTTCGCGATGTCCTGGAACAGTCCGTACATGGAGAGTTCGAACGTCGTGACATCAAAGCGAGAACGTACGATCTGAATCTGCTTAGCCGTAGGCGTACCCGCGACTGCGCCCTTGTACATCCGAGCGTAAATTACGTCAAGCAGAACTCCAGCAAAGTCGTCTTTGTAGTCAGGATGGGTTGCCAGTAGGCCCCACGTGTATGCGGTAGCTTGGTCGCCACGGTCAACCGTCTCGACCATTCCCTGCTCCGAATACCCCGTTGTCTTGTGCTCGGGTATAAGGATTTCCCCCGTAGCACGACGACGTACGACCGCGTCAGGGCGTATCGTCATGGTGTATACATCAGCAACCTTTGGCTCGAACTGCTCCTCAACGAACAGGACTTCGTACTCGTCATGAAGTCTGCACCCAATAGCCTCGTGCCACGCCTTGAACATGGGCTCAGCCTTGAGACGAGCTTCATTGTACTCCTCCAAGCTGTGGAACTGAAGCTTCGCCTCGTCAAGCTCAGCATAAAGCGTGCCAAGAGCACTGTCGTAGTCCGCGCCGTTGTAAAATTTGTCCATCGCCTCGTGCCATGCCTTACCGTAGATGAGCGCCTTGCCCAGCTTGGTCGGCAAAATCCCGAGGTTATACTTGATGTGCCACTTGCGCGGGCAACCCTGGAACGTGTTTACCCAATGAAATCCGGTCTGACTCTCTCTCTGTTCAGGTGCCGACATGCTTCCAGACCTTTCCATCAAGGATTAGATAGATCAGCTTGCGATCTACACCATAATCCGATGCGATATGTGCAAGAGGCTTATACCGTCCTTTCATTCTAATCTCCTTCACCTGAGTCTCAGTTAGTTTGGAGTTTCCATTCTTACTCCCCCTAAGAGGTTCTCGCGTCTTCCAGATGTTTCGTAGGCGTTCAAGTTGCATCTCAGTCGGTTTAGCGTACCTACCTTTCGACTGCATATCCTGATTGTTGTCTGCGATTGTCCCAAGAAAATAGTGTGATGGGTTGATGCATTTGCGGTTGTCACACCTGTGGCAAACACACATTCCACTGGGTATGTGTCCGTAGTACTTCTCCCAGATATACCGATGCATTAACATAAGATGCTTTCTTACACGTATTCTTGGATAACCTGCATTTCCCGGTCTGTGTGATGTGCATATATGGCATCCACTTTCCGAGACAACATACTTGATTGCTCGAACAGGCTTGCACCCCGAATATGTCTGTATAGCCTCTTGCTCTACGAACTCCATCTGAGCACCTCCTGCGAGAGAGTATACACTTTCACTTTCTAGTCGTCAATGCCCCCTAAACAAACATGAGCGTGACAGGCTTGCCGGAGGCCGGGTCAATCACGGTCAGTTTGTCATCGTCTGTGAACTTGTTGATAGCCTTGAGCTTCGACATTCCATCGAGTACCAGCTTGGTCATGGAGACTCCGTTGGCCTGCGCGTTAGCCTTGAGCTCAGCGTGCATGGCAGCACCCACATCGATAACGAGTTTCTTCACTTCACTCCTCCTTCGTAGAATCCCAACTGAACGTTGTGCGCGACATCATCAGTCACGCCGTATACCTCACGTGCGTTCGTACCATCAGGGTACTCCACACGGACGTACATAGTCTCCCACATTGAAACGAAGCCTAAAACCTTGAGGCCATTCCAAGTAGTGACTTTACTGGCTAAGTACTTACGCAACTGAGACAACCCACTGATCTCAACTGCCGCACCCGGAATCTTAGCGAACACTTGTTTCTTTACGCCGGACAACCGTCCTCCTTCTGTAGTTTTTCGCCACACGATGTACAAATATCCGAGGACTTAACCTCGGCTTGAAACAACGGAACAAACCTAAGCGAAAGCTTTTTGATTTTGTTGTAGCATGCCGGACAGATGACATACCTCATAGCCATGTCTACCGCCTCATAGCCGATGATCATTTCTTTACCGTCTCCATCAGTTTGTCGAACGTCGGGCCGTAGGTAAAGATGTAGCGTCTATCGTCAAACCCTGGAGTACCACGTGCTTCGAGCGCGACCATCATCAGCAGGTCACACGCGGCATGCACGAGATGACTCATGCCTGACTTCGGGTCCATTGTCTGCCCGAGGTTCCACCGACGCATGTGCCTTTCAGCAGCGGCTCTGAGTCTAGACGCTGTGATACCTTCTTCCCAGTTTCGGTCGCCATACTCCTCCGCACCCTTGGTGAGTATCTCCGCGACTAACGTCAGTGCGTCGTCAGGTAGCAAGTCGAATCGAATCTTACCATCGTCGTGTTTTGTGCCAGACAAATCAACCTCCAAATGAGTAGCCAAATATAACCCTGACTGCGATGCACACTCCGACTAACGTCATAATGAGCATTACACCGGCGAAGAAGAGAAAGTCTTTCACAACAGGAACCTCCATATAGGGATGGTGAGATTTGAACTCACGATCACCGGATTGAAGGTCCGGTGGCTTAACCGCTCGCCTACATCCCCGTATCAAGACGGAAGGAATCGAACCTTCGATAGCGGATTCAAAGCCCGCCGCCTTACCACTTGGCTACGTCTCGAAAAGGGCCCCTTACGGGGGCTAGTCGTCTGTATGCTATACATGCTTCTGGGCGTACCCGTACTAGATAATAGCCACACGACAAGTGGGTTAGATACGCCTACCCATAAGGCCCGGTTTACGACACCGGCACTCCGATGTTTGAGCATGCTGAAGGAGCTGCACTTCAGTAGAGGCTTTCCGAGTTCTACGATCCGCACGTCTGCGGCCATTAACCACTACACAAGCTCAAATATTTATTTATCCTACGAATATACGCCAGCTTGACACCATCTGTCAAGACACCTACACGTCCTTGATGATACTCAGCGAACATATGCACACGATCACCGAAGTAGGCGTACCCTTCACCAAGTTCAAGCGCCGCGATACGGGCACTCGACGCTAGGCGGTTCGGGTTGTAGTCACCCCATTTGCGTTTGCGCTCAGCGTACCAGCGATGACTCAGACCAAAGTGCCCCCTATCGATAGGGTTCACGTGGTTCAAGTTCGTACCGAGATTAGTCTCGGCCCACCACACCGCCGCAAGGTCATCTACCTGGATGCACGCCTCGTTTGCCGCAATGCACAGCGTCGTCACGTCTTCGTCGCTAATGAGCGGCAACGTGTAGCGACTCATGTTCGCAGGTATTTCGTAGCTGACTTTGGGGGGCATTTGATGGGCCCGAACCCATTTGACTCCGAAGACGAAGCTAAGTCCGGCTACGAGCAGAATCCAGCAGATAACTTCAAGCAGTCGTAGGAGTTGCTGTACTTGCCTGTGCACTCTGAGCCTCCGTGTAGCGAGCTTTCGCCGCCGCCTCGATGGATTTGAACGTTGCTTGGTCGAGGGCCTTCATAGCCTCGGCGTAGAAGTACCTCTCGATAGCGTATGTTTCTGCACGATTCTTGTCTTTGATGATCTCGCCGCAGATTGCTACCCAGCGGACGAAGATACCCCGAATCGCCCTGATGCGGGCAAACCAGCTGGAGTCGGCGTACTCGTCGTACTCATGCACCCGAGCTTTGGCCGCATTTATCTGCCCATCGATAGACTCGATCTCCATGAGCAGGTCCTCGCGCAGGTCCTTCACCTCGCTGATAGTCATGGCCTGAATCTGTTCCTTCGTGAACGTCACGCCCCGAAAACGAAGCTCCTTCTTCATACAAATGCCCCCTAAACTTTGGATGCAGTTATCCATGCGTCTGCATGGGGTAGTGACTCGATCCACTTGGCGAAGGCTTGCCAGTGCGGCAGCCGATGATCCTTGCGGGCGAAGTACACCCGACGCAACGTCTGATATGACATACAGCAGTCGCGCGTTTGGAGATACGACTCGGGAATCATACCTTTAAGCAATGCGATGTTTGAATGTCCAATAGTATACATACGGCGCTCTGTGTTTAGGTTTTCGAGATAATCTCCCGGAACAGAATAATCCTCAAAATCGCTGCCCACAAATGGTTCACTCATTTTTCGGTGCATGGTTGACTCGCTGACGGACGCCGCACCGACACTGTAGGTGGAGTATTCGATCCACCAGTATCGCGGTGCCCTGATGGTGAAGCCGACATGAATAAGTCGCGCGAACTTGGCATGATCATCACCACGCAGGACAAGCTTGCGCCCTAAGGCGATGTCCTCGCTGTCAGGCTCACGAGCTTCCACGTTGCGATTCATAGGCCGGCGTAAGGCACGCACCGCAGTACGAAACTGCGGCGGATCGTTGAGGGCGATGTCAAAGGTCATGTTCTAACGAACCTCGATAGTCGGAATAATCGTAGACGGCTTGAAGACCACCTTGTAGTGCGACGTAGAGACGGCGTTCGGAAGCAGAGCCTCCGAGAAGTACGTCACGTTGTCGGACAGACCGAGGTAATGCTTGAGATAGGTGCCGTTCTCCGTCTTGACCGTGACTACGAGATCGCCATCACTATCGACGATGATCGCGAGACGCCCTTCGATGGTGAGAATGTACTCCCCAGTAATGCCGTTGTAGAATACAACCCGCCGATACACGTTAAAGTTCTGCTCCTCGCGTTCGAGATTGTAACGCGCCACCGAGGCGTCGTTTGCACATGAGAAGTACATAAACGTACCCGCAAGAATGAGCAATCCAAGCATGAGCTTCTTCATCTGTTCCTCCTAAACTTCCCAGAGAAAATTAAGCGGTATCTCTTTACACGATACCACACCTTCACGTGTGAATATGACCTGATGTTCTTCTTCGGCGAACTCGCTCACGTCAAACTCGAACAGCTTATAGTCGGCTTGCGACAGCTCCAGGGCATCTCGTGCTGAGAACCACTGGTTCATGTTTTCTTTGGACTTGCCGGCGCTGAACCACTTCTTACCCCCAGCGCTGTAGCGTGGGTGATACCCCATCGGCAGGTCCCTCGAAATGCCCTCCGTCAGGGTAAATATAAACGGAGCCCACGTTCCATCCAACTTATACCACATGCCGTGCATGGTATCGGGATTTTCTATGCGGTAGACTATCATACTTCCTCCTTCGGCTCGGTGGCGGCGGGGACTTCGATAATGTCATCGTGGTTTACGACGTATGCCGGTTTGCATCTGATGATAGTCCGATAAGCCTTTGACTTGACAGTTTCCAGAAACCGCTCCACCTTCTCGCGCTCGGCGGCAAGATCAGCCTCAAGCTCGGCGATGCGGGTGTCTTTGGCCTTCACCGCGTCTGCCAATATGATAATAGGCTCACTTAACTTGGTTTCAGGCCTAAGAATGCTTGACCGGTATTCAGCAATTTTTAAGCATTCATCGATTGTAAAAATTACAGGCTTTAATCCGCGTAAATAACTAAAATCCGGCGTATGCTTAGTCATGGCGGGGCTCCTCACAGGGTAAAGACAAAAACACCGAACGCAATTGCGTGCAGAGCCGTTGCCCATTGCGGTATGTCGCGTCCCTTGCTCAAATTTCCGATAATTACCCACGTCCAAAGGCATAAAATAAATCCGGTGATTCCACTCACTATATTCATCTCGACTCCCCCTTCCCGGCGATGCGGTCCAGGCAATATTTCGCATGGCGTTTCATCTCATCGATGCCTTTATTTCCATCTTTATGGGCAATCACACCATTAATAAACCGCATGATCGTCTCCACATCCTCCGCCGATACGTGGCGCGGGGTAGCTGGGCGCTCTTCTACTAGCCGTGCAACCGTCCGCTCGGGCGATTCCGTACCGTCGTTTCCCGTAAGCTCACGAATGCGCTGGATGGTGTCCCACATTTCCTCTTTCGTGAGTGCGTCCCATTCGTTCGTGCACGTCTCGCACGTCCTCGGCTCGGTCTGCGTCTTTACCCAGTAATTTTTCCAGTGTTCGCACCACTTTTTGCTAATTTCTTCTTCGGACTTGTAAGAATCGCTTACAGGTTCGTAATGTTTCTCGATCTCTTCGGCGATTATGGAGACAATTTGCGCTTTAGTTCCCACGCCATGTATGACGAGCGAAAAGATCGACTCGGCGAGCAGTTCGGTTTTCATTCAGTCCTCCTTCTCGGTCGCGCTCTCGGGGGTGAGGACGGCGGAAAGATCAGAGACGCGCACTACATCGCATGCAACGCCGTGCCACATCGATTCGTATACCGTAGCTCGGTATTTCGGTAGTTCAAATATCTTTTGTGTGCACCTCTCCCGCTCCTTCCGCACGGCTTCCTCCCATCCAGCTCTGAAGGCAATAGCTCGCTTTTCGTGGTCCTTATATAGCGACCACTTTTCTGACTTTTCAAATCGTTCGATCGCCTCTTCCAAGTCCTTGTCACTCGGCATGCCTACCTCCTGTTTCGGAGAGTTCCAAATCGAACGAACATGCGTGTCTCGGCGGTAACGAATGGCCAGACAGCTTCGTCACTACTCAGGACCGCGTGGTCGCACTCGTGTTCGACTCCGAAGGAAAGCCATCTATTGAAGTAGAACATGCCTCCTAGGGAATAGTCAACACGATACGGCGCATAGCTTGAGAAGAGCGTCCCATTGTTGCTCGTCTGACGAGACTCGATTGACGTCCAAGCGTATAGACGCTCCGTCTCCACAGAGATACCCACTTCGGCGTAGGTTCCAGAGCTATTGTCGAAGAGCATCCTCTGGTTATCTCTAACATAGGCCACGTATTCCGTAGGCACAAGACCAAGCTCCAGGAATAGTCCGACTAGTAGAAAGTTAAACATTGGCTTCCTCCTCCGGCGTAGCATTGCGCATGAAGTACGTCTTGCCACGTGAAACAAGCGGCTTGCCCGTCTCGACAGCATCGCGTATACGGTCATTCTGGATGACGTATTTCTTGCGAAAGTACGTACGTGAACCAATCTCCATAGTCCCATCCTGGTGCAGCATAACCGCCATACCATAGACAGTCCGTGCCTTGTCTTTCTTGCGATGCTTACGCTCAGCATCTTCAGCGGTTTGCGGCGCTTTGCCCGACTTACCCCGAGTGATAGCCATCCAGTCAGGCGTCGAACTTCGCGAGTCGCTACACTCGCACGTTGGGAAGTTTGGTTCTTCGCGTGTCCAGTCAGTCCACGACAACGGGGCGCTCCTCTATTTGGGGGGCATTTTCAGCCCGTTCTAGGAAGTAACTTATAGTCATCGAGGTTCCTAGGCCTACGAATACGAGTAAAAGCACACCTATTGCAAGACTTATGTCGTCACGCAACGGGCTCAGTGGCCGGCGTGGTTTCCGCAACCGGGACTTCGATCTCAACTTCAATGGTGTCCTCCTTGAGCGGGTCCTTGACCCCATCCGTAAGCGCCAGCTGTTTGTCCGTAAGGGCGAGCTTCGAGCGTTCGCGTTTGAACGCGCCGATGAACCACGACGTATGGTTTTCAGCGTCATACTCGTAGAGCCACACTTTCGACGGGTCATCGCGCTTTGCGAACATGGAGAGGATACCATCCCGAGTAGGTATGTACCAATTCCACACACCATCGAGCATATCCATGAACTTGTCGCCCGCCGTAGCAAACTCGACGTTCGGAGCTTCCATGTATGACCCGACGATCGGCGCAGAGGATGGAAACGCTTTGAACTTGGAGAAGATGAAGCCGTCCTTACGAGCTGACGGAGGCTTGAGAAACGTGTTCGTCTTTTTAGAATCCTTGTCGAGCTTGTCCTTATCCTTGCCCCGACGTCTCCCAAAGTAGGTGTAGTCGTCATCGTAGTCATCATCGTAAGCGTGTGACTTCTTTGGTGCGACATACGTTTTATAGTAGTTCGAGTTGCTGTACAGAATACGCTTATCGTCACTGTGATGGTTCACGAAGTCCCCGAACCGGAGAATCTTACCATCGCCACGCATGATGACCAGCTTGGAGTAGCCGATAGTCATGTCGATAATGCGGTGCATCGGCTTCAGCTCGAACCATCCCTTCTTGAGGCTGATCGGAAAGATGATGTCACGCACGTAGTCCATCGTATCGGAGGGCATGATGTAAATGTCGTTTCCCTTGTCGTCTTTTTCACCGGACGGGAACTTCCACTTACCCACACCGGGCAGTGAGAAGATACCGTTGTGTGCAACGGCATGCGACACACGCCCCGACGTGGCCGTCATGTCCACAATGTTGTCCGTGAGAGGAAACGGATGCGTGTGCGTTGGAGCCCGCTTATCCCCATGCGTACCGATGCGGAAGTGACACACAATCGGAAGAGACGTACGTTCTTCAACAGTCAAAGCGGCTTCAAATGCCCCCCAAAAGTCGTCGAAGGTCATAAGTCCCTTGCGGTACTCGACCCAGCCACCCCGAGGAAACATGAAACCCGCTCCGTCAGGATTGCGGTCGAACATCCCCTCGAAGCGCTCTTTCGGTGGTAAGGCCACACCGGCTTCTTTGACCATGATTATGCACATTATTCTTCTCCCTCGAACCCATCGTCTTGGGTGCGTGATCTCCGGGCCATGACCCGGGCGACATAAGCCGTAAGTATCGGCTTGTTGATAGTGGCGATAAGATCGTCGAAAGTGATCGTGCGACACCGAGTCATGTCGTTGTTCGAAACGAACCAGCAGAGTCCGTGTACGAACTCCAACGTTGCCAGCAGGGTCTCGGTGTTGAACGTCGAGCGGAACAGCCGGAACTCCATCGTATTACGGGGAGAGATGTTTATTTCCGTGTAGTGTCCCGAGTTCCCCATGGCACGCTCGCGAAGCCGGGCGAACTCGACGCGGAAGCGTTCCTCCGAGATGCTTGCCAAGTCGCTGTGACTCACAATAGCGCGAGCGTATTCGTTCTTGCGCGAAGGATTGCGTCGCGAAATGAAAAGGAACTCATCAGCGAATCGGGCGAACAGCACGATCAGTCGGCCAAAGGCCACCTTGTCGCGATACTCGATGTCGTCCGCCAAAGGTTCGTACATCTGAAAAGCTTTCTTCGAGACATGTACGTGAAGACCTGCGCACCGTGCGTCATGCCCGTAGATGCCTGCATGTTTGGGTAGAAGTGAGAGAGCGTCCTTCCAACGCGGCATCGTATCACGCCACATCTCGATGGTCATCGGCTGAGATATAATCTCGATACCACCTCCAGGGAGCGAACCATCGCGAGTTGCTTCGACGTTGAGGTCCGCGAGTCTGGTTCGTATGATATGTTCCGCCATGGCGGGCATCTGTGCGGATAGGCGACTTTCCTTACCAGCTCCTTCGAGCTCGATACCCATGAAGAGAGGGAACGTTTCCACAGTCGGCGTACCGAAGAACGTCGGTGACGAGTGCGAGCTGTTCGTGTGGTATCCAGCGACTACGGGTTTCTTCGCACAGGATTTGTGGTAGTCTCCAACACCTTCGACGTGCACGCCGTCACCCATGCTTATACGACTACCACAGATCGCGCACATCTTTACCTTTGATGTGCATTCGGCACACGTCGTAGTACCTCCCTCCCGAAAGGTGAACGTCTTACCGCAGACCGAGCAGACGATACTCTCGTTGTGAGCTTCCCAAATCGGGAGAAACGAACCGTCTGGCCGCTTAACAGCAAGGACTTTCGGTACGATCTTTCCGTCGATTCGCATGGCAAAGCGTTCTATTCTCTCTGTACATATCGAGCAGAACTCTCCCGCCTCCATATGAAGACGTCCGCAGTTTCGACACACTTTGGCGCCGAGAGCCAAACGAACTGCCTCGAACTTGTCGATACTTATGATCGGAGTCTCGATGTTGTACTCGATCAGATCGTGTACGAACACCGAGGCATCGGAGTCTGAGCCCCAGAGATTTCGATACCTCAAGGCTTCGTCCCGAGGTATGAGTGCGTCAGCCCGCTCAAAGGTACTCCCCGTGAGCGGCTTCTCGCAAATGCGACCAAGGCGATTTCCGGGGTAAGCTGGATGCTCTGTCGTCGGTTCGCCGCGTACGAAGATACGCTCGACTACGTGCTGCCCCATCATGATACGCGCGGAGTAGTGCTCAACACTCTCGCCCAGCTGTACGTAAAACCACACCAGACTCCCAGCACGGTTTCCGACACGCAGAAGCTTGACGAGTTTGTCGTCGAACTCGATGATATGCCCGACCATATTTTCGTCAAGGTCCTTAGCAACGGCCTCGAATAAGAGGCGCATGCCTAGAATAGAAAATGCTTTCATGTTACCACCTCAAAGGAGTGGATGCTCGCGAAGCATTCTAAACGAAGACAGGACATACGCTTTGCGCATGCCCTGTCCACGTGCCCTACTTGGCTACACTCCTTGGCTCCGGCTTAGCTAACGATAGCGACGTACCGCCACGCCCTGGCGATGCCCTTCTCGACGGTGACGAAGGGATGGTCGGCGTCGAAGCCGCGGGCTGCCTTGATCTTCGCATCGGGGAGGAGGGAGAAGGACTTGATGTAGTTCTTGTCCTTCTTGGCGATGGCCGCTTCCAGCTTGTCCAGGTAGTCCGAGCGGTAGACGGACTTGCCGTTCAGGCTGGAGACGAGGCTGTCGGTGTAGTCGGTGGGACCGTACACCTTGGCGGCGACAGAGGGAGCGGCGACGGGAGCGAGAACGATGTTCTTGGAGATGGACATACAATGTCCTCCTGCAGAGAAAATGTATCTACATACGTAGATACTTGCAAACTACCACAAAGGATAGTTATTGCCTAGATGGGTATTTCGGGCATGGGATAGGACTCTCCCAGGCGTTCACGATACGTATCAAGAAACTGCATATACTTATCGCGAGGAGTCTGCTGGAAAAACATGTCTATTTCGGCATCCGTAGCAAATCGGATGAAGTCTGGGTTGTACGAGCATAAGCTATTCCCTACGCCACGCATACCCAAACGCACGCCGGATTGCCCATGCACCATAAGGACTGGCTTGCCTATCGGGTAGTTGTGTCCGTTGTGATCAGAGCCGTCCAGTGGCACGACCATCTGGAGAGTTGCATACGAACCTCCAGAAGTCTCCAGAATACGCACGGTATTCTCGTAAGATGTGGACCACAGGCCGGCGCCAAGTGCCCACTTGACGAAGACTTTGATAGTAGGATTAGAAAGCTCACGTGCCCACGTTCGGAGAAGCTCCTGTTCTTCAGGTTTTAAGTCTGAAGTTGATGTGTCACGTCGAGCTGCTGTTTGCGCGCGGCAGGTGTCGTACACCCAGCGTGCGAGTCCTCTGGTCGGTATCTCGAAAGTCGACGGCGCGGACGTACCTGGAGTCGTCAGAACGACGCTTTCCAACCATCTGATGCAGGCTTCTCCTGAAGTAAAGCGTCTACCAAAGTCTGCGAGTCGCGTATGAGCGTCTTCCCAAAAAGAACTACCCTGGGGCGTATCACTCCACGTGAGTAGATTGTTGAAGTCCAGCGGGTTTTCGAGTATGTCCGTGCCTGCACGATTACGAATGGCCTCTCTGATAGTAGTAGACACATCAGAGCTGCTCGGCAGCACTATATCTACTTGTGCGAGCAGATACAGGGCTTGCTCGACAGTTGTAAAGCAATACGACATGAAGTCCTCCTATAATGGCATGTTACCGTATTTCTGTTCGTCTGTCGGAGCAGACTTCGCAAGTTTTTTGAGTAGGTATATCGTATGCGGGCGATAGGCTGAACTATAGGCAAAGTAGCATGGTAGGTCAGAGTTGCATAACGGGCACATACTACATGACGTCTCGTTGCAGACTTCCTCGTTTACCTTGTAAACTTTCTGGAGTAAGTCTGCTAACTCTTCGCGTGTGTATAGGTTGATATGTCTTTCACGAATGAGTTCGCGTATCTCACGTCTCCGGAGTGGCCTAAATAGGTTCACGGGCATAACGCTCATCCTCACGACGCTTACGCTCTTCGGCAGACGCACGAGCTGCGGCAAGGTCTTGCCCCTCGGCAAAGCACAGATGTGCTTCTGTAAGACAGTACACATTGGTGTAGCCGCCGTCCCACTTGACGTGAACCCAGTCATCGTGAAATGGGTCGTTGTGCTCGTAGCCCATGATCACTCCGATACCATTGCCACCATATCGGCGGTCTTGATCTCCGTAGCACCAACGAGGACCCCGGACTACCTCAGACCCGAGGATACAGTTTTCCTTCGTAACTACCGTCATTTGAGCATATCCCAATACTTACCTGTGCGCTTGTTGCGGTACGTCAGAAGCGTATGCCCCGAAAGAGACGTATACTTCTCGACGAGTTCGTTCTCGGCGTCGAACTTGATGCAGACTTGATAGATGGACAAGCCCGCGAATAGGCCCAACGTAAGAACTACACAGATAGAGACGATGACATCGTGCGGCATAGTTTAGTGCTCCTTATATGAAGCCGGGGGGCTTGAACCCCCCGTGACGGCGTGGCTACCGTTACTTCTTCTTAGCGGCTTTGTAGCCGATGAGTTCGAGCGAGCGGGCAACGATGCTTGCCCGACGTTCGGCGTGAGACTTACGATTTCGGCGGCTTTTCTCGAAGCCTTTACCCGCGACCGTTCCGTTGTGCATCCCCAGGTACGGCTTGTCCTTGATGGCGTACTTCATGTTGATTTGTCCTCCTTATATGGGCATACTGGCGTATAGCGCGTCGTCATCCTGGACGATTGCTACCATCCATTTGTTCTCGTCGATGATGTCTTGCATGTTGTGGGAGCGCATGTATGCGAGCAGGGCTTCGAGCTTACGTTGGCGATAGTTCGACATGCCTTGGCCGATTCCACACATACCACCGTTGCTACGACTAAGCGGACAAACATGGCAGTTATCTTGGATCATACCGCCGTTGCCACATTCACCCCGGGGACGATCGTACAGCAAGCGTAATAGCGCTCTGATATGCGTTCGCTGATCCATCGGCATAGTTTACGCTCCTATAAAGACTTGCTTGTAGAGCCGCATCAACGCGATGCTTCCCTGCACGACGTCGCTCTGGCCGTATACTCGCAAACGATCCATCTCGTTCGCGGTGAGTCCGCCGTGAGTGGCTTTCCACACGAGTGCGCGGAACTTGCGCTCCAGATCGGAAGCATTTTTCGCAGCACGAGTTTCGACGGAGTACCGTTGCCCCGAGACACGCTTGCCCGTCACGAGGTCGGCTACGTAGGACACACCCCGAGCGTCTACTTTGACTCCAACCTTGTGCGCCGTCCCGCCCGGTTTCCAGGCGGATTTGCCGATGGACGGCCCGCGACGATTCGCGTTGAAGTAGCCGAGCTGCGGGAGTTTGGGGGGCATTTTAGGCTTGCTTACCTTGGGCACGATGCCCCGCGTTGGGCTGAGAACGCGAGTCGTGATAATACGGGTCATGGGGGGGTTTACTCCTTATAGGGGGATGCGCAAGAGTTCTTCGTCCGGCTTACTGAGCGTGAACGTGCGCACACCTTCGTAGGGAATGCCGTCGCTCCAGGTCCAGACGAAATTGCGTTGCGCTATACGAGGAAGGTGGTAATGATCCGCGAAGGCGTTTATGCGCGACTTGGTGGTGCGCGTTTGCCAGCGACCGTCGAAAGTACCGAGGATAATGGCATCTGATCCCTGATGCCAGGCCACAGTATGCCCGTGTAGGCGGTACACAATAGACCCAGCCCCGACAGATTCGATGGTGTCGCGTTTCGACAATCGGCATGGGACGCCTCGTTTGAGGGCGGCTATGATTTGGCGTTCGATTTTACGCATATAGGGCAGAGAGGACTCGGACCCCTCAGTCGGCCTTGCAAGTTACACCCGCTTGCGCGGTTCGCTTGCGCTACTTCGTGCCCTGACCGTGGTTTCCCGTCTCGATGGACGTCGCTTGCGATAACAGGATACGAGAAGCATAGGGTTTGGGGGGCATTTGCGAGGTGCTCGACGAGTTGACCTCGTGAGCCCCCGGGCCTACGTGCGTTCTTTGAAGGTATCCGTAAGATAGGGATTTACTTCCTATCATCGTGTTACCGTCCGAGACGGGGACTATCGCAAGCCTTAGAATCGAGCTTGACAGGTCGGGACTAGCGTAGTCCTACGTTTTACGTAGCGCAAACGTGCGCAACGACCTCACTGTCAAGGACCTCATTCGGCCTTGGAGCGATAGACTGGGGGACCCTACTCGCGAGGATTCACTTCTCGCGATTCAATGCGGACTAACGGTTCCGCGCGGGCCTGTCAAAGTGTTTCGATAGTACGGGCGTAGGCATGGACGCGAACGTGCAACACGCCTAAGCATTTTACCAGCGCCGTACTGAACGCTCCCGGCTTCTACGGTTCCGGGTCCGTTTGAATAGTGGCGAAAGTCAGGGCCAGTGGCATAGGGAGAGGACTCATCGTCCTAACCCGTGGGCCTTTTCTTTCGCTGTTGGCCTATGTTACCATGGGCCAGTTGTTTCTGTCAAGCCTATTTCGGCGCTTTTTTGCTTTCCTAGGTAGGCGCAGACGGGGGCATGATTGAAGCTAAAGAACGGAGCGGGGCGTAGTCGGCTATGCCGATGTCTAACTTGCCCGCGCTTAACACGTTCGGTCGCTTCGGGACTAAGCGAGCAATCTTCCCGGTAGTCTTTCAACCAGTCATGCTCGCCCGGTCTATCACGCTGGCGTCGGCGTCTGCCGTGGTCGGCTTGCACGCTTTCGTTTGCTTGACAATGTTAGTATAGCACGGGGGCTAGGTGATGTCAAGCGGAAGTAGATAAGTGCGGGCGTTATAGGTCGGTATAGGTCGGTATCGACAATCCGGATTCGAATGTTTATTGCGCTATCTTGGTAAGTCGTTGCTGGATAATGATTTATTCGCGAGTGAGCCAATAAGTATACGAAAATCTCAAAATCTAGACGCTAGGGGCGTCGAATTAAATGGTTAAATAGGGGAAAATGCGGTTAAATGCTTATTCTGCAAGTATTTAGAATTACGAGAATTAATTGGGGAATTAAATGGGGGCTTGTCATGTTTCGGATAGTTATTGGCTCAGTTGTTCGATGCGTGAACAACTTTGATTTTTGGTTTGAGCTAAGTTGTTGCGTAGTAAGTATTTATCTCTCTTTAGAGAGAGAGAGAGAGAGAAAGATAGAGAGAGAGTAGAGAGAGAGAAGGAATAAAGACGAATTAACGAATTATCGGATAATTCTCCGCAAGGCTGTCCGAGTCCATAAAACCGCGCCGGAGCCTTAAAAATGCCCCCCAAACGACGGCAGAAGGCGTGCCGATGGGCTACGTTCGAGCTTGCGACGCCGAAGCATGTCAACCAAAATCTAAGCGCGCGTCTATAACGGGCATAGATTCACCCATACGGGCATAGAGGCGTTGGCCGTTTATTGCGCGGGGCGCTTAAAGGTCGGCGTCCGTAGCTATGCGGGCAAGCTCGGCAGTGTAGAGAGCGTCAAACGTGGCGTCAAGCCTAGCACGGGCAACGGCTGTCACGTTGCGGCCGCGAAGGCGCTTGTTTGCGAAGTGACGGCGCTTGGAGTCGCGGTCCATGGCGGCGTTGCATGCGGCGCTGATGTGAAGAAAGGTGCGGTCGTTCATAGGGCGGGACCTCCTAACGGTAAGGTAAGTACATGGTAGCATGGGGCGGAGTGAATGTCAAGCGGAAAGCGTGCGAATTGTGCGCATGCGTGGAGTGTTAGCCACCCCGGACCCACTCGCAGATTCGGTTTCGCGGCCACCAGGAATCATCGCTATAGGATTTTTAGTCCCACCCTTGACACCCGTACCCATATGTGGTAGTATATAGGTAGGGGGGCTAGTATGCCAGAGTTTAGAGCGGTTGATCGTTTCAGAGTATCTGACGCTGGAGAGGTTTGGTTCATCGAGGATGATGGTTCCTTCACTGGGCCGCTTCGGCAATACAAACATCATTGCGGCTATCTATGCGTAGAGGTGAATCGCAATCATGTGTCTTACACAAGTCTGGTACATAGGCTTGTTGCCAGAGCATTCCTGGAAGCACCTTTGCCAGATCAATGGCTTGTCAGACATCTTAATGATAACAAGAATGATAATCGCGTGTGCAACCTGGCATGGGGTACATCCATGGATAACTGGAAAGACTACCTAAAAAACGCTGGGGAGTTTCACTGCAACGTTGGTTCAGCAAGTCCGCATGCCAAAATCAACGAGGCTAAGGCCTACGAAATAAAGAAGACTCTTTATGAAACAAAGAGTGTTTCCCAAACAGCATACTTGTGCGGTGTCTCTAAAAAAACAGTCGAAGGCATACGCCGTGGCAACTGGAGCCACGTCATCTTTACACCGCCTACCACTTGACACCCCCATCTTAACCCTATACACTACCTCCATACGGAGGCCCTATGGTTGCACTTTACGTCATCCTTACAATTTACGCTCTCATAGCCGTGCTGGCCGGCTTCTCAGCCGGCAGCACCCTCGACATGCTCATTGCCTGCGACCCCGAGATGTCCAAGCACGTCACCCCCTTCAACCGATTTGCCGGCTGTGCTCTGTACGGCCTCGCCTGGCCCTTCTTTTTACTTGGACCGCTTATTCAGCGCGCGTTTGGAGTTCGCTAACATGACCGCACTTGAACTCATCAACGCCGGACGCCTTAGACCACTTGGCGACAGACTCATCGCCCGCATGGACAAGGTCCAGCAAGTGGGCTCGTTGTTTCTGCCCCCAGACGCCCAGTACGAGCACAGCACCGCAACCGTGGTAGCCATCGGTGACAAACTGCCCGAGTACCTCGTGCCCGGTGTCCGCATCATGCCCCACGCCGCATCTGGCCTCTCTATCTACGACGACGACACGACCCGGCTCGTGGCATACCAGCTGGCCGACATTCAGGCCGTCTTCACCGAAGGACCGACCGAAGAAGCACTTGACTACGTAAAGGAGCACACGCATGACTAGGACTGAGCTCAACTCTATCAACATACCCGTTGGCTGGCTCTGCCCCATGTGCGGGGCGATATACAGCCCCGGTACGCCCAGTTGCAAGAAGTGTACCATCGTTGAGGACAAGACCTACGATGAGGCACCCAAAGACACCACCTACGAAATTGTCGACGCACCTACGAATCCGCCGTATGACTCTTGACGTTTCTTCCGTGATGTAGTATACTCCTAGCTGTAAGGGTCGCTGCCTTGGAGGCCGAGGACCGAGACATGGTGATAAACGGTGTGGTTTGGGGGGCATTTCCCATCGTTTAGCCTTGGTCTTCGGCCTCGTCTTTGGGCGGTGGCCCTTTTCTTTTGCACAGGGCCTTGACATTTTGGAGATTTTGTACCACAATACTGGTGTGGAAGTAACGAAAGTCGAGCTTAAAACGCCTGAGGGCGATCAAGGCTTCCTTGAGGCCAACAAAGAAATCCTCGAGCATCTGGCCGTCAAGACACTACTCGACGTCATGGGCTCGAATGCCTCGCCCGAGATCAAGCTCGCCGCTGCCGACAAGGCCCTGACGGCCATAGGTAAGCAGAAACCTGCCGCACTACCTGCACAGCACACTACTAACATACAGATAGCCGCGATTGCGCCGCACATCGGAAAGGCCCTTACGGGGCTAGGCCGAGCCCTCGAGCTCGCGGCTCCAGCAAATGCCCCCCAAATGAAAGCCGCCGAACTTGTGGAGGACGACGATGCCTAACATAGCAGGTGAGCCTCGTCTTCACGAGGACTCGGTCGCTCGGACGCTAAACGATTTGTCGGCACTTAAGCAAACTATCCGACGTATTGCAGTCGTGTGTCAGCATACGGATGGCTCGATTAGTTACATCCGCGAGGCTGTGGACCAAGACGATCAGGATGTGCTCGCCTTTATCGGCATGCTCGACTTTGCGAAGATGGGCTTCTTCTCGCAGATGCAGTCAGCGTCTATGCCCGATACTGACGACTTGGACGCGAATGGCATAGGCGACGCGAGCTGGGTGGATGACGATGCCGCAGAGTGAGCAAATGGGCGCTCAAAATGCCCCCCAAATGTGGCCGGGGCTAGAGTTCGCACCGCATCCGAAGGCGCCGACGTTTAGCAGGGAAGCGGACCCGGCGCTACTGCTTAGGCATCTTGTTGCTGAGGTATCGAGTCCGAATATGCAGACAAGCGAGAAGGTGCTCGGGCTGTTGCGTGAGGCTGGCTTTGTTAGCTTGTGGTTTTACTTGAAGTTCATTGCGGGTTCAGACGGGCCGTATGATAAGCTTAATAATGGTCTACACGTGGATATGTGCAACTTCAGGCAACGTGTCGCGACGGAGCCTGGCATCAAGGCAGGTATACTCGTCCCGAGGTCGTCGTATAAGACAAGTATATGCTCACATGGTGCAAATGGATGGGAGTTGCTCCGAAATCCGAACCTACGCATAGGTTGCACGTCTCAGTTGTACGACCGTGCATTGTCGTTCGTGCAATCGACTATAAATACATTTTCTGTTAATGAGTTACACAAGACACTATACCCGGAGTGGACCAAGGCTAACCGCTCCAATGATATGCTCATTCTGGACAATCGTACCCGGCGTTTCCCGGAGCCGAATCTGATGGCTATTACGGCTGGTGGTTCGACACAAGGTATTCATGTGGATGTGTTCGACTGTGATGACATCGTCGGTGAGGACATGCTTAACTCGGACCACGTGGCAGGTGCAGACATGTCTAAGATGAACAACTGGCTGTACAGTAATTTACGAACACTTGTCGTAAGTTGGGTTGAGTCGCGTGTGATAGTCGTCGGTACTCGCTACGCTGTAGACGATCCGTATGAGCGTCTGATGAAGGAAACAAAGGAACGTCTAGGATATTGGGACCCTATAGATAGTAGCTACCCAGCAAACTCAAAGGGTGATTGGGTGACTTATTATCGGCCGGCGCTTCAAGAAGACGCTAACGGAAACGAGTACTCCATCAATCCGGATGCGTTTACTGTGGAGCAGATACATCAGCTGCTCGAAAGTGATCCATGGGCGGCGTATAGCCAGTATATGAACAATCCAGTTGCGGCGGGAGCAAGTGATTTTGCGAG
Source organism: Dissulfurispiraceae bacterium (assembly GCA_035477855.1). Taxonomy (GTDB): domain Bacteria; phylum Nitrospirota; class Thermodesulfovibrionia; order Thermodesulfovibrionales; family Dissulfurispiraceae; genus JAAYUK01. The sequence goes on from DATIKF010000360.1 coordinate 35,205, forward strand.
CTACGAGGTCGGCGAGTGTACCCTGGACTGGGACGATACGCAAGAGACGTTCTTTATACAGAAGAAACGTGACTTTAGCGAGACTGGTCGGGTTGATCTGCGTGATTGTGACGTTGTTATTGCTGGCGACCCGTCTGGTGGTTCGACGCGGGCAAGCTTTAGCGCATCACGTGCGGCTGTGGCTGTTGTAGCAAGATCGCCGAGAGATGAGCGCTTCATAATAGAGGCTGAGGCTGGCTATGTGGAGCCGACGAAGTTCTTCGATTGGTTGTTTAAGTATAAGGATAAGTATAAGCATGTCGTGAGGGCGACGTATGTCGAGGCGCAGGCTGGATTTAAGAGCTTTGTGCCTATTCTGAGGCGCGAGGAGGCGTTTCGGAAGAAGTTTCTTAACTTCCTAGGGATACCTGCGCTTGGAGATAAGGAAACAACCATACGAAATATCATACAGCCGGTGTTGGAGAAGGGTCAGCTGTATGTGCGCGATACGTGTCGGGGCAAGGTGATGGAAGAGTTGCGCGTGTTTCCATCAAAAAGGCTTGACTTACTGGATGCTATTAAGATTGCGATGTTCAAGACGATACGACCGAGGGGTGATGGCGCTGATGTGGATGACGATGATGACGATACACCGCTCGGAAGGATGCGTTCTACTAGGCAAAATGTGTCGAGTGTTACGGGTTATTAAGGAGGTCTACCATGGCTAAGGTGAAAGCAGCGGCTGTTTCAGAGCTGCCCGAGGTCGATAAGCGCAAAGCTACGTCGTCTACTGGTGAGGGAGCGGATATTCCGTACGAGATCAGCGATGTTCTCGGGGATGAGGCGACCAAAGAGGCAATTATTGACTATCTTGGAAGCGAGATTGTTGATGTTCGGGATGGAAATGACCGTGCGGAGCTTGAGGAAAGGTGGAAAAAGTGGCGGCGTCTCCGTAGGGGTCGTCCGGAGTCCGCTGAAAGATCGACTCCGTGGACAAAAAGCGCGAATGTGATGCCTCCGCTCACGGCGCAGAAGGTTAATACCATATATAGTAAGGAAATCGGGGCATTTTCGTCCAAAAAGCCACCTGTTCAGGTCGATGCAATGAACATTGCTGACGTGGACAAGGCCGAATCACTGCAAAGGTTCTTCAAAGGTCTGGCAGAGTCGCGAAATGGCCTCAATATGGGGCAGAATCTGCAGCGTATCTGTTATGAGCAGGTGTCGCTGGGCACGCAGCCGGTAAAGGTGCCTTTTCTTATCGATCAGTGGGCATTTAAGCGTGTTGGCGAGGGTGGTTCTGAGCAGGTTAAGTATGTACGGCACCAGGGACCTGCGGTTGTACCGATTCGGCTGGAGGATTTCTTCACGAGGCCTTACTGGAAGGATGTACAGCGAGCTCCGTGGGTAGCTATTCGTTATAGATACTTCCAGCATGAACTGAAGCAGCAAGTTGCGATGGGAGCGTTTGACCCGGATGCGGTTGAGGTTGTTCTTGCGAGTCCGCTCACTAAGTATGATGAAAATCTGGAAGCGAGTCAGGAGACTGCGGGTGTAGATGCGTCGTCCATGGGTAAGGCCGAGCCGAACCAGGAGTACGAAATCTACGAGTGCTACCTGTTTTGGGACGTAGATGGTGACGGCACCCCGGAGGACCTGAAGATTTGGTTCGACCCGGAGACGAAGACTATTCTGAGGTCTGAGTACAACCCACTGTCTATAAGGGACATCGAGGTGCTCATCTATCAGGATGATCCGGACAATCTGTATGGCTTTGGTGTGTGCGAGATGACTGAGACCTTGCAGGACGAGGTTACAGCACTGCATAATATGCGTCTGGATGGTACCCAGCTGGCGATGCTGAAGATGTTCCGAGCTCGGCGTGGCGCAGGCATTACTGATGTCGAGTTCTCGCCACTCAAGATCATTGAGATGGATGAGCCTGGAACGGACCTGATGCCGATTGACTTTATGGATGTAGCGCCGAGTTGCCTTAGCGGCGAGATGGTCGCGCGTGAGTACGCAGATAAGGTCACCGGTGCTTCGGACTATATGGCAGGCTTTAATGACAAGATAGTTGGCTCAGGTGCGTCTGTCGGTGGGACTATGTTCTTGGCTCAGCAGGGCAATACCATCCTGAGTGGTATTCTGCAAAATGCCGAGAACTCCATTAGTAACATCTATCAGATTGCCTTCTATCAGTGTGTCGCACATAAGGATCAGCTGGACTTGAGCTTCCTGTCGCACGAGGATCAGGTCAATGTGATGGAAATCCTTAGTATGAACGTTGAGGACATACCGACGAAGTTCCGCTTTACAGTGAAAGCAACTGACATAAGCAAGACGGATGAGTCGAAGAAGCAGGGATTCTTATCGATGTCTCAGGTTTATGGGCAGTATATCGAGAAGGTTCTACAGTTGCTGCAACTCAAGGGACAGCTTGGCATGGACCCTGCTGCGACACCTGAGATGTTGGAGTTTGTGAATAAGGCTTATGTTGGTTCGACTGAGTTTGTTGCTAAGATGCTTGAGTACTTCGACATAGGCAATCCGCAGGATTATGTGCCGTTTGTGGAGCATCTCAAAATGAAGCAGCGTGTGGCAGACGAGGCGAGGTCGGAGCAGGTAATCGCACAGAAGGAGGTTTTAAGAAATGCAGCTAACGGAGAGCCGGTTGTCGCAGCTGGCCAAGGCATGGGCAATGCCGGTGGACTTGGTGCGGGGGCTCCGAGCATGGGACAACCCGGAGCAGCAGGCGTTGCTCCAATTTCTGGTCAAGCGGCGGGAACTCCTACAGGGGCAACTGGAATCCCAGGAGGGGGTCGCGCTATCTAGGACCCAAGGCGCGGTGACTGAACTACGAAGTGTTGAGAATGCTTTAGAGCAGGTGATAAGCGAGTTGGAGGATTATGACAATGAAAGCTAGGTTTTCTATGGCACCGGACGCGGGCTCTTCAGGGTTCGTGCCGGAGATCGAGGATGACGATGCGCTGCCGTTTGGCGAGCGTATTGTCGCGCCAGAGCTGGATGATGTGACGTATGTAGTCGAGGGTTCACCTGAGGCGGCTGCTTTGGAGCAGCAGGTTTCGACTGAGCCTGATGAGTACAAGGGCAAGTCCCGGGAGGAGATTCTTGCTGAGTTGCAGGCCCAACGGGCGGCTCTGCAGGCAGCGCAGTCCTCACATGAGCCGGTTACGGCGCTGAAGGATACGCTGACTCAGTTTCTGCAGGCGCAGCAGCCTAAGAAGGAGCCTCAGACTCGTGGGTACGCGGTGCCTCCCGTTGCACCGCCTATGGATCAGGCCGCGCTGGAGAAACGACTCAATGACACTTTTATGGAGAATCCTTATCGGGGTCTCGATGAGGGATTTAATGTCAAGGTTGCGCCGCTGCTGCAAGTGATGGCACAGAATCAGGCGCAGATCAGCCGTGAGCTTGTTCTGACCAACGCCGATACGCGTAAGGTGTACGATCGGTATGGCGAGGAGGTGGAGCAGATTGTCGCCGCTATGACGTTACAGGATAAGCTGCAGAATCCGCGTGTGTATCAGGCTGCTGTCGAACAGGTGAAGGCACGTCATATGGATTCGTTCCAGGCTGAGGCTCTGGAGCAGCTGCTTGAACAGAAGAAGCAGGAGTGGATGAAGGAGCTCGGGGTAGAGTCTGGTAAGCCGGCTCAAGCAGTAAAACCGGCACCGTATGCAGCGCCACAAACTGCAGCGCGTCCTGCAGCAGCTGCCAAGAAAGTCGTGCAGATACCTAAGTGGGTCGAGGACAAGGGCAATAAAATCGGTGTCGATCCGAAACAGCTGTACCAGATTTATCGTGAGCGTGGTTTGGTGAAGTAGGCCGGGCTAAATGCCCCCCAAATAAACACAAGGAGCAAGTATGCCGAGGGTTAAAGAAGAGAAAGTTCTGGCGGAAGGCGTAGCAACTAGCGTGCCTAGTTCTGAGGCTATTGAGCCAAAAGTTGAGAAAAAAGCGAAAAGGAAGCTGGTTGACTCTACTATGTCAGCCGCGACTGTGATAGAATTGGACCTGGCTGGAGTCGAACTGTTATTCGAGCAGAAAGAAGATTTCCTTGCGTTACCTGAGGAAATCGTCCGGTCCCTCTCTCGGGATAATCGTAGTCGTTATAGTGTAGCGAGGCAGTATCACGAGACGTGGCGTGGTGCGGATGATAAGGAGTTTGTCGAACGGTTTAGTATTTCGGCGGAGGCCAATGGTTCTGCGTCGGACAAGATCAATCAGACGAAGGTTCGTAAGGGTCTTCGTGAGAGGTGGTGCCGTCCGGACACGGTCAATCGGCGTCTGGCTGAAGGGTATAAGGTGCTTAACAAGGATGAGGCGACTACATTTCTGGGGTCTAAGGGTGGGCACCACGAGATCAGCAAGGACGGTAAGACTGAGCTGGTATTGATGGGTATTCCTGAGGAGTTGTACCAGAAGCGGCAGAAGGCCAAGATAGCTAAGAATGCTGAGACTGCTTCGATGTGGAAACAGTCTGGTAAGCGGGAGCTGGAGCGCAATGGTGCGCCTGCGTTCGACGAGGATACTGAGGATAAACGTCTTTCGTGGAAAGACATCTAAGAGTCTAAGGGGTGAAGCGGGGCTTGGGCTCCGCTCCCTAGAGTATAGGTTTGGAGGGGTTGTATGGCATTTACCCTGCATAAAGGCCCGGCTGGCGGTACGAGTACCATGCCTGCTGAGCGCTTCATTGCGTCGGGTGCTGTCACCGCCAACATGCCTGTAGCCCTCGCAGCTGGTGCCTCCGGTGCCGAGCTCGCGAAGGTTGCAGTTGTGGCTGGTGGCTCGGGGGCGACCGGCTATGTGTATGGCGTAGCTCAGGAGACAGTGGCTGACGGTGCTGAGGTTATGGTCATTCCGGCCATGCCCGGTTCTATCTGGGTTGCTGACGCTGCTGCGGATGCGAATGTGTCTAATGTGGCGGCAGACAACTATCTGGCCTCGACTACGTTGCTGGTTACTGTGGGTGCGTCCACTAACCTCGGCAAGAAAGTCGAGATTATCGGTAAGCTGGGAACAGCTGCGGAGAGGAAGTACCTCGTCCGCTTTGCCCCTGCCGCTGTGCTGGGCGTCTAAGGAAGGAGGTAAAAAATGGCTGTTCCGATGAATCGTGCTACGCTGCCTAATCAGTATGACCAAAGCATCTCCAAGATGTTCTATGGTGGGTATACTGATCTGCCGTCCGAGTTTGACAAGGTAGCAAAGGTAGAGAACTTCCCCAAGGGTCGGTATCTGACCCAGGCTGAGGTGTCTCCGCTGGGTGCTCTTCGGCAGATGGGTGAAGGTGAGGAAATCTCCTTCGACGTGCCGGCTGAGGGTCACAAGAAGTCTATTCAGACTGTTAAGTTTGGTCTTGGGTTCCAGCTCACTGAGGAAGCTCAGGATGATGACTATCATGGTCAGATTTCTAAGCTGCCCCAGTCTCTGGCTCGCTCTGCAGGTTACTGCCGGGAGACCAACTTCTTTAATCTGTTCAACAACGGCTTCTCTGGCGGTGGCGTCACTGCTTGGGACGGTGTGTCTGTGTTCGGTTCCCACACTACGCTGAAGTCCGGTACGACTATCAGCAATGTCGGGAATGCTGATCTGAGCAACACCTCTCTTGAGGCGGCTTTCGAGTACTTCGATGGGCTGGTCGATGAGGCTGGTATCAAGCTTATTCTCAAGCCTGATATGTTGCTTATCCCGACTGCGCTGAAGTGGGTTGCGAATGACCTGCTCAAGTCCTCTGGCCGTGTTTGGGACTACGACGACAGGTATAAGGGCGTTGTCGATGTGTCTGGCACCAAGTATGCTCCTGGTACTGGTCCGGTGATGAACCAGTGGAATCCGTCCAATGGTATCGTCGATGACTGGAGGATCATGGTGAGTCACTACCTGACTGACGATGATGCTTGGTTCATGCTCGCGCCTAAGCACACCTTCACCTTCTATTGGAAGAAGCAGCCGACTATGTCGAGTTCCAGCAACTTCGGCACTGACGCAATGCTCTACAAGGTGACTATGCGGTTCGCGACTGCGGTGTGGGACTACAAGCCCGCGTATGGTTCTCCTGGTGCCTAAGATCGGGTGATGTAAAAACCTTAAAGCCCTCCCAGTTCGGGAGGGTTTTCTATTATCTCCAACAACTCCAGTACTTGCTATTTAGCGGAAGACGTGCTAGTATTAACGCGGGGCTTATTATGGGATTTGGGCTTACTCTCAATCAAGTTAGTCGCGTAGAAGAAGGCACAGGGATTGAGCTGTTTGCTTGGAAACCTGAGGGCTCTATTGATCCAATGGAAGAAGAGCTTGTCTGGCTTGCTGAAGGTATCGACCCAGGTGTTGGGTACGAAGAGTACGAAATGGCCTTCAGCGTGCAGGGAACACGCCCCGGTGTGAACAAGGGTCCGTGGGCTACGTGCTATGTCTGTCGGTATGACTATCCGATAAGTCAGATGGTGAAGTATCGGGGCCGGTACTATTGTAGACCCCAGAAGTGCTATGAGGATTTAGCAAAATGACACTAGAATCGATAGTGCAAGAGATATATGAAGGTCTCGGAGAGCCAAGCGATCTGGAGTTTCGTAGCGGAGCTGGGGATATACTTACCGGCTCGACTGGTTGGTTGCGACTTGTAGATGCAGTCAACAGGGCCTGCATTGAGCTGTCTACGTGGAAGTTCCCCGAGGGTCGAACGCTGAAGTTCCGTTCGCTTGAAGCAAACACTGTCTTTGCGTCGGAGGTACTTACAGCAACTGTAAGCGATGGTGCAATAGGAACGGCGACATTGACGACTTCGCTGCCTATTCAGGCAGATAACTACTACGCTGGATGGGTTGTAACGTTGGCGAACGCGCAGTATCGTGTATTCATGTCGACTACTGCACTCTCTGGTACAGACACTGACTTGCTCGTGCTGTCTCCGCTGGAGGTAGACCCTGTAGGCGAGACCATTTCAGCCTCACGACGCGAGTACACCTTCGTCGCGGCAACTCCCACTTTCGGGACAGTCCCGACGAATCCAACTGTTCCTGCAGCAATCGGTACACCACTTGAAATTATTTCTGTCTACGATATGACTTCTGCTACTGAACTTGAGACTTTGTCGCGCGATGCTCAGGGGTTCGAAACGCCGCCGAGTGTTCAGACACCGACAGCCTACTACAAGGTTGGACGCGGCCTTAGGTTTGACACTTGGCCAGATGCGTCGGCCAACTATACAGTTAGGTTTTTTCGTACACCTAATGTGCTTGCGTACGCAGATACAACGGCTGTGCCTGAGTTGCCGGAAAACTATCATAGGGCCATTGTTCTCTGGGGCATGTGGTGGGGCTATCGTCGTATGCAGGAGAATAACTCCGCGTACGCGACGAAGCGTGACTTGGACGATCTGTTGCGGCATATTCGTGGTGAGTACGATCTTGAAGGGCAGTATAGCGACGGTCAGGTGTTCCTGAACGTGGATGGGAGGTTCTAAATGGCTTCTGTTTCGTGGACTACGCTTTTCAATGAGAGTCCGACGATTGCTGACCGTGTGCGTAATACGCCTGTGTTCATTCAGCAGACACGTGCAGCTGTGCAAGAGCGACTTGCCGTCGAGCACTGTCTTGACGTGACTGACGGTGGTTCGCAAAACGATCATGGAAAGCATCTGCAGGGGAGTGCGCGTGTGTTTGTGCAAGCATCTGCACCGACTGCTGCCACAGTTACGCCCGACAACGCAGACTATTCGACCGGACGTGTCTATCTCAACAGTACCAATGGTCGGCTAAGTATCTACCGCGATTCTGCGTGGAATACTACGATCCGTGTGTCAAATGCTGACCTGGCCGATTTGGCCACAAATGCCACTTTGGCTGCGAACGCCACGAATGCGTATGCTTGCTCTGGAAACGCCGCGACTGCTAGTAATGCATCACAAGCAGCCTTAGCTCGAGAATTGAATGGTGCGTGGTCGAGCTCTGGCACCTTTGTTGTCTCAGGAAGTACTGGAAGAAACTTAGTAATCCCAGCGGGTCTCTATACAATAACTGGAACATCCGATGGTTATCCGTGTTACTTGCAAATATTTAACGGATCGAGTTGGGTTGGTGGCGGATATGATACAGCTCAGTTCGATGGTGGTACTGTGTATTCGGATGGGTCGAACGTACGCCTGCTCGGGCCTATAGCAGGAACAAATACATTCTATTATATTAGATGGGCGTAGAGGTAGCATATGCCTGAAGCAGGTCTTGGTTCGATAAAGTCTAATGTACTCCCGCTGGATGCGTTCGAGCTTGAGAACTCTGACGAGGATGCTCAGGTTTTGAATATGCGTCCGGGCTGGACAATGCAATACATGACCGAAGTTCTTGCGGCTATTGATAAGATGGCTAAGAATATGAGCATAACTCCAGAGTTTACGCGCTATCCTTCGAATACGCTGTATCCGTTTGGGGAGTTTCTTATTTCGTCCTAGGAGAAAACTATGTCGATTCCTTACAGCCCGCTTACCTGGGTGAATGGTTCTACTCCGGCGCTCAATGCTGCTAACTTGCAGCGGTTTGAGACTGCGCTTACGACATTGTGCGCTGGTGGCTCCGGAAGCGGCCTTGCGGCTGACACTGTCGACGGGGCACATTTGAGCACCAATGGCAGCCTCGGTACGTCCGATACACTCGTACCGAGCGAGAAGGCCGTCAAGCTGTATGCTGACACCAAAGCTCCGATTGCATCACCTACGCTCACTGGGACTCCGGCTGCTCCGACTGCGGCGGCTGCGACCGATACGACTCAAATCGCCACGACTGCATTTGTGCACGACGCAATTGCTCTGGACACAGACTATCTGACTGACTTTCGGGCCTGGGACTCGACACGCACGTATACCCTTGACGAGCCTACGTTCAGAAATGGCATCCCGTATAGGTCTATAATCGCAAGTAATACCAACAAGGACCCAGAGCTTTTTCCTGAAGCATGGGAAGTTGTTGGTGGTTCCGGTGAAGTAACTAGTGGTGTGGTAAACTTCCTGCAGAATGACCTTACAGCCAATACCCTCGCAAATGTCACTTCTAACGGTCTTACTTCGCTTGCGTGGGACCTTACCGCGACAGATATCCTTAACGTGGGTGCGCTCAAGGCTGTCGCACCCGCTAGCGGTACTGGGCGTTACATCGATATAGCGTTGTCTGATCTTGACCCTGTGGATGTTGGTCGGACATGGTCTGTAGAGTTCAGCTACAAGCTCGGCACTAACGCAGACGACCTCGTCGCGCTTTATCTGTACAACGGCTCGGTCGAGACGCCTCTTTCGCTCGGGAACTTGCCCTACGCTGGAGGTACGCTCAGCACTGCCGTTGCGACAGTAATTCCGACTACTACGTTGACTGGACAATATCTGCGTTTCAAGTTCAAAGACAATGCCGCCGCGACTTTCTACGTTGCAAAAGTCACTGTCGGTCCGCAATCTGTAGCAATCGGAGCGGCTATAGGGAATTGGGTTTCTTATACGCCAACTGTTTTGGGAGCGGGAACCGTAACTGTAAATTATGCCCATTGGAGACGCGAAGGTGATTCAATCAGGATTAGTGCATCATATACGACTGGAGTAAATTCTGCCTTAAACACGTTATCAATTCCTTCCGGCTTAACTATTGATGTAGCAAAAATGCCGCTTATTAATAGCAATTATTATGGGGCGGGCGCCGCAACAATTCTACCGACAGGAGTCGGAACGGCGGTTCTTCCTGCGGTTGTATCGGCTACAGCATCAGTTTTGGTCATTACTGCGATTTCAGGCGGGGCGGCAATCGGCGGCGGGGCGGGAGCGATACCATCATCAGCAAATATCACATTTAATGTAACCGTCCCCATTTCCCAGTGGACAAGCAATGTCAATTTAACTTCGGATTTTCAAGAGTTTGCTTATAACACTTCCAGCACTGACGCGGACGATTTGGTCTCTTTTGGCTACGGTCAAGAAGGTTCATTGATTCCAAATATCACGGGAACTTCAGGGAAAACCAAGCGTGTTAAGTTTCAACGTCCTATACAGTCAACTGATAATTTAATACTTGAAGTCTATGACCCAACTTATAAAAAATGGTTGAACTTTATAAACAGAGTTGCTCCATATGCTCGAAATGGAGTCGTTGAATACGGAAATAGATTATTTATAATCGATGATTATTCTGTAAATGTTATGTTCGGCGGTGGGGGTTATGAATCTTCGGGGGGTTCTTTTGCAGCTACCGGCTCACAGTGGAGCACGCTTTATGCCGCTGGTTGGAAATGGCGCGTCCGTAAAATCTCTAATGGCAATATGGCCGAGGTTCCGCCAACAGTTAGGGCGGAGTATACAAGTGCTAATTCCGTTGTTCCGGGTGCAACGTCTCTTGTCCAGTTTAATACAAAAGTTGAAGATACACATAATTGCGTTACTACCGGAGCAAATTGGAAGTTTACCGCTCCTATTGACGGGATTTATCATGTAGATGCATATGGTATAGCCTCTGTTGCTTCTACCACAACAGGGTGGATAAACACGTTTATTTATAAAACGGGGGCTATGACTTATATGATAGGAAGGAGTCCGATATTTGCTTCCTCCTGTGGTGCGGATTTTGTAGGGTCGGGGACTATTAGATTAAAAGCTGGGGATTATATTCACTTAGCTGTCGGAGCCGCCGGAAACACGAACGGAAACTTCGCAGATAGAAGAATACTAATAACCCGCATAGGAAATTAAGGAGTTAAATAAAATGGCATTAAAGAAAACAGTAATTAGACAAGATTTATCAGAGGGAAATTATTGGCGGTTAGCGCGCTAGGCTAGGAGGAGCTTCATGCCGGACGAAGACATGCACATCATAGCAAGAATCGACGAGAGGACTCGGCTCATCTTGGAAATGCTCGAAAAGAAAGCCTCGGAAGAAAGCGTCGAAGCCCTTACAAAACGGCTCGATAAGCATGAAAGTTCTCATGTGTCTAAGAGTAGTCTGCTCGCAGCCTGGGCCGGAACGATCGCAGCAATCGTGCTTGGATTCATAGGTTTTATGCGCGGAGGCACGAATTGAAGCTACTCGTGCTTAGCGATGCCCATTGTGGGGCTTTGTCGGGGCTGACACCTCCGCAATGGTGGTCTCGCAAACCCGAATTAAAGAAGCTCCAGAAATATCTCTGGAACTTCTACACCGATACTGTGGCTAGTTTGGGGGGCATTGACGTTGTTGTGGCAGTTGGGGACCTCATCGATGGCAAACAGTGGAAGTCCGGAGGTCGAGGCTTGAGCACGACTGACCGTCTTGAGCAGGTCGAGATGGCGCAGGCCGTGCTGCGAGCATACAAATGCCCCCCAAATGCACATAGTCACTGGTACAGGGTATCATGTAGGTGCAGAGGAGTCGTGGGAAGAAGTACTGGCTCGGCTTGTGGGTGCACGTACTGTAGGACCGAAGCTTGCTATCGAGCATGATGGCTACACTGTAATGTGTAGGCATAAGGTGGAGCGATCAAGCGTGCCTCAGGGGAAGGCAACTGCACCGCTGAAGTCGCTTATGTGGAACAAGCTTAACGCTGCGAGGGGTCTGGAGCCTGGCGCAGACCTTTACATTTTTGGCCATGTGCATTATCATGTCTTTGCTGGAGATGCGTTTGCGACGGCACTTACACTGCCAGCATTGCAGCTCAGCACCGAGTATGGTTCTGCTGAGGTAGACGGTGACTATGATGTTGGGCTTCTGGAGCTCAATCTGGAGAAAGGAAACAACTGGTGGAAAGTACACACACTCGATCTTCGACCGGTAGGGCTTCGAGCCGTAAAGTTGTAGAGGTCAAAATGACGTACGAACAGCTGCGAGACCAGCTTATGGAGCTTCCAGATTCGACGTTTGCACATGCAGAGAAGAAGCTTACGTCTGAGCAGGAAAAATTGCTTCTGGAGTTTTGGCCGCAGAAGCGGCACGAGGATGTGGCTAAGTTGCTTGGCATTTCAAGTACGACAGCACTTAAGAACTATCGCAGGCTCACCGGGAGGAAGACATGATTTTGCGCTTTAGTCGATCCTCCGAAAAACTTACGATAGACGGGACAGACAAGAGTTTCCGTGCTACGAACGAAGTTCGCAACGAGCTGAATGGCAGACGCAGACTACATGATTCGAAGGAAGTAGTTAAGGCTGTAGTCAATGGTCAGTGGGGTCCGCCCTACATGCCAAGACAATTTCCGCTCGGCGTATGGAATGTGTTAAAAGTCGCCCAGAAAGGACGAGATACTGAGTTCTGGCCTGTGCGCATTGAAACAGATGCAACTCAGATGGTGCATGCGTGGGAGCTTGATGCTAAAGGTGGGTATGCTTCTGAACGACCAGTCTTGGTCGAGGATAGCGGTTATCATCTTCACTGGACACCGAGTAAGACAACACTTGGATGCATTCGTATAGGCGGAGATGCCTCCTGGGAAATGATCGATCTTGCCGATGTTGTCTGGGACGCGCTCAAGGCTGGCGATAAAGTTCAGCTTATAGTCGAAGAGTAAAAGGAGTTCACAATGGACCTTCGTAGAAACTTTAAGAACGATCTTATTCGGTTTCAGGGGCGTAACGTAGCCTTGGCGACATCTCTTGAGAACGTCAACGAGCTTTCGCTTGCGTTCAACTACGGAACGAGCGCGTTTGGTAACACTGCATATACGCTCGATATTATTAGTTCGAGCACATCGGATGCAGCAGCTGGGACCGGAGCACGCAAGGTCGAGGTAATCGGTCTTGATGCCAACTGGGCTATGCAGATCAAAGAGTACACACTTAACGGCCAGACAGCGGTTACTACGACCGGAGATACCTGGCTTCGAGTCTTCCAAGCTGAGGTGACAGCTTGCGGAACAGGTCTTACCAACGCTGGAGATATCTATATCTACAAGACTGGTTCGGGTGGAACTATTACCGCAGGTGTGCCTGGTACGCTGACTTCTGCGTGGATTAAGGTTCTTGCTGGCTACGGTGCTGGCTACTCTGGCATGTTTACGGTGCCGGCAGGAAAAGCCTATCGGCTTGAGTACCTCACTATCGGTGCGCGAACACAGTCCGGAGAAATACAGTTGTACAGTCACAAGACAACTGACGCGGCAGATAATGCTCTTAAGGTTGAAGGTCACTATGCAGTTGGTGTTTCTGGTGCGTTTCAGTTCTATGGTGGGGCGAATACCCCGCTGCGTTGGGGTGAGAAAACAGATATCTATCTGAGAGCACTGAGCTCCACTGCAGCTGGAACTGTATCGTTCGTATGTCTGCTGCAAGAGATCAATCCGAAAAGGGTCTGAGCTGCAAAATGCCCCCCAAAGGAGATACTTATGGGCATAGGGATCGACATAAAGGGCGCTGGCGAGATACTTAAAGGTGCTGGCTCCTTCGCAAAGGATATCCGTTCGGCGATTACAGGTGAAATCAGCCCGGAAAAGAAAGCTGAGCTTGAGGCAAAGGCTCTCGAACTTGAAGCTCAAGCTATGCAAGCTCAAGCTGAGATCAACAAGGTCGAAGCCGCATCGACAAATTGGTTCATAGCTGGTGCTAGGCCTGCTATTATGTGGATTTGTGCAGCTGGCTTGTTCTACGGAACAATCGGAAAGCCGTTTATCGAGTTTGTTGCTCGGGTGTTCGGGTACCAGGGGACTTTCCCAGAGATAGACCAAGCCACTCTACAGACTACAATGTTTGGGATGCTTGGTCTTGGAACAATGCGTACCTACGAAAAAGCTAAGGGTGTAACAAACAATCACTAGGAGTCCTTATGAGCGATCAGTATACCCCGAGCAGCCCTGAGAATGTCTCGATGCGTCCCATATCTCGGGGTATGGTGTCGAATCAGTATTCAGTCACACTTCCGGATGGAGCATTTCAGCTAGTTGATGGCTATGTTGTCACTCAACAGGGGCCGCGCAGGCTAGGCGGGCTTATCCCGGGGCTTGTAGACGACACTGGTTCGCCAGTTCGACTCGACTTTATCGCAGCAGACGAGCGCATCGAAGATTCGTCTTCATTCTGGAAACCTGATGGAAGTCAGCTTACGTTTGTGGTAACGAACCGCTATCTGTACGCCATGACCTACGGTTCGGGCTATCAACCTGTTCCGTGGGTTCGCGATTATACAGTTTTCTCCGCGACAGCTGGTGGAGGAGTTACGACCATTGTTGTTGCAGATGACTTTACCGAGGATCATCTCGACACAGGGGATGTACTTTGGTTTGGTGACGAGAAGTTCCCTATAACAAATATATTTATCTCGGGTACGACTACATTTACTGTGGCTGGTGAGTTTACGACAACTCCAGTCGCAGACGACACTTTCAAGATTCTCAAGACATTCAAAGCAGCAGACGACTACTATGTTGACTTTGCTGTCGCGCGGAACAACGTCATCCTTGTAGACGGCGGCACACGTCTTACGTTCAAGTACGACGGTACATGGCTTACTCCGATGATTTTCACTAATGACTCTGGAACAGTCACGCTTCAGGGCGCACGCACAGTAACATACTTCGGTGAGCGTCTCTACTTTGGAGGCGTACTAGAAAATGACCCCTCGACCGGAGACATAAACTTCAGGAATCGTATACGCTGGACCGAGATAGTCGATTGGACAAAAGTTAAGTCGGCGAACTACCTCGACTTGAGTCGAACTGCGGGTATTATTGTTAAGCTACTTGGGCTGGGCTCGCAGATAGTAGCTTACTGTACTGACTCTATGTATGCAGGACGTCAGACAAACCTTGTGTCTGCTCCGTACACATTCGACCTGCTCGAAACTGGTGGTGTTTCGGCAGTATCGATGAAGGCTGTGAGCACATTCTTCGGCGGACAGCTATTTGTCGGTCCAGGAAATGTCTACTTCGTGGGTGGCTCGTCCGGTATACAGAATCTTGGAGATGATATCGTAGACACGCTGCAAGACGCAATGCGTTACCCTGTAAGGACTTACGTACGTGTATGCCCGGACATCGGGATGGCCATGGTATTCTGCTCTCGCGATGGTACATCAATAACTGACTACTTGATGTACGACTACGTTAGCCGAGGATG
>DATIKF010000361.1:0-44175 GCA_035477855.1 Dissulfurispiraceae bacterium
GACGCTGATGCGAAACGCCGCACGAGGTTGGAGCAGCTGGGGGAGCAGTCGTATAAAACCATCTCCATTCCATATTCTTACGCTACCCTGCTCACTGCGCATACCTACTGGGCCTCGGTGTTCCTTGGACGTACACCTATCTATCAATACACAGGCCGCCACGGAGAGGCACAGCAGAAGGTCCAATGTCTTGAAGCCCTCATGGATTATCAGGTCTCCGTCGGCCAGATGCTCCCGGTGTTGTATCTGTGGCTCCTGGACGCCGGCAAGTACGGAGTGGGAATCGCCGGGCACTATTGGGATGAGGAGAGGACTGTAGTCTCCAGCTACGAGGAGGTTCAATCTACATTCCTCGGCGTGCCCATTCCCGGCAAGAAGGAGAAGCAACAGATCGAGAAAGAGGTCCGGGGCTATTGTGGTAATAGACTCTACAATGTCCGTCCTCATGACTTCTATCCTGATCCCAACGTAACCCTGGCGAATTTCCAGCAGGGCGAGTTCTGCGGCCGGGTGACGACGAGTGGCTGGAATGCTCTTATCCGTGGTGAGCAGCAGGGTGTGTATTTCAACGTAAAGCAGGCCATGAAAATCTCTAGTCGGGGTGGGATGACTGGAGGAGAGGTAAACATAGAGGCCGGGAGTCCCCGTATAGACCAGCCCGCGGAGACCCTTGAGGAGACCCTAGGCTTTGACGAAGGGAGAACGAAGGCCTGTACGCTTCTGGAACAGGTAGAGGAGCTAATCCCGGCGGAGTGGGGTCTTGGCCCGTCGAAGGTGCCGCAGAAGTGGGTCTTTACCATCGCTAACAGTGCGGCTATTATTAAAGCCCAGCCGCTTGGCTGCCTGCACAACAAATTCCCCTGGAATGTAATGTCCTATGAAGTGGCCGGGTATGGACACACAGGCCGGGGGATGCTTGAGGTCCTGAAGCCCCTTAATGAAACCCTCGATTGGCTCCTTAACAGCCATTTCTTCAACGTCCGCCAGGTCCTCAACGACAAGTTCATCGTAGATCCCTCCAGGGTGATTATGAAGGACCTTCGCGAGGGCGGACCCGGCAAACTCGTGCGGCTAAGCCCTCAGGCTTATGGCACCGACCCCAGGACCGTGTTGACGCAACTCCAGACTATAGACATAACGCAGATGAATCTGCGGGATGTGGCTGTGGTGGTAGAGATGATGCAGCGGGCTACGGGAGTGACGGACAATCTCCAGGGTTTGGCTAAGACCGGCGGGCGCAGAAGCGCCACGGAGTCCCGCATTACGTCCTCCTTCGGTGTGAATCGGTTGAAGACTTTCGCTGAATACAACAGTGCCCTCGGCTTTGCCCCGTTGAGCCAGGCCTTGGTGCAAAATACTCAGCAATACTATGACCAGGAGCGTCAGTTCAAGATCGCCGGGGACTTGCTCTTAGGCGCACCGAAGTTCCAGATGGTCACGCAGGATGATATTCAAGGCTTCTTCGACTTCGTGCCCGTTGACGGGACCCTTCCCATTGACCGCTTCGCGCAGGCGAATTTGTGGAAGGAGATTCTCATGGGCCTGATGCAAGCGCCGCCCATCATGGCTCAGTACGACATAGGTGGCATATTCGGCTGGATGGCACAGCTGGCCGGGTTGAAAAATATTACGCAGTTCAAGCTTGATATCCAGCCTGACGCGGCCCTAGCGGCTGCTGCACAGGCCGGGAACGTGGTTCCTATGAGGAGGCCCGGTGGACCAGGACAAACACCAGAGATTGCAGGGGCTTTACAACAATAAGAAATCCTTGGAGGACCTGCAAGCCTCTGGGGGCTGGAAGATGCTCAAGAGCAGCATTGATGAGCAGTGTCGTGCCCGGCGGGTAAGCGTGTTCCAGAATCGCATTACGGACCTGGACAAGTGCTTTGAACTGGCAACACTACAGGGCGAGGTCGCCGGGATGCAGTTTGCGGGGGCTCTACTGGAGATCCTCCTTCACGATATCAACGTAGACATCAACGGTTTGTTAACGCAGGCAAGAGAGGAAGAAGAAGATGAGCAGCACAGCGCAAGTGACAACGAATGACCCGGCCAACGAGCCCGATCCGGGTCTGGCTGATTTCTCTGATTTGGACTTAACCGATGGCGGCGAGGAGATTACCATAGCCTCTCCGGTGGAGCCTTCCTCGCAGGACGCGCCGCTCCTGTCCCAAGCTCCATCAGGTGAGCCGAGCGTGCCGAGTGGAGTCCAGCCTCAGGCGGCATCCCAGCCTGTTGCCATTCCAGCCGCTCCGGTAGAGCCAGCAGCGACCCCGGTGCCTGCTCCAGCCCCAACAGTCACCCCGGTCGCTGCGGCTCCAGTGGTGCAGCCCACGGGGGATCCCTCCGCGCAGCCTATATCTACGGAAGAAATGGTCCGACGGAGAGAGACCTTCATAGATAGCGTTGCCGCCCGTTACACGCTGTCCGAAGAGGACAGGAATCAGATGATCGCGGAGCCCGAGAAGTACTGGCCGAAGGTCATCGCGAGGACCGTTGTGGATACTTACGACATGGTCCGAGCTGCGGTAACGCGGCAGATGCCGACGATCATCGAGGGGCATCTACGTACTAATAAGGAGGCTGATGCTAATGGCACAGCCTTCTTCCAGAGATGGCCGGGATTAAACAAGCCAGAGTTACACGAAGGCCTAGTAAGGCTCGTTCGTGGATACAGGCAAGCCAATCCCCAACTGTCTACGCAGCAGGTTATTGAGGAAGCTGGAGCGGCGGCACATATGGCCTTTAGGATTCCCTACGAGGCCCAGCCTGTGTCAACGACCCCGGCAGGTCCACAAGCTGCGCCGACGGGCGCCGTACCTTATCGCCCAGCAGCCCCCGGTGGGGCTCCTCCAGCTTCGGCAGCCACCTCCGAGAACTTCTGGGAGACGTTGGCGCGGGAAGCTTTGGAGTAAGAATACTTGTTTTGAAACACGTTTCAATACGTGTATTTGAAGGAGCTCTAACATGTTTGCAGGAATGCGTGGAACGGCCTCTTGGGGTGCAGATGAAAGACCCAAGAATTTCCGTGAGTACATTTTGTGGGCGAATCCCAACGGGAGCGCCCCACTGACCGCTCTCCTGGCTCGTGCCAGATCAGAGAAGGTCGATGATCCTGAGTTCAACTGGTGGCAGGAACGTCTCCAGGCCGTCAGGGTGGTAATCAATTTCACGACTGGTTATGTCAGTACGGATAACACCCTGACTATCAGCAGCGGCGGCTTGCAATTGGTGCCCGGCGACGTGCTGATGGTGGAAGGCACTGAAGCGGCAACGTACTCGAATGAGTTGATGCTGGTGTCCAGCGTCACAAGCAATACGGTCATTGTCGTAAAGCGCGGCATTGCCGGTTCCACCGCAGCCGCGATCAGCAACGGCTTTGGCATCACGAAGGTTGGCTCGGCACATGCTGAAGGTACGACGGCACCCGCTATCGCCCTTCGTAATCCCACGAAGCAGACCAACTACACGCAGATTTTCAAGACCAGCGTGGGACTCACCAGGACTGCTTCCCAGACTTACGCTCGTACAGGTGAGGCCTGGAAGAATGACAAGAAGCGCAAGGCGTTCGACCACAGCGTGGACATCGAGATGGCCTTCCTTTTCGGTAGACCCTCGGAGGACACCAGTGGGACTTACCCCCAGCGGTATACGGGGGGCCTACGGTTCTTTATCACCACCAACTCGACTGTGTTCACGACGACCCCGACTGAGGACACCTTTATGAACGCCATTTTCAAGGTGTTCGACTATAACAAGAACTCGGGCGCTGGGGATCAACGCGTGATTCTGGCTGGGAATGGGTTCCTCAATAGTCTCAATCGGCTTGCGAAGAATTCTAGCAGCACCCGGATCAACTTCGACGGGACGATAAAGATCATGGGGATGGAGCTGCAAAAGTGGGTTCTGCCGCAGGGCACCTTCGCCGTAAGAACCCATCCGCTGCTCAACCTTCACTCGCGCTATACCAATAGCGCCTTCGTCCTTGACTTCTCCAACCTCGTTTATCGGCCTCTGCAGGATACCATCTTCACAGACAATGTGCAGTTGAAGAAGGAAGATCGACGGGAGGGGTTGTGGCTTACGGAGTGCGGGCTGGAAGTCCAGCACGAGTATACTATGGCTTACCTCGGGAATTTCGTGGTGTAGCCAAGCTAGGGGAGGGGAGGGGACACGACCGCCCTCCCCTGCTTTTTCTAGGAGGTTTTAATGCTGCGGTTGGTTCCGATTCTATGTTTGGTGCCCGTCCTGTGCTTGGCCCAGGTCATCGGTACGGCTCCGTCCCGGCGAGTGTTCTCTGGAAATACCCTTCCTGCCACTTGCACACCGAATGGTGAGGTCTTTTTCAAGCTAAATGCCCCGGCGGGGCAGAATATTTATGGTTGCACTGCTACAAACACATGGACCTTGCAGGGCGGTGCGGGGTCGCCCACGGCGCTGACGCAGGCCTCTGAGTTCACCACGGCTGGGGCGATCCCGGTGGCGGCGGGCTCGACCGGGCGGGCCACGCAGCAGAGTCTGTGGCTGGTGAATCCCGCTACCGGCGCTCTGGAGAGCACCAGTTCGACCCCGTTCGGGATCGTCGGCAAGTGGCTGGCAGGGACCATCGCGGAGCCGACGGCGGGGAATACGGCGCTGGGGTTTAAGGCATCAACGGGCGTGCCTGTGTGGAGGGTACCGGGAGGCACAGAGCGGACGGTAGCAGCCACGGACGGCAATGTGGCGACGGCTACGGCGCTTGCGGCTGACCCGGCTAACTGTGCTGCGGGGAGCGTGGCTGGCGGCATCACCGCAGCGGGAGTGGCGGAGGCCTGTATTCCGGCGACGAACCTCAACACAGCCAGTGCGATTGTGCAGCGGGACGGAAGCGGGAACTTCACGGCGGGGACTGTCTCGGCAGCGTTGACGGGGAACGCATCCACGGCAACTGCGCTGGCGGCGAACCCCACGGACTGCGGCGCGGGCGCGACAGCCACAGCCATCGACGCCAGCGGGAATCTGACGTGTGCGATCAGCCCGGTCACGGGTGTGACGGGAACCGCGAGCGAGATCACATCCAGTGGCGGGGCCGCTCCGACGTTGAGCATCGCGGACACGTTCAGGATTACGGGGAAGACGGCCACCGCTCCGATGAAGGCTGGCACTACGACCCCCGCGACTTGCACGGTGGGGGACTTGTTCTACGACACGGACGCGACGGCGGGGCAGAACCTGTTTGGATGTACCGCCGCCAACACCTGGACCGTGCAGAGCGGCGGCAGCAGCCAATGGACTACGAGCGGCTCGGATATCTACTACAACACGGGGAAGGTTGGCATCGGAACAGCAGCGCCTCCCGCCCGCCTCACCGTGGCCGAAACGTCCACCGCTTCGCCGAGAGGCATCTTCTCGATGCAGTTCTCGGACTCGGTGGACGGAGCAAGAGTGGGGTTTGCTAAGGCCCGTGGCACGCCCGCTGCCCCTACAAGTGTGGCGACAGGGGACATGCTTGGTCGCCTGATGTTCAGGGGGTACGATGGGGCCAATTACCTGGAGATGGGCTCCATCGACGTTGGAGTGTCCGGCACGGTGGCGTCCACTCGCGTGCCTACTTTCATGGCGTTTTCCACCGCTACCAACGCCGCGCCGTCCGTGCTGACCGAGAGGATGAGGATAGACAACGCTGGCAACGTCGGCATTGGGACGACCACGCCGGGAAGTCTCCTGGATGTCAGAGGAACGCTCCGGCTCTCAGGCGCCACGTCCGGCCATGTCGGCCTGGCTCCAGCCGCTGCTGCTGGCTCGACCACGTATACGCTGCCTACGGCGGACGGCAGCAGCGGGCAGGTGCTCTCGACCAACGGCGCGGGGACGCTGAGTTGGGCAAGCGCGGGCGGGGGCGGCGATATCACCGCAGTAGGCAACTGCGCTTCGGGTGACTGCTTCCAGTCGGTGACGCAGAACCACATTCTCGCAGGCCCGGCAAGCGGCGGCTCGGGCCAGGCGACTGCGCGAGCTATGGTCGCCGGGGACATCCCCAGTGGGGTTGTGACGCCGACCCACGTTTCAGCCGCATTGAAGACGGGCGTAATCAACTATACGTTTTTCGATCTGAATACCGATCTGCCCAACACGGTGGACATACCCTCGATTTACGTCAACCGCGCCAAGGCCATCACGATCACCGAGGTGTATTGCGAAATCAACGCTGGCAGCGCATCAATTAACCTGCAACGCGACGATGGCTCGGCGGCCAACATCCTGTCGTCGAATCTTTCCTGCTCCACGTCCGGCGCTACCTCCACGTCTTTCGCATCAGGCGAGGCCTCCATCTCGGCGTCTCACAACATTGATCACGTTACGGTGTCGGTTGGCGCTAGCCTTCGGCGGCTTAATGTGGCTATTAAGTATACGGTGGATTGACCCATGCTACGCTTTGTCGGCACATCTTGTTTGAGTGTGATCCTATCGGTGGTTGCGCTTGCACAGCCGTCCCGCCCGCGCACGCCGTCCGCTACCGAGCGACTGCAATCCCGGTTGGCGGCTGCCGAGACGCCACGGCACCGGCTGCTGGCCGAGCATCCTGGTGCCGTCGAGCACATACGGCTGCCCAACGCCAACATTTTCCGGTTGCCTGATGGCAGGTATCGGGGCGTGTTTGGGCCTGGTTTGGGGTGGGTTCGGCCCGACAGTGGTGAGATAGTGCCCAACGCTCCTGCTCTGTGGACTACCGCAGATGGCTGGTCCTGGGTGGGCGCTCCCGTCGAGACGCATATTACACGCAACTTGGACGGGACGGACGACGTGGGCGCGTTTCGCCAAACACCTGATGGATGGCAAGGCGTTGCGCTGGCCGTGCCGCGTGTGGCCTACGCTGGAGGTTCACGTCTCTCGTTCCGTTATCAAATGGATTGGGAAGTCCATCCGAGCGATGTGGGCTTCGAGTTGCGGTCCTTACCCGTTGCCGCTGCGCGTGGCGTGCAGACCTATGAGTTTGCAGTGAAGCTGCTAAACGTCGCGGCGCTGACCGTTGATGCGGACGGCAATCTGACGGATGGTGCGGACTTTCGCTTGAGCCGGGCGCTGATGCTGGGGACTAACAGTGTCATTTATCCGTGCAGTGCCTGGCGACTGCCTGCGCCGGATCGCGTGCAGTTCAGTTGTGATGATTCCACACTGCCCAAGAGGGCTTACCCCTACGTGATTGATCCGACGACGAGCTTTTCTCCTGCTGCGAGCGGCGACGACGGGCACCTAGAGGGTTATGGCGCCTCCTGGCCTCCGGGGTATACGCGCAGCATCACCGACTATCCGCAATTCAGTGTGGTAAATTCCTATGACGGAGCCGAGTACGCGTGGTCCGTTGGGCTTATCAGGTACGATACGTCGGGCCTGACCGCCGACGCCACAATCACGGATGCGCTGGCATATATCTGGCCGTCGTTCAGGAGCGACAAGGACAACTTTTCCGTTCGTGCTGAGTATTATGGTACCGTGTACTGGCCCATCGGTTCCGACGATTACACTACATCCGTGGGCGACAATGCCATTGCGGACGTGGATCTGGGTACTTTATCAACAGGTACCTGGCACGGCCTGACAATGACCACCTTGGGGAACATCAACAAAACCGGCTACACCGGCCTGCGGTGGGGGCTTACTTCGAGCCAACCCACCGACTATAATTCGCTAGGGCCGCAGTCGTTTGATGGCGGATCGCAGTATTGCCCATACCTATCAATCACCTACACTGTCCCCGCTCGGCCCTTTATAATCGTGGTCACGGACAGCACGCCATGAAGGAGGATACATGCCGCCATCACTAAACGGGCCATATAAGAGCATCGTCAACATTCTCCTCACCATCCTGATCCTGGTGGTCGGAGCATGGGCGGCGAACACCAACCTGCGGCTCGATAGGCAGGACGAGAAGCTCGCCGTCACACGGGAACAGGTGATCTCTAACCAGGAATCAATCGAGCATCTCATCAGGCTCGTTGAGGCCAACCAAGTGACACTGCGCGACATCCAGCAGCGCATGGGGCGGGGCGGTAGATGAAACTCTTAACGATAAACAACACACGGGATCTTCACGTAATGGTTGCAATCCCTGGCCCCGACCAATGGGCCTCGTCCTTTGCTCTGTCCCTTGTGGGCTTGGTCAGCGATTTTACAACGCCTATTCAGGGTTATACAACACAACGCCTTCGTTTCTTCCGTAAGGTGGGAAGTCTTCTCCCGGCGATGCGACAGCAGCTCTTGGAAGAGGCTGTAAAGGCCGAGTGCAGCCATGTGTTCTTCGTAGACTCGGATCAGGTTTTTCCCTCAACTGCCTTGCGTAGACTGTTGTCGCACAGGGTTCCAGTAGTGGCTTGTAATATAGCGATAAAGAAGTTCCCGAGTGGACCTACTGCAAGGGCCTTTGCTCCGGAGGACCCGAGAGGGAAAGTCGTTTACACTACGGAGAGGAGTCGAGGATTGGAGCGGATCTGGCGGGTGGGAACTGGAGTGATGCTCATTGATACAAGCATCATCAAACACCTTGGGCCAAAGCCCTGGTTCAACGTGCGCTGGAGGGAAGAGGCGCAGGAGTTTGAGGGCGAGGACTGGTATTTCTGCTCGGTGGTTGAAAAGGCAGGCTATCATATCTACGTGGATCATGAATTATCCTGGCATGTTGGGCATGTGGGTTCTTTGGAATACAGACACGACTTTGTAGTGGCCGCGAAGGTCTATGAGGAGTCCAGCCGGGTACAGGATAGGGTAGTGGAAGAGGATCTTAGGGCTATTGTACCTGTAGTAGAGAGAAAACAGGAAGGAGGAATTACAGATGGCACGATTTCCGGGAGCGGGGCCGTATACTTGGGAGCAAGTGGCAGCGTGGGAGAACGCGCAGAGGCAGCAGGCTAACACGCAACAGCAGCAATTGGCTCCTGCTGTATTACAACAATTGCTGGCGCGTGGTCTTGGTGCTGCACTCTCGTCGCAGCCCAGCCGACCATCCGCCGGGCTCGATCCACAACAGTTCCATAGCATTAACGTGGGTGGGAGCAGCTATGGGATTCCCTACAATCGTCCAGGAGTGGACGCAACACAGCAGGCTGAAATGATCGCCAGCGAACACCAGCGGCGGCAGCAGGGTATGTATGCACCTCCTACGGCAGCGACTGCTCCCGCCGGGCAGACTTTCAACGCTGGTGATCCTGGCGTCCAGCATCCTTTCGCCAATCGCTACGGCGGTGCGGGGGCTGGGTCTGGTGCTCTTATGAGCGCTGGTGCTCTTATGAGCGCTAGTGCGCCCATGAACGCCCCGGCGACTCCGCCCATCATGACCCAGCCGATGACACCTAGGGATCCGCGGCCAGAGCCAATAGATCCCATAGAAACACTCTTCCCTTCAATACCCGAGGTTCCTGGGGTTGTACCAGGCAAGCCAGGGCAGATGCCAGAATACCCAGTTCTCAATCCTACTCCTGTTCCTGATGTTGCTGCACCTGTTCTTCCTGCTCCTGGTGTTACCGTACCTATTCCTGTTCCTGGTGTTGCTGCTCCTATTCCTGCTCCTGGTGTTGAGCCATTGCTGCGAAGCATCGGTGCGGCACTAGTTGGGGGAAGGCAAATTCCGCGAGTGCCCGTGCAAACTGGAAGGCCCGGCGGGACGGGAGCGAGGGGTTGAAATGGGTCTGGAATCCGTCACTAGGATCAGCGATCTCAACGCCGCCTGGCCTCTAGGCACGGACGAGCGGGCGGAGGGAGATAACCATCTCCGGGCTATTAAGACGGCAGTACGATCTCTGCTGACGGACGTTAATCAGATTCGTCTAGGCCCGGCCTCTTTAACCGGGTCTGCCCTCAAGGTCCTCACCGTGAACAGTGGAGAGACCGCCTACGAAGTCCAGTCTGTAGCAGCGCTGCTGGCTCTGGTGGTCAAGCGTAACTCGACTTATGGGGGGACCATTACTGGGAGTGGCGTAGCTTGGACTTTGGCAGCGGCTCCTACAAGTGTTGATCTGTTGATCCTGGTGCGGAATGGTGTTGTGCAAAGGCAAGGAGCCGGGCACGACTTTACCATCAGCGGGGCTAGTATGACTCTGGCAACGGCACTGGATACGAACTATGAATTTCTGGAGGCTTGGTATCTATGAAACAAGATTGGACCTTTCGTTTTCTGGCTGTGTCGCTGGTGGCTGTGATAGCGGCCTATGGGGCCTCCTATGGCATCCGTTCTAGTCAGGTCAACATCATCGATCGACAAGGGGCCGGGAGTAAGTTCCTGATGTCAAGCAGTGGAGCGAACCTTCCAGGAACCTGCCAGGTCGGGGATTACTTTTTCAAGACCGATGCTGTGGCCGGGCAGAATGTCTTTGGCTGCACTGCGCTGAATACTTGGACCTTGCAGGGAGACGGTGTGGGCGGCGGGGTGCCAGCGGGGACGATTGCGTATTTCAACCTGTCTGGCTGCCCGGCAACGTGGTCGGAGTATACGACGCTGCGGGGAAGGTATGCGGTAGGGCTGGTCTCTGGTGGGACGCTGGAGGGCGGGAGTGGGACGGCTCTGACGAACCAGGAAGCGCGGACCGTGGGGCAGCATAATCATACGGCCTCGCAGGGAGATCACGGGCACACGCTGTCCGTTACGGATTCGGGGCACGCGCATGGGGTGACAGATACGGGTCACACACATCAATATGGATACTATGCTGGTGGCCAGGGTGTTGACGGAGGATTCTCCTTCACCGCCGTTCCACAGGATACTATCACTTGGGGCACCACATCGAAGGTCGAAGCCGGGATTACAATCAACTCCGGAACGGCTAACGTCTCCGGCTCGGCTGTAAGTGCATCTGCTGGGGCTATAACGGTAGCCAACACTGGTAGCGTCTCCGGCACATCTGCACCCTACTTGCAACTCTTGGCCTGCAGGAAGAACTAATATGGGACTCGAAACTGGCGTTACGAAGATTAGTGATCTTAACCCTTTGTGGCCCCTTACGTTGGACATGCGGGCTGAGGGGGACGATCATCTGCGTAATATTAAGGTAGCGCTCCAGTCGCTTCTTGCTGACGTTGCACAGATTGGGCTGTGCGTGTTAGATGTATCGTTGACCGTGCCATCAACGACGATAACTTGGACCACGGGCACGCCGAAGGCCGGGGACAGGCTTACGGTGACGGTGGTGCAGGATGCTACAGGAGGCCGGGCTATTGCGTGGTCTAGTGTCTTTGCAGACGCTGAGACAAATATTCCAACCGACCCCGGCGACAAGGCTGTGTTTAATTTTGTGGGCAAAGCTGACGGAAAGTGGTATATGAATACTCCAGTTCTCTGGATTGAGGTGACATAGACATAATGCACGGACTACTTGCCACAGAAGCCTGGGCTGGGCCTATTGCTGCGGCATTGGTAGGTATTCTTGGTGTACTAGTGGGCGCGTATTTGAACGACAGAACGCGCTCGGTGGTAAAAGCACAGTTGGCTGAAACACTGCGCGGGGAGCTGGCTTTGTTCAAGGAGCAATTTTTAAAGGACATCAACGGAACCTATCAGCGCACCGCCGTATGCAAGGTCTTGGACGAAACGACACACAAACGCATTGATATTAACCACGCGGACTTGCGGTTGCTTCGAGAGGAGCTGCACAGTAGATTGTTTGGGCTAGAGACACTGGCTATGGCTAAGGAAAAAGGAGGCTGAAATGCCGAGATTGATTGATGATGCGCTGAATCGTTTTCCAACCTATGCGTCCGCCGCGGATTACAAAGCGCGGACGGGTTGGCTCTGTCCTGAGTTTGACCCGGCGAGTCCAGAGAAGAATTGGGAGGATGTTGAAGGTGGACAGACTACCGAAGACATGGTAGTGTACACCAGAATCCCGGTGAGTTTGACACCTACCGGGCCTGTGTACAAGACCAGATTCCTCACGCCTACGCAGGCTGGGAGAGTGAACCTGCGCCCTGCGGGGCATACGATAGACACGGGCTTGGCTCCAATTCAATGCCCACACCGGGAGCTCAGAGATGATGAAGTGGTTTTGAGGAAGAAGGACTCCCTCATCCTCATATTCGAGGTCTGGACCAGTGTTGAACTCGAAGCCCGGCCGAAGAGTGATCGTGATATCCTGGTAGCGATTGCTAAGAAGTTGGGTGTGCAAGGAGTGTAGGGATACTTGTATTGAATCCCGTTTCAACACAAGTATAAATTCAACAAAGGAGACGAACATGAATTGGCTGAAAATTGTCATAGAGTTCTTCCCGGTGGTTCTGCGAGGCGTGATTGCGGTAGAGAACGCTCTGGTTGGAGCCACTGGGCAGTCGAAGAAAGAAGTCGTGCTGGCGGTCATTAACGCCGGGGCAGAGACTGCTGCCACAGCCCCGGCGGAACGAGTGCAAGTCGTTGGACGGCTGATTGATACGGTTGTGGATGCCTTGAACACAGCTGGTATCTTCACGCACGGGAAGAAGAACTAACACTTGAGGGAGGATCTATGCTGCCAAGTCAAGCCATCACGATCATCCAGGACCGCCTAGGTAACCGCACCGGGCTGGCGACGAGGATTATCAATGAGATGCAACTGGTGCAGAGAACAGAGCTGGAGAGCGGCGAGGTCCTTCCTTGGTTTCTCTTGCGTTCGGTAGCGTTGAATCTCGCTCCCTTCGGTGCTTCCTGCGCGGTGCCCGACGGCTTTATCAGAGAGCACGACGAGGGCGGGATCTTCGGAACATCTACCGACGGGCAGCCCTTTCGCATGGAGAAGGCCGACTATGCAACACTCGTGCAGCAGGAGTGGGAGAGTAGTGGGCAGCCCAAGGCTTATGCCTTAGTGGGAGAGACGATATATGTCTTTCCCTCACCAGACTTGAACTACAGCCTGCGACTGGTAGCCTATTATCAGGACACGCTCCCGACCGCTGTTGACACTACTGAGACCTTGTGGATGGCTCACGCCCCGGATGCTATGATTGCAGCCGCCGGGCGCAGACTCTGTCGTTATCTAAGGGACAAGGAAATGCTAATGATCTTCGACGTGGATCTCAAAGAGGCCCTTCGTCGCATCATCATCAGTAATACGGCCCGTGAGCAGACGGCTTTCGAGCAGATCATGGGAGGGACCTAGTGCTAGTGCCAATTGAAGACGTGGGGCTTCATGGTGTGAACAAGGATGTTCCGACTAGGCTCTTGAGCCCAGGGGCTTGGACCGACGTTCGGAATATGCACTTTCGAGATGGTTATGTGGAAAAGGCCCCGGGCAGCTTCTCTCTTTTCCAGCCCGCAGTGGTGCCCTATGCTCTGTTCCCAGCCCCTTATAATGGCACCAACTTCTGGTCGTATTTCGGAAAGGCTAAGGCATACGGCTTTGTCGGCCTCGCGGCGGCTGAGATCACGAGAGCCGCCGGGGATTATACAGGAGCGGAGTATGATCTGTGGCTAGGGGGACTACTGAATGGCATACCGTTCTTCACCAATGGTGTAGACGTGCCCCAGGTTTGGGCACCACCCGCCTTGGGCACGCCTTTGATAGACCTCCCCAACTGGCCTGCTAATACCTCCTGCAAGGTTCTCCGAGCATATAAGGAATATCTCGTGGCTCTTGATGTAACGAAGAATGGAGCGCGGGATAGGCGCTTGATAAAGTGGTCGAACCCGGCGGAGCCCGGGACTTTGCCCAATTCCTGGGACGAGACAAACCCAGCCAACGACGCCGGGGAGAAGTCTTTGAGTGAGGGGGTGGATGTTCTACTAGATTGCCTCCCGCTAGGCGAGACCAATGTGCTGTATTTGGAATCAAGCACATGGGGGATGCGATATTCTGGTGGTTCGTTCATCTTTGATTTTCACAGGATCTTCGAACATACGGGGCTGCTCGCCGCAGAGTGCGTTCGCTCTCTCCGTGGTCAGCATATAGTTGTAACACAGGACGACGTGATTCTGCATGATGGTGTGAATGTGCAGAGCATTATGAATGGTAGGCTACGCAGGTGGTTCTTCCGCAATATTAACGCCTCGGCTTATTTCCTGACGAAGCTTGTTCCGTTGTATAAGAACCAGGAGATGTGGCTGTGCTTTCCGAAGGACAGTGGAGTGTTGGACACAGCTCTTGTGTGGAATTGGGGGAATAATACTTGGACTATTATCGAGCTACCCAACGTCCGGGCGATTACCTCCTCGTTGTATTCTCCGATCTATGACTTTGATCTGTGGGACACAGGTCAGGTGTTGCGGTGGGATGAGGAGAATGTTGCACAGTGGGGAGACCCGGCGAGGACGCGGTTTCAAGAAAACCTGCTCTTTTCCCCCGAGGATACAAGTGGGTTGCGTAAGCAAGAGGCGGGTGTGGTTACTGCTGATGGTGTTGCTTATAGAAGTTACGTGGAGCGCACCGGGCTCTGCTATACTGGATTAAGCAGAGATGGCAAGCCCCAGGCTAATCCCACGACCATGAAGAACAGCCTGGCTATCTGGCCTAGGATTGAAGCCGCCGAGGGATCGGAATTTTTAGTCTACGTAGGTTCGCAGATGTGCCCGGACGGAGCCATCACGTGGGCAGATCCCGTAACTTTCACTGTTGGTGTTGATATCAAGGTAGATGTCTACATCACCGGAAGGCTCTATTCTGTTCGCTTTGAGGCTACTAATGCTGTGGCCTGGAAGCTTACGGGCTACGATGCCGAGGTCAACGAGGTAAGCATAAATTGAACGAAAGAAGAATCTTGGGTCCACTAAGCCTGCCGCGAAAGCAGGAGGACGTGTTGCTTCGCTATAATCAAATAATCCAGGAATTCTACGAGGTTCTTGTGGACCTGCGGCAGAGCTTTTTCGTGTTTAGTCTGGTAGCGCCGGACAAGCCTAGGGAGGGCATGATTCGCTTAGCCGACGGGACTAATTGGAATCCCGGCAGTGGCATTGGACTCTATCAATACCTGGGGGGAGTATGGGTGAAGTTGTAATCATCCGCCTGCCACACGAGCAGATTGACGGGCTGTGGTCTTTACTCTCACCACAGATCAATTCGGCCTTGCGGTATGCTCATGGAGAGCTTGCACTGGAGGACATTAGAAGCATGGCGAAGGATGGACAAGTGCAGATTTGGACCATTCAAGACGCTGAAAGCAAGCAACTCTACGGGACCGCTGTGACGCAAGTTGTGGTGTATCCCGGCCTGCGGTCTCTGCGTATTATTACCCTAGGGGGAAGAGCATTGGAAGTCTGGGCCAGGGCATTGAGTACAGCGCTGGAGACGTTTGCGCGGGAGCAAAAGGCCCGGCGGCTCGAAGCCTACGGGCGTAAGGGATTACAGAAGATGCTCGAGGTATTGGCTTTCAAGCCTGCCTATGTTGCATTGATAAAGGAGGTAGAGACGTGAGCAAGAGCGCGGGTACGACGAGTACAACAACGTCTTCGGCGCTGCCATCTTTCCAGCAGCCCTATGTAGACCAGATGCTTGGAGAAGCACAGAAGCTGTATGGGACTGGAGGGCCGCAATTCTATCCAGGATCTACAGTAGAAGGCTTCACGCAGCAGGAGACAGAGGGAAGGAATCTGCTGCAGGCCACCGCTGGGGATATGTATAACAGGAACGTAACACAGCTCACCCCGGCGGTTGGACAGGCGCTTGGGGCCTTCGACGTGGCAAATGATCCTACGCTGCGCTCTGCGGCTGAGGCTGCAATCCGTCCCGTGTATCGTGGGCTGACGGAGGAGGCTCTACCTGCAATCCGTCGCGAGGCGGTAGGAACGGGGAACCTAGGCGCCTCACGTCAGGGCATCGCGGAGGGGCTTGCAATCTCGCGGGCGAACCAGACTGCAGCGGATACCACGGCACAGATGTATAATGCTGCACGCTCACAGGGATTGGATGCACTTGTCAGTACGCTTGGGATGTATCCTACGTTGCAGAGTGCTTATGCGACACCGGGCACGCTGATGACTGGGCTTGGAGAACAAGAGCGGGCTATGAATCAGGCCCGGACTAACGAGGACATGGCCCGGTGGTCTTATGAACAGAATCTGCCTTATCAAGCCCTGGCGGATTACTCTAACTACATTCGCGGGACCTATGGTGGTCAGGGGACCTCGGAGGTTACAGCTGAGGGTGGATCTGACTGGCTAAGTGCTTTGGGCCTTGGACTGCAGACAGCGCCGTGGTGGGCGCAGGCTGGAAGCTGGCTCAGGGACCTATTTACCTAGGAGGTAGAAAATGAGTGGCATTATCTTCAACACACCAACGGCAGGAATGTATGGAACTGGTGCTGGACTCGGAGGAGCAGCGGCAGGGCCTATCGTCGGCGGGGCGTTTCTGGGCTTCGAGGCACTGCTGAACTGGCTCGGGAGTTGGAGTCCCGAGGAACTAGCGCAGTGGGCTGCGCATGATTTGGCTTATCAAGAATGGGCGGCGCAGCAGCCTTCGACACATGACTTGGGACCGCTGCCTGAGGAAGGCAACGTGCCTACACAACTGACGGCAGAGGGCGATCCTATTTATACATCTGATGTCGTTGAGTTCGGTCCGAGAGCTATAGAGCTAGATCCCTTGCTTCTGCCGGGCCTAGGTGGATTGATTCCTCCGGGCGGTGGGGCTGAACCGCCTCCTCCTGCTGATACAGGTCCTCCTGCTGATACAAGTACGCCTGTATATGTATCTGATGTCATCGAGTTCAATCCGCGTGTTATGGATCCTATTCTGCCGGACCTACGTGGATTGACTCCACCTCGTAGCACACCAGGGCCAGTGACATCCCCGAGTTCAAGAGTGCCTCCACCTCCTCGTGTTCAGCCTGTAATGCCGGATCCTCCTCCATATATCTCTCTTCCTCCAGAGATCACTACAATCCCACCGGAAGATTTCCTCCCCCACCCAGACCCAACGCTGCCAGGGCCTCCAGGATCGACCATAACGCCCGGCGGGGGAACGCCTGGGCCTTCTTTGACAACAACGGGAGGCGGAGGAGGCGGAGGAGGCGGCGGCCCAATGCCCGCCACGAATTACCCTATAGTAGGGGATAATACATTGATCCAGACGCTATTTCCGCTCCAAGCCTATCAACCAACCTACGTGCCCGGGCTTGGTTATTTCCTTCGAGGAGGTCGATGATGTCTATTGATATCGGTAGAGCGCTTACGGCGCCTTTCAATCCAGCAGCGCCCGCCGGGGGCGGTGGACTTGTTTGGAATCCGCAGACGCAGAGTTGGGAGCAGCGCCCGGCCACACGGCCTCAGATACCGCCGGCGATAGAAGCCCTGAATCTTCCCCCCACTATGGGTACACAGGCACCTTTGCCAGGTCCGCCAAAGGAGGGGATGTTGCAAGCCCTCTGGAGGAATATCAAGGACCCCAGAGTCCAGATGTTCCTCAGCGCAATGGGCTCTACCTTGGCGCAACCCCGGCAATTCGGCCAGACGGGGATTGGACAAGCCTCTAACGCAATCAACGCTGGCTATGGGGCATTGTATCAAGCCAATGAGCTACAGCGACAGGCACAGCTTGAGGCTAGAAAGCAAGCCCTTGCGGAGGTCGAGGCCGGGGCGAGGGTCGAGGCTTCTCAGGCACAGGCCGCGCAAGCTCGGGCCTCGGCGGGCAAGACCGAGGTGGAGACCGGGCTTCTTGGTCCAAAGTTCGATTGGGACAGGCAAGTTAAAGCCCTCGAACTGGCTAATGATGCAAAGACGCTGGAGTCTACCATCACCAATAATCGCAGGTCTTGGATGGAAGCTGACAGAACATACAATCGGCTTCTGCAGCAAGACTTTACTAAGGAGAATCGTGATGTGGCACTGGATGCTCTAGCAAGGGCTAAGACTAATGCTGAAATCGCCCACCTCAACGCGCAGACGGCGGAGCTTAAGAAACGTACATTGGAAGGTGATCCCGGAGATCAACGGGCCTTCATGCAGCTCTATAGTACGGCGCAGCAGAATCTGTGGAATATGATCAATCTGGACCCGTTGTGGAATAGAAAGTCGTATGGAGAGAAGAAACGGTATGTAGAGGCCGAGGCGCAAAGACTCATCACAGCGGCTGGCTATAAGGGCGCGGAGGTAAATCCTATGGCTGTCGGCCCGGTGGCACCTATTACGCGCACTACTATGGCTATGGTAGAAGAGGGTGCGAAGAAGGCTGGCGTCACACCAGCCAGATTCAAGGCGGACTTGGAGGCTATAGGCATAGAGATCGTAGACAGTGCGGCTCCAATTACCGCTGCTCCTTCTCCAGTGCAGCCTAAAACCGGGACCGTGGCTGCTCCTTCCATAGCACAGCCGAAGCAGTCTCCTCCTACTACCTCGTTTCTGGAGGAGCAAGGAAAGAACCTTCAGGTTGGTGCCGCTGTCAGTAAACTAGAACTTGAGAATGCCGCCAGGCTTGCGAAGGAAGGTGCGCAGGCTATTTATGAATTTGTTGGAGGTGGTCCTGATGAGCCGAAGCTAAAGCGTACTTGGTCCCTTTTCTCTAAGGACGTGCAGAATAAAGTGCGCAAGTGGCTACAGGACAAGGAACAAGGATACAAGGATACGCTCAAGCCGAGTATGTGACTATGACACCTACATTGTCTTACGATCCACGAAAGATTCTTGAGCAGGTACAGGCGGAGAGGACCTACGACCCGTTAGAGATACTGCGTCAGGTACAAGCCGAGGCGAGTCCTACGCCCTCAATTGGTACAGTGCCCGCTCCGCCTTCTCCCTCACTCCTCGAATCCGCCGGGCAAGGCCTCAAGGCCGGGGTAGCAACGGTCGGAAGGGCCGCCGGGACCACAGTGGAAGCTCTTGGGCATGTTGCCAAGATTGCGCCTGGAGGCTCTTGGACTGACTTGGCGGGCGGGCAGATAGTAGAGGCCGGGAGGGGTATAACACAAGCAGCCACAGCCTTTGCCCCCACCGGGCTGATGGATGTAACACAGATCCGGAATCCACAAGACGCCATGAGGTTCGTGGCGGAGAATGCTGCACAGATGGTGCCTGTTGCGGCAGGGACCTTGGCAGCATATGCCACTGGTGGAATACCATTGACGCTGCTTTCTACCTTCTTGCTGGAAGGGGGAAACAGTGTCGTTAATCTGCGCGAGAAGGGCGTGGCGGAGAGGACTGCCTGGTTTAGTAGCCTAGGTGTTGGGGCCACGAACATGCTGTTGGAAGCCGTAGTGCCCATTCGCGTAGGTAAATTACTTGTATGGACTCCTAAGTACAAAGCAGGCTTTCTCAAGGGTGTTACCTCCGGGCTTAAGACAATAGGACTGGAAGGTACTACAGAGGGTGCCCAAGAGGTCGGGCCTATGCTAGCAGAAGCAATGGCTGGCGTTCCACCCACTGCACAGGAAGCGCTCGCACGTGTTCTCAATTCCATCGCCGGGGGCTTTGCCGGCGGTATTCCCTATGCTGCTGTTGATGTGATCCAAGCCTCCCGCGGGCCGAGGACTCCTCCGCCGGAAACCTCTCCGAATCTTTCGGAGGTCAAGCCTCCGGAGGATACCACCACCATTACTGCTGTGCAGGCTTCTACCCCATCGGCTAAGGCTGATGCCGTGTCCCAACAGGATGCCCGGCCCCCGGAGATTATAGCACAAGAAGCTGTTAAGAAGAATCGTGGTGTAAAGGGGCTCTTTGATACATACACGGATGTGGAGATAAGGAAGGCGCTGGAGATAAATGAAGAAGCCTCGCTGAGGACACTGATTGATTCCGGGCTCGTAGCGCAAAATACGGAGGGGCTCTTCGTTCTGACGGACAAAGTTACTGGAGGAAGGTCCGCAGCGTT
Source organism: Dissulfurispiraceae bacterium (assembly GCA_035477855.1). GTDB lineage: Bacteria > Nitrospirota > Thermodesulfovibrionia > Thermodesulfovibrionales > Dissulfurispiraceae > JAAYUK01. Next base: position 19,728 of record DATIKF010000361.1, read on the forward strand.
TGTTCCTGTGCCTGAGGTCACGGACTGGTGGAAGGATGAGGTTACGGGGAATCTCTACAAGAACTTCGACCCGGCGACTGGGAGCTTCGATGAGCAGGCCACGTTCTCCCCAGAGAACGGCGGGCAGTATCTATGGCAGGGGCCGGATGGAGTTCCACGGACCTTCAACACCCCGCATCTTGTGGCTAAGGCTGCAGCGGCCACGGTAGGCCGAACGCTGCCGCAGGGCTGGACCAAGGTCGAGGATCCCGTGCGAGAGGTTTATACGAACGGGACCTTTCGTGTAGAACAGCAGGGAACGAATTTTGTAACTCTGGGGCCGGATGGAAAGCTGTTGAATGTAGGGATTTATACCACTCCAGGGAATGCGGCTCTGGCAGTAGAGGACTATAATATCTGGCGCAGTAGGGTGCATCCTGCTGCAAGGCATCTATGGTCACCTTGGACCGGGGATCCAAGCAAGCCCCAGCCTCAGGATCGTCGCAGATCTCATACCGCAGGAGCGGTTTTGAATGAACGGGCATTTACTGAGTACGAGAGAACAACTAGTGGGCACTTCGTACATACTGATGATACTTTTGCTAAAGTTATAAGCACTGCGCCCATTATCGACAAGATTCTGGTTCATGTCAATACCTACACTAGACAAGCCACAGTATTACTAGAGGCCGCTGCAGGAGCGATCCCAGGCTTTCAAGCCATATCCGAACGGTTAGAGGATGTAGGGTATGCTTATCTAAAAGAAAAGCGTGGCTATTATACAGCCGGCTCTTTCTGGAGCATTAAGCCTGATTTAAGTAAGTTTGTTATCGGCCTGGAATTGTTGCCGGGGAGGATGCGCAAGACGCAGCCCAATTCTATGGCGGCTGACGTTTATACAACTCTTGTGCATGAGTTGGCACACGCTATTGCTCTGGGACACGACGGGCGACATGAAGCAGCTATCAAAACAATCGCGGAGACTTTGTCTCCAATCAAGGAGGGGTTCGTTAATGAACTCTACAAGCTCTACACTAACGCAGAGGGTACAGGATTTAGCCCGGACATTCTTAAACTCGAACGCAGGGTTCGCGCCAGATCTCGCCAGGGAGCTGCTCAGGAGCGAAAAACGGATTACGCTACAGGACGAACGGATCGGCCAGGAGCTCAGGAACCTGTTGATTCTCGGAGTCCAGCTAGCAGAGCTGGTGAGATTTGGGAAGGTGAGTCGGGTGGAGCTGGAACCAAGCCCGGCGAGTATTTCCAAGAAGATGGGCCTGAATCTCATGGAGATTACCCACCGCCTTCGGCAGACTATCGCAAAGCAGTCAACTGGCTCCGAAGCCAGCGGGCAGCGGAAGGCCTCCAGCCCACCACAGCCGAGCCCGATGAGTTAGCCGGGCGGGTGCTCAAGCGCTCCAAGAAAGCCCTGGAGATGCTGGACGGGACGGAGGGGCAGCAGGAGATCCAGGAAGGCATCACACACGTCAGCCGGTTTATTCGAGACTGGACCACTCTGCGCCAGTTCGAGAAGATGTTTCCCACAGTGGCCGGGCTTAAGATCTATAAGGAAATGGTCGAGCTCTTTGCCAGGACCAAGAACCGTGTTGTGATGTGGGGCGATCAGGTTATGAAGCATTGGATGAAGATCCACGGGAAGTTATCCGAGCAGCTCTCGAATCTCATTGGGACTGTGATGGAACAGTCGATGAAGGAAGAGCGGAGGCTTTCACAAGCAGAGATTATCCAGAAGGCTGCCGCGATGGGCATTACGGATCAGAGGGTGCTGGAAGTCTATTGGGAAGTAGATAAGACTCTGGTGGATATTCTGCAGATGCTCAAAGATAGCCAGATTCAAGAAGCGCGGTTTTTGTATAGAGCCCTGGCTGGCCCGGCCATTAATGAGATCCACAAGAACTTTGCGCAGCTTGAGAATCGTAATTACTTCCCTATGTCTCGCTTTGGCAAGCACGGGATTCTGGTACGTGCTAAGGAGCAGATGGTATATGATGGAAAGACTATTAAGAAGGGTGGGACGGTAGCCTTCTACACTTGGCAGTGGAAGAGAGAGCGGGATAGATCATTTGCAGACATGCAGGAAAAGTTCAAGAACGAGCCCGTCGATGTCTCTACGCGGTATGTGGAATCCTTCGAGGGTCAGTTCATTGGGTTTAGTCCTACGCTCTTTGACACACTGGTCGCCGGGCTGAATCTCACTAATTACCAACTACAGCGGGCCAAGGAAATCATGTACACGATGGCTCCGGGGCAAGGCTTCGTTAAACATCTTAAAGCCAGGCATGGTCAAGGTGTGGAGGGCTTTTCGACTGACTTCCAGGCTGCGTTTTGTGATTACGTTAGACACGCCTCGAATCATATTGCCAGGGCCACACATCGCCGGGGATTAGAGATGGCGCTTAAGAGTATTAAGCCCCCAGCTACAGGAATGCGTTATGCCGCCGGGCAGCAACAGATCCATGAAACCATGTCTAGGCATTATGGAGAACTGCTCAATCCTAAGAACTACTCTGGTAGAGTCGGAGGGCTTCTCTTTGCTTGGTATTTCTTGGGCTCGGCGAAACATGCTGTGGTGAATCTGTGTCAGGTCCCCCTGTTTACTTACCCGTACCTCAACAAGCAACTTACAAAATTGGGCGTGCCTTCAGGGAAATCCGATTGGCTTGTTGCCCAAGCGCTGGCGAAAGCCGCTACGATAGTAGGACCAAATCTACACCAGGGGAATGATGCGCGTCTACCAGCTGATCTGGCGCCACACTTTGCTCGTGGTTGGGAAGAGGGCTTTCTTGACGAGAGCATGGCGGCTAATCTGGCGGCCTTTCAGGAGTATAAATGGCTCACGCGCTTCTTTCCCGGCGCCAAGCTTGATCTACGCTTTAAGCAGTTCCTGGACGCCGGGCTGTGGATGTTTAAGACCGGCGAGGGCTTCAATCGTAATCAGACCTTTGCAGCGGCTATTGATCTTGCCAGACAGCAGAATATGGACGCAGAGGCCCAATTCCAGTTTGCAAAGGACGCAGTGCTGGATACTCATTGGGAATATGCAGCGTGGAACAGGCCCCTCGTATTCCACTGGGCTCCGGCGCTCTTTGTCTTCCGTTCTTATCTACAGCACGCTACACATTTCGCCCTTATGAATCAAGGCGGCTGGCGCTTCTGGATGATGATGGCAGTGTTGGGCGGGCTCAATGCTGTTCCATTTGGGGAGAACCTTCTTGATTTAATCACAGGACTGTCCTCCTTCATCGCCGCAAAGACTGGTTATGCGAACTGGCGTGTGGATGCCGAGAGCGAACTTCGTGGCTTGATTCAGGACTTCGGGGCGAATCCGGATGCAGTAATGAATGGACTGGCTAGATATAGCCTGGGCATGACAGCAACAGAGCGACTGTTTGGGATGCCTTTCCCGGCCTTTGATATATCTCAATCCATTTCTCTAGGACGAATCATACCTGGTACGGAGCAGATTTCTAATGTTCTCGCCGGGACTAGAGATGTGAAGGGCGGAACTTTGGATGCCTTGATGCAGGTTGTAGGCGTCGCCGGGGGCACCGGGATGAATCTGTTTCAGGCCCTAGTCGATCCTACGGCAGAGAGTACACGATTCCTTAAATATATGCCTTCAATTGTGCGGAACTTTAGCCGTGTAGGGGATTACGTCACGAAGGGAGCTTATGTAAATGCCCAGGGAGAACCGTTGGTGGACTTTGACATCAAGAACCCTGCACACATTACTGAAATCGTTGGACAACTCCTCGGAGCCACACCAACAAGGGTCACCGCGGGGATGGAGGCAAGGGCTACAGAGAGGCAAGAAATCGTCTACTGGTTGGGAAGACGAGAGTCCATTCTCTCAGCCTACGCGCTCGCGGTCGGGCAAGGGAATAGAGAAGGAATAGCGGATCAACTGACGGCGTATCAAAGATACAATCAACATGCGCCTGCTTCGGTACGGCTGAGCCCGGCGGAGCTTCAGGAGTCCATCAGAACCCGTGTCAAGAACCAGAATCTACGCTCGCTGGGACTTCCGACTCAGCGACGTTACTTGGAGCTGCACCAGCAATTCCAGCAGCTTTACCCAGTGCCACAATAAACATTCCATCATTAGTGGCCTTTTGCATTACATACCCGGCGTTGACTGCGCTGGTAAGCATGTCCTGGAATACATGGAACTGGACGTTGTGGAAGAATAGCTGATAGAGTTCAGTGACACGTATTATTCCCTTCTCCTGGACGATCTCCACAAGCTTCCCTGCCTGCTCCATAGTCTCCGTGGTGGTGATACTGTGGAAGATGGCCGGGAGATCAGCTTCTAGTGCTGTGAGAATCTTCGACGCGACCCGAAGGTCGTTGGCTGTGATCTCCAACGTGTCGCGCTTGGAGGCGCTTATTACCATAGCAAGCTTGTGTAGGTGGGATTGCTTCCTTGCGATATATCCACCAAAGTCCGTATGCGTTTTCGCGTGTTGGATTAGCTGGGCGTAGAGTTCCTTATACCAGTCCTCCCCGTAGGTAAAGGCCTCCTCGGTCAGTTTGAACGGGCCCTTGAGCATGGAGATGGCTTCGAGGTCGATGATGAGATCCTGCTTGATCTTCTCAAGCCACTCCGGGGTGGTACAACGGGAGGGATAGGGGACAAGATGTCGCTTGCGCTCTCCAAGAATGAAGATGCAGCGAGATGTAAAGCCCCCGCCGATCATCTCCCTCGGGAGGTTCCTTGCTAGCCACGCTGGAGTGGTCCCAGCGATCACGTTGATCCAAGGATTGGCGACGGACTCCCGCCCGAACATCTTCGTAGCTTTCTCCCAGGTGCCCTGCGGGCTATCCCACAGATCCACGAGCACATCAATCATCACACGGTCTTGAAGATCAACCAACGTCCCGAACTCTCGGACGAAAAAGTTGAGACAACTCATGGGGTAGAAAGTCCCGTCCTCGGTCTGGAAGAGTTCCGAGGCGGATTGAAGCTCTTGGATTAGGGCCTGCCACGTAAGAGCCGACGGGCCAAATTTCACTGTAGAGACGTTTGCTAGGAGATGCTTGCCTATGTCTACGGTGGTGGACTTAGTAACGATGCCCGGCGGGGCTACGAGGATTATGTAGAAATTCGGTGTCCACTGGAAATAACCCATATCCAGCCAGACCTGACGGCGCAGGGCTCCGGCGATGACTGAGACCCCTGTCCAGAAATGAAAGTGCTGTGGGGCTTCAGAGAATTGGGTGTATTGAATATAGGTCTGGAGCCAATCTTTTAGTCTGCGCATTATGATACTTGTGTTGAAACGCGATTCAATACAAGTGTTTCAACTAGGTCTAATTCCTCTGGACTCTTCCACCTTCGATTAGCTTCATGAGCTTCGACCAGTTCTTCTCTGGTTGCCAAACCATCTCGCCAGCGTACCCATGTTTTCTGCTTTTCCTCCGTAGGAACATCTTTTGAGAGATAAACGCTGCCCGGACGCACGTAGGAGTCGAGTAACTCTGCGCCAAGCCTTTGGACAAACGGGCCTATCTCGTTCAGTGTCATACTCGGTTTGGTCAGCAGGTCTTTCTCTATGTACTCGTCCTCTTTTCCAGGGCGGCATAGGCAGACCGTGTAGCTGTCTGGATCTGAGTTTATGGGCACCTGCGCTATGGCCGTTCGCAGGTTGAAACCTACATAGGCACCAGCAGCATAGTTATAGAACACCAGGAATACATACATTTTTACACTCCTCTTTGAATTGCTTCAGATCCACACAGTCCCCCCAGGATTTCACAGAGAGCTTACACTCGGCAGGGATTATTAAAGGATCTTCATAGGGGACTATGATGCTGTTGAAGATGGCATTGATTTGCTCGACGGGCGCAAGACCCAGGCTGTATGCCCACTGCACTACAATTTCGTCGTGGACCTGGAGAAGGAGTTGGATCTCCCGCCGGGCAGAGACTGCCTTCAGTGTCTTATTGATGCAAATGGCCACAGTGGATTGTGGTATCCAAGCCAGAGCCTCATTAAACACACTATCTATGCGGTCGAAGTAGAAGCGCTTGTAGCCGAATTTATTAGCCACTGTGCGGGTGGATTGCAGCTGGGCCTCGACCCTCCTGTGCCAGTCGAGTATTCCCGGATGTGCTTGGAACCAGCGCTTCTGCCCGTGCTCCGCTGCGTGGACGGTTATTCCACAGGACTTTGCGGCGGTAATGGCCTTCCCTCCGTAGTTGGTAAGGTGGACAAAGGTCTTCGCCATTTGTCTCGACATTCCAATGTCCTTGGCATTCTCAGCGTGGATATCAACACGTTCTCTAAGGCGCTGTTTGAGCACCATATCATCCGCCTCCCACACGACAACCTGGAGATCCGCTTTTTCCAGATCGAACTTCGCAAGGATCATGCCTTCATCAGGAATGAACAGACGGCGAATTTCCTTTGCAATGGCTTGGACATCGGGCGGGTCTTCTACTTGGAGTTTAGCTATATTCTGCATGTTTGCTCCCCAGCCGAAGGGATTTTGTGAGGAGGACCAGCGGAAGGTCTCCGCCCCGGCGAGGTTGAATGAGCAAAGCATCCTGTCCCTTGGGCCTTCCGTGCCCAGGACGTTGCCCTTGAACACACCAAGGGTGCGATATTCCTTAATGGCCTCACATACGGGGACGAGGACGGGCTCGCGCTTTTTGATAATCTCAAGCGCCTCGTCGTTTACGGAGATGGAGGCCGTGTCCTTCTTCATCCCTTTGCGATTGAGGACGGGCTTGATCTTAAGGTCGTCGTAGAAAAGGGCCTTTAGTTGAACAGGAGAACGGGGGTTGACTTCATGACCGAAGACCTCGTGGATGAACTTGAGTTTTCTCTGCATCTGTTTGTCTACGATGTTGTAGAGCTGCCGGCGTTGGTTGTCGTCCTCCCTGATTCCACGTATCATCATATCCAAGGCAGGGGCAAAAAGGCTCATCTGGAAATCGAATTGTTCCTGAAGCTCGCGTTTCTCTAGGACCCTGAGAAGGACCTCTGCACATTCCCAAGTGTAGGCGCAATCCTGGCAATTGTAAGTCCAGTAGATAGCCTCGTCGCCCTTGAGATGCCACTCCTTGCTCTCGTCTTTCCAATAGCGGTAGAAGGTACAGTAGATGCTGGAGATGTAATCAAGGGCCTTCTCCTTGCCGGGGTAGGCCGTGTGCTGAGCGAGCATGGTGTCCATCCAGGGAACGCAACGGAAGCCCCAAAGGAACGCGAGCCACGTGGCATCGTAGAGAAAGTTCTGTCCGACTACACGGCAGAATGGATGGGTGAGGATCTTTGTGAGGAGCTGGATGATGCTCATTTCCTCCAGCATTGTGGGCCAATAATTCCCATCGTGGGCGGAGCGAGAGATGAAGGGAATACAAATGGCATCGGTCTTGCTCCAGCCGAGGCCAATGCACGCGAGTTGTAAGGCTCTTGGAATGGTCTCAATGTCAACGACGAGCTTGAGGCTTTCACCTCCATCCAGTCGGGCAAGGAGCCAGTTCAAGATACCTATGGTTGCATCATAGGTAGGTCGGATGAGAAAGTTCCATTTGGGGTCTTTGATCTGCGGGAACTCTGCCTCCGCACGAACCCGGCGAAAGTCCTGCACGGCGTCCCATCGCCAGGGGTACTGGCGTAGGACCGCGGCCGGGTGGTAGGTAGGAATGCACTTGAAGGTCCGCCCGTCCTCCCCCTTCGTCTCGATGATGCTTCCACGCCAGGATGTTATGGAATCGTGCCCGGTGAGTACCCATAGTGCTGTGCCTCCAAGAGGTACGATGACGTTGGGCTGCACAGCGTTGATCTCTCGCCATAGGTCCTCGATGTGCTCCTTTACGGAAGGGGCAACGTAGCGGTCTCTGTAGGGGACGAAGCCAGTTGGTGCCGGGCGCTTCTTGGTAGGGCTTATGATCCATTGAGATATGTCGTTGCCTGGAGGTCTATGCTTAACAACGTTGGTGACGTAGCAGCTGTGGCGGGAGATACCAGCATCTGCAAGCTCCCGATCAAGTTCTCCCCCGGCAGTGCCTACGAAGGGCTTCCCGGCGAACTCTTCTTGCTCGCCGGGGGCCTCTCCTACGAGGAGGATCTTCGCCCCATCAGGGCCGGAGCCGTGGATGTATCTCATAAATTCTTCATCCTCTCCACACACATAGCCACAGCTGCCGGGTCGTTGTCAAAGCCCACTGCAACACAGTCAAGAGCAGAGGCAGCAGGAAAGACAGTACCCGAACCACAAAAAGGATCAAGCACGTAGCACCCAGGATATACGCTACGGGCCAGGAGATTCCTGTAAAGCTCGACAGGTTTCTGTGCTGCATGGAGGCGGTCCTTTTCATTAGAGCAGGTGATTACGTCACCGTCCAAGTGATTAACAGCCCGGTCTCCCTTGAGGCAGTAGAGGATTGTTTCATAGAGCCTCTTGGGTCCGTGGTGAGGTCTTGGAATATGCCCGGTGTCCTTTACCCAGACAAGAGGCCGGGGCCACGGGTCCCAGCCGGCTTCGCGGGCCATCTCCTTCAACAGATGAAAGTACTGCACGTCGTGAAAGATGTAAATGTGCGCCTGCGGCTTTGTAACACGGCGGGCTTCGTTAAGGAACGTAGCAAGGAGGGGCTGGATGCTTTTCCAGTCATCTTGGTATTGATGAATGTTAGTAGTGGTTTGGACACGAAAATCCTCGGCGTTCACTCCATAGGGAGGGTCGGTGATTATACAATCGAAGAAGCGATCTTGACACCTTTGCATTCCCGTGACTGCATCGAGAAGTTCTACTCTATGCTTCTTGTCAACGAGCCCGTGGGTCTGTTTACCTATGGCACTCATGAAGGTCCGCTCCAGCTCCATCCGCAGGGCCTTCATCGCCTCCTTCTCATTCTTAGCTTCAGCTACCGCCGGGCGGTTGAGATTCTCCGCCAGGATTAATCTATTGCTGATCTGCGTCGGGGAGACCTGGGAGCCCAGAAGCCCACTGATTTCAACTGCGGTGTCGGTCAGGGTCTGCGTTGGCTTCGTTACCTTCCTTAGTTCGTGAAGCTCAGCCGTGGCCTGTGCCACATCCTGCCAGGAGAGATCCACCCGGCGAATGTTCTCCTCTAGTTCTATCTCCTTAGCCATTGTTGCATCTATGGAGGTATAATAAGAGACTGGGATGTAGTCCTTGGGCACGGTGGAGTTCATAAACCGCACCGTCAATCCCTGTTCGTGGAGCTTAGTGATGGCCCGAAGTCTGCGCTCCCCGGCGATGAGAACCAGGGCCTTGCCCTCTTTCTTCACCACGGGAGGATGTTGCAGACCTAGACGGTGGATGGACTCGGCCAGTTCAAGGAGTTTTTCCTCCTCGATCTCCGTCCGAATCCGGGGCTTTACTTCGATTGCAGTAATTGGATAAGCTTCCATCTTTTTCCCTCAAGAGAAGTTCTTCAATAGTCCAGTCCAGGAGACCAATAAGATGCAAGGGAAGAATAGCTTTTTGCTCGGTTGGAGATAGGGCTAGGTATTCGGCTTTGTATCTACGGATTTCGAGGATGCAGCGTTCTATGTCAGTCATCCATCAATTCTCGGGATTGTTATAATGCTCCCACATTGCCAGAGCCGCCCAGCATAGCAAGATTAAGAGTTCCATTCTCGTCCTCCTTAAAACAGGGGAGCGCAGTTCTGGCCCACGCTCCCCTACCTCTTGGCTTAGATCAACTCCGGTCTCCTTTCTCTCAGGAAAGGTTCTCCCCGAGCTTGCCCACCTTGGTCACGTTGGCGTAGATCTTATCCCCGTCCATCTTGTGCGTGACGAGGATCACAGCGGGAACACCCAGGAGCCGTTGAAAGCCCCAGGGCAAGCCGGCTTGATTCTGACCCAAGGCCTCTCGCAATCGGCCGAGCTGTGTGTTGCGGCCCTCGCTCATATCCAGACTGCCGTTGGGCAGAACGTCGAGGAAGAGCGACTGCCGGACTTGATTCTTGTCCCGACCCGTTGCAGCCTTGACTGCACCAGCGGGATCATCCACGTCCCAGTATAGATCCATCACGACGGCCTTGTCCCCGGTCCTTGTCTGGATCTCCCTGGGCGTGAACTTCTGGATGGAAGCATTGTACACGCCCTCGGGCACGTTAATCATCGAAGTCGAGGTAGCCTGGTCATACACGGTATTGGTGAAAGCATCAACGTCGAACATTCTGTTGTTCTCCTTGTTTTGTCGTTTTCCTTCGTTCATCTGGGTCTACGGTTCAAAGACACCGCCCTTCTTCTTCCATGCCTCGAAGAGTGGGACGAAGGATGCTGGCTGCTTACTCGCCAGAGGCAGGTTAGAAGAGCCAACGTCGGTGCTGACATCGGCAGTGTCCCAATAAAAATTGGCACCCTCCTTAACGGAGAGGATCACGTCGCTGAAGTTGGTGGGAATGAGCGGAGCGAGCTTGCGTCCGAGGGTGCTGACCATGTTCCTGCTCCCACCACGTATTTCGTCGAGTTCCCGCTCGATGTGCGAGATCAGGACGAAGTGACAGCGGGTCTGCGTGGTCATGATTTCAACCCAGTCTTGGATCGTCTTCATAGCCACGCCCCAGTCGGGTTGAGACATGATAGGCTTCATCCCGACGGCGAGTTGCCGGGCCATCTTATTGAGCCCGGTCAGGCCATCGAACCAGAGGAGCCTGTCAGTCCCCCAGGATGCAACATCTCCCCAGCGTTCTCCATTCTGGTCTACAAAATCGTTGCACTGAGTGAGGATATCCAGGAACTGATTCATCTTGTCCCGGCCGCTGCCTTGGATCTTCTGCAGGGCGTCGTTGCTCATGGTATTGACTTGCAGGGCAGCGTTGCGAAGGGCTGCCCAATCGGCCTGGCCCGGTGGAATGTAGCGCCAATGGATGCGGTCCAGGACATCCCGGCTTAGTACATCAAACCTGGGCTCGGTGAAGATGGCAAAGATCTTCTTGATGTCCGGAACATCTAACACGGTACGGAGGGATGTGGTCTTGCCGCTCTTCGTTGGGCCGAGGAGGATTGTATTGGTGCCCTGAAGACTTTGGGTCTTGGGCTTTGGTGTAGGTGTAGAGACTACGTAGTTCATAATTCTACCCGACTGTGTAAGTCCTTTATCTCTGCACAGTGTAATTGTAGCACCGAAAGCAGTTCTGTCAGACTGCCCTCTAGTGGACAGCAGATGGCTATGGCACCCGGCGGTATGTTGGTTGAAACTTCCGAACCGGGCACGTGAAGGATTGGCTCAAGGCGCTTGCGCAGCACGTCTAGCTCAATCTGGGCCTGTCTAACTATCTCCGGCAACGTTGCTAGACAACGCTGCAGGCCTGTTTCTGGCCTTGACGCAGTTGTCGTGATGGATTCTGCGATGTTCATGTTAACAACCCCCTTATCTGTTGTGATAAAGCCTTTGTTTCTTTGAGATTCGAGGCTCCGAAGGTCCCGCCCGTGCGCTTCGCAAGTTCGATGAGCAAGGGTGGTGGCTCGCCGGGGCCTACGTAGAAGATGTCCAGGCGGAGACCCTCCGCGGCCCTATAGACATTCTCAGGGTCTCCACCAGTATCCGTAGGAGCCCCGTCGGTCATGAGGACTGCGTGTGTAATACCCTGGGACTTGATAGTGCCTAGAGCAAGGCACAGGCTGGTCCCTCTGTCTGGTGCAGGAATAGTCGTGGATTCGTAGCACACGTCGTTGAAAATGAACTTCCTCTCGCCGGGGAAGTCTTCCACAAGCTGACGGAGAGCCGCGATCTGTGTCCTGCCGTCATCACAGTGTCCGCTCATAGAGCCCGAGGTGTCCAGGAGAAGGCAACGGGCTTTGACTGCTTGTTTCTCCTTTATCAAGTCGAGAAAGGATCTGGTTGTCGGCTTGTTGGTTTGGGTTGTTGTTATGCTTTGATTCATATCTGCTTCTCCTCCCTGATTAGATTCTTCGCCATTTGCACTGCCCGGTAGAGGCTTGCCTCCCTCTCCCCGCGCTGATTAGTTCCATTAGCGAGTGTCACGAGCTTTGAGATTTGATCGAACTTCTTCGCCGTGCGTTCGGGTTCAAGATACTCCTCCACCGCCAGCTGCATAATAAGCTCCTGGTAGAGCGCAATCTCCTCCTGGACATTGGTGATAAGGACGCCTTGTATGGCCTTGAACTCGCCGAAGGGCGTAGTGGCGGTCATGCTTCGAAAGGTCGCAGGGAGTTGTAGGACCGCGCCTACCTCCTCGATCTGGTGGATCATGAAGGCCATTGTAGACATCTTCCGCCGGGCGAGCATTATGATCTCGCCCTTAGGTGGAGGCTCGCTGATGATATAGAGCTTTGGAAAGGCGGCTGTGGTGCCCAGGCTGTGGATAGAACGCCGGGTGGTAGGTGGAGCCACAGGTTGTGTATGGAGGTTCCGAGGATACTTCCAGGCCATCATTCAACCTCCGCCAGTAGAAATGGGCTGGTCTTCTGTAGGGGATTCCACGTATTCTCCTCGTAGTAGATGGAGATCCAGGGCTCGGGATTCTGCCTCTTGCACAGTTCGGCGTAGGGACAACCCCCGTAGGACTTGCAAGAGTCGCCGAGGTTGAAGTCCCAGTAGTCCTCAATCCAGGCCTGGATCATTCTATTGAGATCCCGACAGGTCTGCTCATACCAGCGGTCGAGCTTCCACTCGGGCTGGTAGATAATAGCCTGCTTGTGCTGGATCTCTTCCTTGAGAATGGCAGTGCCGCGGACAATGGAGCCCTTGACGGGGATACCGTAATACCGGGCAGCGTAGACGTAGGTGCTGAATTGAGCCCAGAGATCCCATGAATCGGCCCAGGTGAAAGAGAAGCTCCCGGTGGTTTTTTCATCTACGATAAAGGGCATGGTTTCATACTGGCCAATCCAGTCCGCCCGGCCACTCAGGAGAATGGGCTCGGCGGTTACAGGGTGGAGAACATCGGGCAGCGGGACGCAGAATGTGAATTCAATACAAGGCATCCCGGAGATGGGGTGGTAGACCTGGATGAAATCACCGTCCAGGGGATAGGTTGAAAGATAGGACTCGTAGGCTGCGGAGACACGGTCCCAGGTCTTCTTGTCCTTCTCATTGATGACCGGGTCGCCGTAGGCCTGCCATAGGGCCGCAAGGCCCAGGGCTTCTGCTTCGCCTACGGAACTCTTGTGCTCGTGGAAGGCCCGGCGGGCTACTTCAAGCCCCCGGGCAAAGGCTCCACCAGCGACGAGATGGATGCTGGTGCCTTTAGAGATGATGCGCCGGACGTATTGGTTGTAGAATTGTTGCGGGCAGGTCCGGAAGCAGTTGAGCATACTGTTGTCAATGGTTCTCGGGAGTGGATATTGGCAGGCCATTGTGGATTCCTCAAAGATTCATCAGATCCGCCAGGATCTGCTCTCCTGATTTCTTGTCAGTTGTGGCGGCCTTGGCAGGCTTTTCCTTTTTCTTGATGGCGGAGATTCGATTCTCCCGGAGGAAAGCTACACAGGCCTGGAGTGTTTCAATGGGAACTGATTGCCCGTCCTGGATCTGCTTACGGACGGCCATTAGGTGATTCATGTCCATAACTAGACTCCTTGTTCTTCCGTGGTATTGGTGTGGCCGGGCTTGGCTGCGTCTAATACTTGTATTGAACCCGGTTCCAATACAAGCATTGAACTCTGTTCAGCTACCCAACGACGCAGAAGCATTGTCACCAGAGCACTCTTCTTTCCATAAGCCGTGCGCTTGCGCATCGGGTCCACGAGAAGGAGATCGACCTGGGCGCTGATGCTTATTGGAATGTAGACCGTGAGAGCTACGGTGGGCTCTTCATTTGCTTTCTTCCCGCGCATTATGCAGTCCTTTGAAGAGCCTTGGCTGTGGGAAATAGTCTGAACTCCAGCCCGTCGCTGGTCATGCGCAGGGTAAGGCCATCGTAGGCATTCTCGCCCAAGATACGCTTTCCTCGCCGCCATTGATAGAAGGCAGCACGAAGGGCCTCGGCGTCATTGCGAGTGAGTCGGATCGAAAGGATGTCTCGCTCCAGCGCCCGATCTACAAGGGCTTTCATCTGGTCTGATTGATCTTCCATGATATTTTCATTGTAGCACATACTTACGAAATTGTCAATCCCCCCGGTTCAGGGTCCGGTGACTCGCCGGGCCCAAGTTCGTCCCAATGATCCTCTAGCCAAGCTTCCCTGGCTGCCTCACGGGTTCGCCGCCGGGCCTCGATGAATGGTTCGTCTCCAAATGCTTCGCTCATGTTGCCTCCTTTGCGTTGTCGATGGCGGAGCGCAATGGCGCCGCCCCTTCACCGCGATACACATACTTCGGGCCGCAGGTTAGCGGATCTTCCTTCTGGATGAAGACGATGCCTTCGCCCGCGTATACTTCCGTGCATACTTCCGCACCGTCCGAGATGAGCCGCTCCAGGAGGTCTAGGCGCGCCGTGTCCTTCCTGGCCTCCTGGAGCGCCCTCAGAGCGCGAGGCAGCAGTGTGCGGGCCATGGCCGTGAACAGGCAGTCCGCGTAACGCCCGAACCAGCGCACACGCTGGTCTTCCAGGTAAACAAAATACTCCGTCTTAGCGTCGGCGGTGTTGACCTGGTGCCCGAGCGACCAGTTGTCGCTGGCCGCGTCGCATAACGCCAGCGCCTCCTCGACTTTATGGTCGGTCATTGCATTCCTCCCGCTTCTCAACAACCCACCGAGCGCTAGTTGTGGGCACCCAGGACAAGCTCAATCCGAAGTGCCGGGCCAACTCTCGTACCTGTTCTCTCGTCTCTCGCTGTGCCTCACTCCTACCGTCTGACAGCATCTCCAAGCGGTGTAGCCTGCGGGACAGGTACGCGCACCAAATCAGCGCAACCAAGGCACCACCACACGCCATCAGCATAAACAGATACATCGAAACTTCAGTCATTCTCTCCTCCCTTCTCCGCCTTGAGGCGGGCCTTCTCCATCGCGCCGTCCACGGTGGCGCGCCAATTGGCCAGGTGCTCTGGTTTACAGAAGAACCATTTCAGCCTTTCCGTGTCCTTCCTGGCCTCCTCGATCTCACTGTTGGTCAGATCGTTGTTGGTCGTGCAGTTCTCCTCTTCCACCTTTGACTCCTGCTCCACGATCGTTGCGCGTTCAGATTTCCTCAGCGCCGTTGCGCCCGGCACCTGAAGTATCGCGATAGATGCATTCTGTAATTCCACCTTGGCTCCAGGACTGAACACTCGAACAAAGGATTTCCCCCGCGCCGAGATGCTGGAGGCGCCCCACGCCACGACGCTGGAGTTCCCCTGTGCCTCGACACTGGAGTTCCCTCGGGCCTCGACGGTGGAGTTGTCACGCGCCGCCGACACTGTAATTAACAGGCCGGGCTCGGCCCGTATTTCGATGATAGTGAACTCGTCGAAGCGCCTCGGCAACGCATCAAACTCCGCTTGCGTGCGGACGACTGTGGTGCTCATTTACTGTCCTCCCTCTCCGCCCTTAGGCGGACGATCTCGGCCTCGATCATGTTGTAGATGACGATGCTATCCAAGCCAAGCGCGCACTTCTCTTTGACCATCTCCAGCACCCTCACCTCAGCCTCCCGCTCGATGGCCTCCAAAGCCTCAATCCTCGCCAGATACCCCTCGATATCACGGTTGAGTTGACTTACTCTGGCGCGCCAATGCTCATTCGCTACCATCAAGCGCGAGCATTCATTCTCCGCCCTCTCCGCCCGAGCCCTTGCGTGCTCAAGCTCACGCTGGAGATCATTCGGCATCTTCGGCCTCCTTGTCGAGCGCGGCGAGAACAGGCTCTAGGCGGTCGATCTCGGTCTCCAAAGCCTCGATCCTGGCCAGATATTCCTCGATATCACGGTTGAGTCGTCTGGCCCTGCTGTGCCAGTGCTCTAAGCGTGAACGTTCATTTTCCGCCTTCTTCGCCCGAGCCATCACCCGTTCAGGCTCCCGACGGAGGGTATCGCGCTTATCTGTAGTGTCCTGTATGACTTCTAATGCATCTTCTTCGTTCATCTTCTCCTCCTACTCAGCAGCCGCTACGTCCTGGCCTAAGTCGGCGACGGAATAACGCGACACCAGTATAGTAGCGACTGCTGAGTTGAAGGCGGGCCGGTATTTGCCCTGGCTCCGGCCCGCGTGCCCGCTCCTTTCTACCCGGCGCACTTCCGCCAGGCGGTGTTGTCCTCGTTGCGCTCTGCCCGCGCCTCCGCTCCGTGCTGCTCGATCTCCGCCTTGAGGCGGGCGATCTCGGCCTCGATGCACGCTTTTCCATTCTCGAACCAGGTTTCTCCAACAGCGAAGGCCTCGATCGTGCTGTACTGCTTAGCCCACTCCAGCGCCTTGATCCGAGCCTCCCGCTCGACGGTCTCCAAAGCCTTGATCCTTGTCATATATGCCTCCGTGTCACAGATTATGCGGGTAGACGTAAGCGAGCTTCATATCTCTGGCTCCTTCGTAAGTTCGAGGAGAGACGGGCACCTCCACTCTGTGATTTCTTCCTCGTGGGCAGGGATTAGGCGCTCGGGCTCGGCGGGCCTCGCCGGGATCAGCTGTTCTTCTACAATCTTGGTTCCAACAGCGACCCGCTCGCAGACGTTGTTGCGCCAATCGCAGGCACGGAGAACAACACCAGAGAAGGAAGCGGAGATGACGAAGAAAGTGGGATCAGCCTTCTTATCCACTTCCTTATGCGCACGTACTAGTGCCCGGGCGAAGTGAGCCATCTGCTCCTTGCCATTGATGTTGTACACTGTTATCTCCGCCTGCGGAGTCGGCAGATCGGGATTGGCTTCGTAGAACTCAGCAATGGCCCTGAGGCCCGCTGCGTATTCACTTGCGGTCAGTCTCGTCATCATCATTAGTTTACCTCTCCTTTATTCCCCTTTACCACCATTACAGGACACTTCTGCGGTACGATCTGAATCACCTTCCACCCGGCGGCAATTCCGTAATCTGCCTTGCGACTGAGATGGAAGAGCCGCTCAAGCTCTTGCCACATAAGATACCCGGCGCACTCCGCGAGCCTCTTCTTGCCAACACGGTAGTACGCATACGACATCTGCCAGAGAACTTTAGGGTACTCGTCGGTGAGAACGCCGACCTCCTGGGCTTGTGGTATACACTCTAGTGGAGTCTCGGGTTTGGTGCCTGGATCTTTCCAGGTAGTGTAATCCGTAAGGATCTGGCAGAGAATGCTCTGAGGGTCAAGCCTTGGCATCGGGACCTCCGATCTTTGAGAAGCTTCCGTCCATCCTGGGCCAGTCAATGCGGAAGGCAATAAGGCACTTTGGACAACGGCCCTCGCGCCTGGTGGTGATGATGAAGGTCTCGCAATTTCCACAGTTGAGATGGTATTCGGCCTGCCTGCGCGAGGGTCTGGGCTTTGGTCGAGTGTTAGACTCCGGGTCCATCGGGTTCTCCTTCCGTATAGAGCTTTCCAATGAGTTCTTGTAGGTTAAGGGTCTCGTCGGGTTGGCTGGGCTCGTGAGCCCGGCCGGGCGAGATGCCTGCATTTCGCAGAGCCTGACGGAGAATCGCATCTCCTTCCGTAGTGAAGATAAGTGCCGTGCCCTCCAGCCGGGTGCGTATTGTAGCCCCATAGGTAGGATTCCCGGCCATCTGTTCGGTCTTTCGCCAGGTGTAAAACTCGAATCGAATGCGCTTGGCTTCACTAAGGGAGGCGAAGTTCACAACGAGCGTGGGCTGCGTCTGCAGCGTGGAGACAATCGCCGCCATAGCCTCAGTGTCAACAATGCGCTTGCGAGGTCTGGTGTTCATTCTAGGTGTCCTCCTTCATTGCATCTGCATTCGTAGCTACCCGTGCCGTGTTGAACTGCACACGGCTCTTTATGCGAAGATGGCAGTGGAAGCAGTATTGATAATCCTGCCCGTCGCTAGGATCTCGCCGGGGCCAGGAACGCAGCGGGTGCTGGCAGCAGCCGAAGGCTTCCATTATGAAGTTGTAGAGGCCTTTAAGCATGGCTGCTTGCCTTCCGCTGAAGGATCTCGTTGATGGCCTTGGTTCGCCCGGGGTCCTCTTCAGCATCTGTGAGGATTGTATAGGGGAGCTTTTCGTAGGTACGTATAACGGCGTGCTCGCCGGGGAAGACCACGATTCTTTCCCTGATTCTAGAGCGCTTGTTGTGAGAATTGCTACCTATCTGACTTATTGGCATGTCGTTTAAGTCCTCGTTGTCTGGAGCGATACTGAAGCAAGTGCCCGATGCAGATCATAAGGCCCAGAAGGCCTCCGATGAGTACGAGAAGGGTCTGGAGAAGGGTCATTGGCTTAATCCTTCCAGGCCCAAGAGGGCCTTTATCTTCTCCAGATCCGCTTCGTGGGTCTTTTCTTTCTTAGACTTGCGCTGTTCCTCAACTCGGGCCTTGGCTTCGTTGAGGATCTGCACATCCCGCTTCCTCACCCGGTTTTGAATCTCTGCCTGGAGGTTCTTCGACTCGATGTATCCCTCCAGGTGCTTGAAGTGATGCCGCAGGAGATCTACATAAGCCGCAAGCCGCTCGGGGTCGTTTTGAAGGCTGAGAATCAACGAAGTGGTCTCCGCGCTGATTCGAGCGTGGATGAGCACTGTGGGCTCAGCCAGATCGATCGAGGCCGGGCGGAGCCATTCGAGATTCCTATTGGCTTGCCGTTGTTCCTGCTGCCGTCGCCGGGCTTCGCCTGCGGTTTGATCCAGGCTACTCCGCAGGAAGTCCTTGAGACAATCTTCGCAGACTCGAAGATTTGAATATTGCACCAGCTTTGATGTCATCAAAGCGCAGTTTTCACATTCCATGTTTAGCTTTCCTCGTTCTTGGCTGCTGGCACGGATTCTCGGCGAGTACGCGATTCCAGATAAGGCGCACATCTTCTCCAACATTCGTGGAGCCACGACCTCGCACTTGGTTAACGATTGCTTGTGCAAATGCCTTGTTCGCTTGGTTCCGAACTTGCTCAACCCGGAGACAGGCCGGGCATTGTGTACTGCAGCGTTCCTCTTTCCACCCCATATAATATTATACCACATCCTTACTAAATTAGCAATACCCCATTGTAAGCATCATAAACATCCGTCTCGTGATCCCACACATTGGACTCAAATGGGACTCCACACGGACTCCACACGGACTTCAATCGGACTGTATCGGACTGTATGCACTGTACCCCCATACCCTCTCCCTTACGCCCGTGAATACATGTATTGAATCCCATTTCAATACAAGTATCTCTCCTAATCCTTACAATCCTCTCGATCCTCTCAATCCTTTCAATCCTCTCAATCCTTACGATCTCTCTTCCCGCTTTAAAAAAAATATTATACTAAGGATAGAAGAAGACACACAGGAGAGATAGAAAGGGGAATTGGAGATAGAAAGGGAAGAAGGGAGAACAAAGGGCTTGAGATTCAATACATGTATTCAACGACCCCAGGAAAAGGGTATGCCCCTACAGTGTACACAGTCCAATACAGTCCGATAGAAGTCCTATTGGAGTCCCATTGAAGTCCGCGATGAGTCCCATTGGAGTGCATACCAGCCCAATCCTTCCAACCCGTCCGAGCATTCAAGCGTCGAGCCACGTTTTCGCTTCAAGAACAATCCAAGGGCAATAAAAAAGGGGAGCCCGGTGGCTCCCCTATGTGGCTTCGATGTGTGGATTGCGCTTTCTAGCCGACACGTGTCACGTCTTTGACCTCCGTAGAGTCCTGCGCCCGCTGATACATCTGTAGGGCCTGCGTCAGTGTGTTGCCCATGTAACGGGCCTGTTCAGTCTCAACCATATAGACAGGCCGACCGAGACCGAGCAGGTAATCGCTTACGGTGTGCGCGGCGTTCTGTTGAAAGTCCGGATGTGTTATGGTCTTCTTCATGCTAGTCCTCCACAAAACCTGGGAGCGATACCATGCTCCCAGGTTTTAGCAGGACTAGCCGAGCCCGAAACTCTCCAGCGTAGGCGTCTTGGCCCTCGCTCCACGGAGGTCAATGATTGCCTTGGCAATCTCACCAACCCGGCGGAGTTTGTTCCTCGTGGCCTTGTCCATAGCCAGCACGGACGTCCGAACGGCCACCGCGTCCTTCTTGGTGACCAGCACCACCGCTTCAATGAGCAAGTCGATGGGCTCTTCCTTCGGTCCCGCTTCCCGCTTCCCGCTCCATTCTCCAGCCCGCAGGCTATCGATGCACTTCATGAACAGCCCATGAGCCACGACGGAGTCTCCCTTTGCCCCAGCGTAGTTGTCCGAGCCCTTCTGCTTCAGTCCGTGAAGCATCAGATGCCCTTGGATCTCCTCCGTAAGCTCACTCAGAAGAACAGTCTCCTGCTCCCCGTGGGCGAACTCCCAGCGGTATCCGCCTTCAACTGGGACTACCTTTGCTACAGTGTTTTCCCTTGGCATTGGTTAACCAAACTACCTTTCTGCGTCGATAGACGCGGAGGAGGATCAAATATCCTCCCATGCGTTCCGTGTCGGTTTAGTCCTCCAGTGCTACCTCCGGGCGTAGTCCTCAACCAGGCTAACCCAGTGGTCATGATGTGCGTGGATCTTGCTTGCAACCTCCGCCAGCGCATCCGCCATTGTGGGCGCATCGCCAGCGTATTTGACAAGTATCACTTTCTCGTGCGGGCCACGGTAGCCATCATCTGTGCAAAATGATCCCTCAACCCAAATGCGCCAGGCGTAGTTGGTAAAGGACCAGGAAACGTTGCTGTCGATTCGCAACGAGGTGCGAGTATACATTGTATCCTCCACCGCATCTATCGAAGCCACTCGTTGAGCATGGAGGAGGATCTATCCTCCCCTACAGCTTAGTCCGGAGCTGGCACATCCAACGCTGCCGCTAGGGCGCAGGCGTCAGAGTGCATTCGGCGTAGCGTTTCCTCGCCAGAGAACCGCGTGTGTTTGTTGTCTCGTGTCAGGCGCAGTAATTCTGTTAGATCCTGCACCAGGCGAGTAAGCAGAAACTGCATGGCCTGTTTGTGCTTCATGATGGTTTACGCCTCCTCGACCGCAATCCAAGTTATGATCGCTCCACGGCCTTCCGTGGTAACGACAACCATACCCTCGGGTATCGAGCCAATGAGACTATCCGGGAATTGAAGCAGCGTGGGTCCGGCCAGCACGACCTCAGTGCTCTGGCCGTCATCATCCGTACCCACGAGAACGAAGTCTCCCTCAACGTGTTTTTGCAATTGGAACCGCATGGTTAATCCTCCACCATGCCCAACGAGCCATATTCTATTGTCAATGATCGCCGCGCCCCCCGATGGGGCGCACCATATATACAGCATCCCTCGTGCCAAACCTCTAACCCCAATAGAATCAACACGCCGAGCCCGGCACCACCACCGAGCCCGGCCAAATCGTGTAATTCTGGTATGTAAATTCTACCCCTTCGTGTAAATTCTACTCTCCCCCCAAATGGGTGACCCGAGCCGTGGTACTAATGGTACTTTCCCCTCCCACCACCACCTCCGAGCCCGGCACCACACAAACCTTAACCCATCCCAATCCACGGCCCGCTGAGCCATGAACCTTCCTTAACCTCCACCTGCCCATCGGGTGTACCCTAGGGGCTCCCATGCGGGGAGGGTGGGGACCCCTATTAAGCTCCTCCCCCATCGGGTCAGTAGCAGCAATTAATACTTGTATTGAAACCCGATTCAATACAAGCATCCCACATGCCCCCTCAAATCCATTTTCAATCCTCAAATCCATTAGAAATAGTGCTTGACAACTGGGGGGAAATGGCGTATTGTGGAGGGGAGGTTGGAGTATCATATGGCGGTTCGGCGGGAGGCTGGAGGATTGTGATGATGACGGTTCGCATAAAGCCCGGCGTCGTTATGCCCCCGGCGCTGGTGGAGCATCTTGTAGGGGCTGGGACAGCCCTGCCACGGATTGCAATGGTGGTGGAGAAGATTCTGTGCCCGCTGGGCCAGGTGACCATCACAAGCGTCCTGGAGGGCGCACACATGCCGACTTCGCTGCATTACAGAGGCCGGGCGATGGATGTGGTTGTAGAAGGCTGGCCCAGCCGCCACGATGTCGTACAGACGCTCCGGGCGCTGCGAGAGGAGCTTGGCAAGGACTACGATGTCGTCAACGAGTCTACCCACATACATATCGAGTACGATCCGAAGGGGTAAGAATAACAAACGCCTTGCCCCGCCGAGGAAGACACCAGGGATGCACCAGGTTCTCACAGTCAACCACCGACACGAGCGTATCGTGGATTGGCTCGTGCTCAATCCGGATCGGACGCTGAAGGAGTGTGCGCAGTATTTTGGCTACACCCCGGCCTGGCTCAGTCAGATCATACACTCGGATATGTTCCAGGCGCTCTACAGAGAGCGCTCCAATGCCGCCGGGGAGATCGCTACGCATACGATAGCGGCGGAACTCGGCGGGCTCACCCACGCGGTTATTGCGAAATCGCTTGAGAAGATTGAGAACAACCAGGCTTCGGAGCGCTTCCTCGGCCAGGTTCTTGATACGACCCTCGATGCCCTTGGCTACGGGGCGAAGCCCACGGGGAATCCTGGGATCATCAACGTGCAGGTCAATGCGCAGACCATCCTTGAATCCCAAGAACGTGCCGCCCGGCTGCGTGAGGGCACGACGCAGGCTAAGGTTGTGGAGCTTACCGCTCCCTCAGCACCCTCCAACGGCACCGGGCACGGTCACACAGCCCTGGAGCGGGAGATAACGGAGGACTGAGGATGAGCACCCCGGCCACCGTTACTCTCACCCCGCAGGAGCTTATAGAACAATGTGCTCTGGATAGTGGCCTCTATTGCACCCAGTTCTTCCCCCGGACCTTTCGCCAAGAGAGCCCGGCCTTTCACAAGGACGCCTGGGACCTTCTCGAAGACCGGGCACATCGTTACACCGCCCTGGCTGTATTCCGTGGTGGAGCCAAGACCACAACCCTCCGTGTGTATACGACGAAGCGCATTGCCTATGGGACCTCCCGCACTATTCTCTTCGTAAGTGAGTCCCAGGGCAGCGCAGAGAAATCTGTCCGGTGGATCAAGGGCCAGGTTGAACGCAATACGCTATGGGCCGGGGTCTTTGGCCTGTCTCGGGGCTCGAAGTGGACAGATGATGAGATTGAGGTTGCACATAAGGCTCTGGGCATCACAATCACCGTGAAGGCTCTGGGCATCACCGGGCAGATTCGAGGGATTAATATAGAGGACTACCGCCCGGATCTCATCGTGGTTGATGATCCCTGTGATGAAGAAAACACAGCCACCCCCGAGCAGCGCAAGAAGACCTCGGATCTGTTCTTCGGTGCCCTTGCCCGGTCTCTCACCCCCCGTTCTGAGTGCCCGGATGCGAAGATGGCCCTTCTACAGACCCCCCTCAACCGGGAGGATCTCATCAGTCAATGTATCTCCGATCCACAGTGGGCGGTGCGAGTCTATAGCTGCTTTGATGATCAAGGAGAGAGCCGCTGGCCCAGCCGACATCCCACACAGGAGCTCTTGGCTGAGAAAGAGGCCTACGTTCGGCGGAACCAGCTAAGCCTTTGGCTCCGTGAGATGGAATGTGCCGTGGTCTCTAGCGAGACCGTGTACTTCCACGGGGAGTGGCTTAAGTACTTCGACATCACCACCCTGCCAGAGGAACTCCTCAAGTCCATGACGGTCTATCTGGGCCTGGACCCGGTGCCTCCTCCATCAGATCGAGAGATCGCCGTGGGCTTCAAGGGGAAGGATTACGAAGTCCAGGTAGCGATTGGGGCCATCGGGAAGGATCGGTATCTCCTTGACCTTCATAGATCCACCGGGCATGATCCTTCTTGGAGCATAACGACGTTTTTCTCCCTCGTGGATCGCTGGCGCCCAATCAAGGCCCGTGTAGAATCCACGGGATATCAGAGGACCCTCAAATGGCACCTTGAGCAGGAGATGAGCAAGCGCGGGAAGTGGGTGCAAATCAACGGGGCTGCGGATAAGCGGCATAAGAGCGTCCGCATCCGGCAGGCCTTCTCTGATGTAGCCTCGGCCGGGCACCTTCATGTGCAGCAGTATCATAGCAGCTTCATCAACCAATTCGTAGCCTATCCCGATGTCGTCCACGACGATGATCTGGATGCAGTGGCAATGGCCCTGGACGAGGCCCGTGGGCTCTACGTAGTGCAGGACGAGTTGGGGCTTGATCCCGAAGGGGCTGAGGTAGAGGCCCTCGTTGGATGGAGGAGTGCGCCATAATGCCTGGCTTGAACATCGATCTGCAATTCGACGGCCCACAGCATAGTCGTTTGCTGAAGCGGATCCTAGCACACCACAAGGCCTCGAGGCAGAGAATGAGTGCCCGGCGGAAGAAGTGGGACGAGGCCGATGATCTCTACCAGGCCTACGTGCCCGAATCTGACGCTGATGCGAAACGCCGCACGAGGTTGGAGCAGCTGGGGGAGCAGTCGTATAAAACCATCTCCATTCCATATTCTTACGCTACCCTGCTCACTGCGCATACCTACTGGGCCTCGGTGTTCCTTGGACGTACACCTATC
>DATIKF010000362.1:0-56684 GCA_035477855.1 Dissulfurispiraceae bacterium
AACTATTCGATAGCTTGTTGCAAGAGGGCGAATGGGTTAGCGGTGAATGGCTAGCTCTGGCGCATGGTACGCGATACGATCTTGCCGGACTAGAGCCGTTTGTAGCTTTCGATTTGTGGCGCAAGGACGGGGATCAGCGTATCAGGTACAATCACGACACAGTAGCAGAGCGCTGCTATGCCTATCTGACGCTAGCTCCGACCATTCACGACGGTGGCCCATTGAGTATCTCAGAAGCATTGGATATGGTTGGACATCGGATCTATGGTGAACTAGACGAACCGGAGGGCGCAGTCTGGCGCGTCGAGCGCAAAGGCAAGGTTGACTACCTAGCTAAGTACGTTCGGCCAGAGAAAGAGAACGGATGCTACTTGCCGGAAGTGAGCGGACTAGAACCCGTATGGCATTGGCGTCCTGAGCGGTTATAATCTACTGTCCTAGCTGAAAGCTAAAATACAGATTGGGTAGTCAATCTACAACTAGGGCCGGTTGGCAAGTAAGCTAGGGCCGCAAGGGCAAGAGCCATACTATCCACCGGCCCCAGTTGAATTATTGGAGGATGAGTGTCCGCTAAAGACTTGATTATCAGCCCATGCGCAATCATGCTCTATTCGCCGAATGGCAATACCGCGAATGAGTATGTGTGCAAAGTGCTAGACACCCCGGAAGCCCTTAGCTCTATCGGCTGGTGGCTTATCGAGTTTAAGTGTCCAATGCGCGACGATGTTAAGCATGAGGATATAGTCTTGACTCTGCAAACTACAGCATGGAAAGGCTATCTGCGATTGTCTGATAGAGACCGGGCAGAGCAGATGATACGACAGGGATTAAGTGATCTAACCCGCGAGACATTCGGGATAGAAGTGTCCGATGATATCTGGGGTACATTGTAATTGGAGGTGAGAGATGGGCAGAGTTAGCAGAAATAGGCCACTCAAGGAATTGATGTTGTATATCTGTCATAAATGCCGGGATGATACTACATTTACGATAGACAAGTTGATGCTGATATTGTTTAAGATTGATCAACTTTATTATCGCAGCACCGGTAAATCTCTTACCGGCACTACATACTATGCTCATGAATCCGGTCCTGTGAGCCATGAGGTATTAAACATTCTTAAGAAATGCAACAGGTTCTACTATGATTAACCGCGAGAGATACCGCCTATTCCGCAAGTGGCGCAAACGTCGCAATACCATCATGCCATGCCAAGATTGTGTACCGTTGCACGATCTAGGTGTGCGGCATTGCTCATGTATATTCTGCCAGCCTGACAAGCTCGAACCTAACAAGTACCGGCGCCAACGCGAGTATCGCCAGTGGAGACGCGAGGTAGAGCTTGTCACGCTATAACGCTTGCATGATGAAGCATTTGCACCCCCGAGCTTATAGAATCCATAAACATAGCAGATTCAAGCGTTGCCGGTGCGGGGTATGCTACTATTGCGAATGCGTCAGAGGTATTTACCAGGCCAAACGCAGGCAGATGATCAAACAGTGGCGCAAACAATTGGAGGTAGAGCTTGCCGCCTAAACTCAGCACCATCTACTTCGGCGACTGCCCACCCGAGATCACGGCCCCTGGCAAGAGGATCACCGCAGCCGCGCTTGATCAACTTATTCCAGCCATTCATGCGCGGCCATTCCAAACGTCGCGCGAGATTCTGTTGGGTGGTTGGTTTATCTCGTGCGTGGCGGACCTGTTGGTGGTGCAACCAGGGCGGCTGCATGGTTACGAAACGAAGTCCAATGGCGATAGCGTAACCAGGATACCAAAACAGGTTATCAATTATCTTGGGCAATGCCATAGCCTAACCTTCATCGCGGAGCATAAAATCGCGGGCCGTGTTGAAAAGTGCCTACGGCGTATCGAGAATGGCTGGGATGAAGGAAAATCTTATCCCATTCATCATGGGGGTTATCCGGCAGACCAGATCGGCCTGATTGTTGCCACGGCCAAGGGGACAGGATATGAGTTTGAGGTAGTGCGTCGCGCCACAGAAATCATGCCTGAGAATGAGGCGTTTCTATTGAGCGCCTACGGACCGGACCTGCGGGCGCATCGCATCGTCAAGGCGTTGAAATTACAGAATCGCGGGAAGATCGATCAGATCAAAGCGATTGCTGCCGAGATTAGCCAAGAAGAAGCGGCTGACTTTGTCGCCGAGATCATGTGGAGGCGTTGCGACGACCCACCCAACCCCAGCCCGCCTTACCCACGGGAACCAGAGTGTAACGAGATCATGCTCGCTTGCGCGGCGCAACGGGGGTTATTCATATGAGTCCGCCTAAGCCCAAAGTAGGCGAGTTACCACTAGACGGCCCAGGGTTTCTACTAGCGCGCAAGTTTGTTCGAGACAAGCTCATATCCGAGCCGTCCGGCTACATTGCGCACCCAGGCCAGCAACGCATTCACCGCGCCTATGACACCGGCGCTCGATACGTTTACGCTGTATGCGGCGGGCGATCCGGTAAGACGCGATGTTTCAGCCAGGAAATTATGGCGGAAGCTGCCTTTGAGCCGGACACTAACGCCACTCAGCGGCTAATCACTATCGCGGCACCTGAGCAGGATTTGACTGACAAGGTGTTCGCTTGGTGCTGGCAAGGGCTAGTGCTAGATCGCTTACTGGGCTATGAGCCTAAGCGCAAGTCAGACGTGCAGCGCATTATCGAAATGCCCTGGGGAGCGCGGATTGAGGGCAAGACTACCAAAGAGCCGCAATCGCTGTTAGGTGAAGGTGTAGCGTTTATCGTGATAGATGAAGATGCGCGGGTGAAAGAGACGGTCTATCCGCAGTACATCGAACGCAACCTAATGGACTTTCGCGGGCGAGTCGGCAGAATCACTACTCCGCTAGGCAAAGGCAACCACGCCTATCGAGATTACATGGACTGGTCTACCCAGGCTATCAACAATCCTGAATACGCTACTGTGCATTTCACTAGCTATGATAATCCGAACCTGCCACCAGGCGAAGTAGCCAAGTGGGAGGATAGCCTGAGACGAACGGGTAACGGGCTGCTAGCGGACCAAGAGATACACGCGAAGTTTGTAGCATATCAGGGCTCGGTCTACACTGACTTTGATCTAGACTTTCACACTGGCCTATTCGAGCCTAACCCCGACATGCCCGTTTGGATTGGCGTTGACTGGGGATTCACCGCGCCAGCCGCTATCACACTTTGGCAGATTCATGAGGGCGATATACCCTATTGCTTCGATGAAATATACGTGACTCAGCATGTAGCCACAGCCCTAGCTAGACTGGTCCTAGAACGGCTGGCAGGCTATGGGTTAGATAAGAGCAAGATCATACTTGCCTTCGCTGATCCTGAGAACCCTGGCTCTATTGAAGAGTGGATTTACAGCGGCATACCGACCGTGGCGAACACCGGACCTAAAGCTAGAGTAGCGGACGGTATCGGTAAAGTGCGGGAGCTATTTGCCCGCAAGGATCGGCCAGGGATCTACTTTCATAGAACGCGATGCGCGCATACAATCTCAGACCTGCAGGGGTATCACTACCCTGAGAACGGCAGCGAAGATAAGCCAGCGAAAGAGCATGACCACGGCTGCGATAGCGTGAGATACTTTGCAATCGGAGCGCTAGGGCCGGTGAGTCTGAATCCGCTGATTGAGCTAGACGAACATGCCGCTTAGGTGTTATAATGTATTGGTACATGTAGTGACTTGGCTGGACAGGCTTTGCCGGTTGTGCCAGTGAGCGACGTAACCTGCCTAATTGCAGGGTATCGCCGAAGCGAAACAACCGGCGCCTGATAAACGTACCTACCCGCTGATAAGAGGCCCAGGCGCTCTCCGTGATAGGCGGGTAGGTCTTTGACATGGGCGCGGTGGTTTAAGTAACACACCTCTCATCCCGCCCTATGAACGGGCGGTCATAAGGAGTTGCCGGTTCGAGTCCGGCCTGCGCCCACCTTGAATCTTGGAGGATGAGATGAATACTAGCCCATACGGGACCATCTGGCAACGTGAAGACGATGGCGGCAGTGAACTGCACGTCGATATGTTTCCCATCCAAGCGACCGAACGTATCGGCGCCAGGCATGGCGTTGAGATCCGGCTAGAAATGATCGGGAATGGTTATCGGGTAAAATGGGCAAGCAGTGATGCCGATTATTACTGGCTGCGTAAAATCGCAATCAAGATAGCCAGACAGATGGCAAAGGTTTATATAGCTGGATGTCGATAGGAGGCTGAGCTTGACAGTATCAGCCAGAATACATAGTACAACCGTGTGTTTCAGACTCCGGTGTCAAGCGCTTGACTAATTCCCCCGTGTTGAACGATCGTGCAACCGGCGTGGTATAATCAACTAACAGTGCCCACCGCGCGAGCGAAAGCAGCGGACCAGGTGGGCCGTTTGTTACATATCCGCTGTACTTATGCAGAACTACCAATTATTCGCAACTGCGCTATACCATGTATTACATCACATTTTACGCTAACTAATTAGCTGATATAGCGGCTTGACATTTACATTTTCCGCGTTCCAATGTTATGCTTTAGTTGATGAACCTATTAGATCGGCTCGCTCACTGGTGGTTATTCAAGCGCGCGGCGTATGATTCTGCCGCGTCCGTTATGTTTGGCGGCGGGCAAAGTCAATCAACCGCGTGGCGATACACTGATTACGTCCAGCAAGCCTACAAGTTGAATCCGGTAGTGTACGCTTGTTTGGCGCGCATCCGGCAAGCGTTGCAATCGCTAGAAGTCGGCATTGAGAAAGGCGGCGAGGAGCAAGACTTAGATAAACCAATCGCATCACTAAAGCCGGTTATCCGCTTACTAAATCGTGCGAACTCCAACCAGAGCTTCGCTGAATATGTCGGCTTGTGGTCAGATCAAATGTACCTAGCCGGTATCACCTTTAATCGGTTCTATGGCGCGGGGACTGACGGGACGGGGCGGGGACTAACCAAGCCGGAAATGTGGCTCTACCGGCCGGACTGGACAGGGATCATTCATAACGCAACTACTATCACAAGCTATGTCTACAAGCCAGACGGGACCGAAAAGGCAATCTCAATCCCAGTTACCGAAATGTTCAATGTTAAGTTTACCGATCCGCTAGACCCGTTCGCCGGTATGAGTCCGCTGACTGCCTGCGGGACCGTGATTGATTCTCTTAATGCAGCACAGACTTGGAATTACAATCTGATGCGCAATAGCGGCGTGCCGTCTGGCGTGCTAACTCTAAAGAATCCGCAGATTGCCGACCCTGAACGACGCAAGTCAGTCGAAAAACAATTCACCGATTCTTTCGCCGGTGTTGATAATGCAGGCCGGACGGTGGTAGTTTACGGCGAAGCATCTGACTATCGTACGATGGGCGGTAACGCTCGCGATCTAGACTGGGCTGGGACTAAGCAAACTGGTATGCGAGAGATATGCTCAGCGCTAGGCGTGCCTAGTGTGCTGTTAGGCGATCCTGCCAGTCGAACATACAACAATATGGAGTCCGCCAAGCAAGATTTCTATTACAATACAATCGTGCCCCTCATGGAACTATTCCTAGAAGAGTTTGGCAATTTCATTTTTCCGCTGTACCGGCTAGACGATTGCAAGTTTGTAGTTGGAACTGATAACATTCTAGAATTAAACGAGAATGAAGATCAGATTGCAGCCCGTACCGTGCAATCAGATTGGCTCTCAATTAACGAGCAGCGGGCGATCATGGGGCTAGATGAATACAAGGCGGACCCGCAGGCCGATATCCCGCGAGCCTTACTCAAACTAACCCCGCCGGTAGTTAGTGAATTCTCCAAGCGCTCTCATGCGGATGATGTGTTTGAACCATCACCGGATAGTCTACTGCCGACATTAGCTGATCGTGCGCGGTACCTAGGGCGCATACATGCGATCATGGATCGGTGGTATCCTAGTATGGAGCGCGCTCTAATCGCGTACTGGGAAGCCCAGGCGCGGCGGGTCACTGACAGATTGGATCCTGGGCGGTCAGCAAACGATGCTATTAACAGTCGGTTCGTCTCCGGCTATCCGCCTGCCATTACGGATATATTCGATCTAACGCGAGAGGCTCAGGAATACGCTGAGACCGTTGGACCCGTTGAGCGCGCTCTATTTATCGAACTAGGCCGCGAAGCACTAGAGATGATTGCCAAGGGGACGCTATTTGAAACTGACCGGCCTAGTATCGAGCAATGGCTAGCGAAAGAATTATCCGAGCGCAGCCACTTAATCAACAAGACTACCGCGAAAGAGATACAGGCGATATTGGTTGATAACATCGGTACCCCATGGACCGAGACTGCCAAGATAATCAATGAAAGCATTGTGGATATGACACAGCGGCGCGCTAAGTTAATCGCGCGAACGGAAGTCACACGAGCTAACACAATGGCAAGCCGCGAGGGTTACGCACAAGCTAGCGAAAAGCTCGGCACCCAGGTTGGCATGGAATGGGTAACGGCTAGAGACGAAAAGGTTCGTGCATCGCATAATCAAATGGATGGTCAAGTAGCTAATGCACAGGGAATGTTTAGCTATCTGGGCCGAGAGTTTCAGGGGCCAGGAATGCTAGGCGAACCTGGATTTGATATCAACTGCCGGTGCGGTGTGGCGCCGATTGTAACTGGTGTGCCGCTATTAGCGGGGTTGGGAGTATAGCAATGGGTACTAAGCTAATCGAGAATCGCAACTTTGAATTTCGCATTGAGTCACTAGCAGATACCGCAGGGACGTTCGAGGGCTATGCTAGTGTGTTCGATGAACTTGTGCCCAGCTACGAAGAGATTGTAGATAGGGGAGCGTTCAAGAAGACACTGAAAGATAACGGCGGGCGCGTCCCCATTTTCTACATGCACTCGCCGTTTGAATTGCCGTCCTGGCTAGGCATGGGAACGGAAGCCAGCGAAGATAGTCACGGGCTAGCAGTACGCGGTAAATTAGTCATTGAGGAAAGCGAAACTGCTAGAACTGCCTGGGCTTTAATGAAGCTATCACAAGAAGTTAAGCGGCCCGCTGGTCTCAGTATCGGCTTCCGCACAATCACTGAATACATGAAAGATTCGTTACGTCACTTAAAAGAAGTGGCCCTCGCAGAATACTCACTAACGCCGCCTGGTTTCCAAGCGGCCCCGAATGCTGGTATAGTAGATGTTAGGAGTGCTATTCGTAGCATCCTGGTTGAAATGGGCGAACTAAAAGCACCTGCTGAGCCGGGTGATAAATCCACTCAGAATCAGGCCGCTATCACCGTGGCAGCGCCGCAAGACTTGCACGCCGTCTCACAAGCCCTAGATCCGGTGTTTCAGGCACTGGATAGATTGATGAATAAACTGAGACGGAGGTAAACGGCAATGCCTGATGAAATTCAGAATTTAGCCGACAAACTCAATGAACTCGGTTCGCACATTGACGAGTGGCGGAAGCGGGCAGATAAGTTCGCAGACGCCGCCGATGTTGATACGGCCTTTAAGCGTATTGCGGCTGATGTAGGCGAAGCCAATAACAAATTGGTAGCCGAGCAGGCGCGGCGCGATAACGAGGCACGCGAACTGAAAGAGACTATCGAGGCGCTTAATGAGCGGCTTGATAGCGAACACACGGAACGCGAGAAGCTGGCGGCTGAGCTAGTCAATCGCGCCAAGGTTGCGGACGGTGTAGACCATGAGCACATGGAAGCGTTCCATGAATATCTGAGTCTACCTCAACCAGCCGGTGGATTTTCGCCGAAGGCTCGCGCATTTATGGAGCAGGCGAAGGTAGCTCATTTAGAAAAGCGCACACTGTCTGAGGGTGTGCTTCCGGAGGGTGGATTCCTGGTACCGAGTAATACCGAAACGGACATCATCAAGAACACGATCGCCATGAGTCCGGTGTTTGAGATTGTCCGCACTACCACGATTACCGAAGGTACTGAGCTTCGCATCCCCAAGCGGACTGGCACTCCTACTGGCTACTGGGTTGGTGAATCGGCGGAACCTACCAAGTCTAACGCGACTTACGGCCAGATCACTATTGTGGCTCATATCCTAGGCGTTGAGACGCAAGCTACTCTGAGCTTGCTACAAGACGTCGCCAACATGGAAAATGAGATTGCGATTGACGCGGCTGAGGCTAGTGCGTATCAGCTTGGCTTGGCGATGCTCAACGGTAACGGCGTGGGCCGTCCGGAAGGCATCTTGCAGAATGCGGATGTTGTAGCGGCCACTGCTTACGTCAACGGTACCAATACTGCCACTACGCACTTGGTTCACTTTGACGACTTCTCGCGGCTGTTCGCTGGTAACGGCGGGAATAACACCGGCCTTAAGTCGGCGTATCGAGGCAATGCGACTTACGCGATGAACTCGAACACGCTGGCTAAGGTGTTTAACCTAAAGGACACGGCTGGTAACTACGTGGTTCAAAAGAGTCCTACTACCGGCCTGCCGATGGGCTTGCTAGGCCGTCCGTTCGTAACATGGGAAGACATGGCGGATGATGGCACCGGCGGGAACTATCCGGTAATCTGCGGTGACTTCTTTGCTGGCTATCGGGCACTACGGCGCATGGGTATGTGGGTTATCCGCGATCCATTGACCGCGAAGCCGGATGTTGAGTTTACGTTCTACCAGCGGATCGGCGGAAAGGTTGTGAAGCCGGAAGCAATTAAGGTATTGCGCGTCTAGGTTAAAAGGAGGCAAGTATGCCTGGTCTTGATAGTATTAACAACCTGGCAGTGAAGCTGGCTCTCCGGCCTGATGCGCGCACTGCCGATGTAAACGGTCTGGCGATTGACACCAAGGGCTATGATAGCTTGGCGTTCACGCTAGCCGTGGGAGTAATCCAGGAAGTCCTATCTGATGGCGTCATGGACTTCACTGCAACCATCCAGAAGTCCGCTACTGCGGCCTTTACCACGGCGGTAACGCTTGGTGAAAGTGAGGTGTTCGATAAGGACGGGACTTTAGGCACGGGCGCTACCGCTACCGTGTTTGATATCCACGATAACGCCGATGATGATACCGCCTACTCGGTTGGAGTCAAGATTGATCCTGACTACCGTTACTACCGAGTGGTTAGTAACTTCACCGGCACTTTCACTTACGCGATCGACTATTGCATTCTCGCGATTCTGTCTCACGGCGATATGCCTGATGATAGTATCGAGATGAATCCGTAACTAGCTACCCCAATATCTCTCCTCCCGTGGGGGCGAGGCAAGCCAGTCCTGCCAGTCCTGTCTCGCCCCCGCACATTACATAGACTGGCTGCAATAAACTACTATGGCGCTAAATGGATCATGCTTAGGCGGACTGGTTAAGCTGGAAAAGGACTTCACGCCAAAGAACAATGTTTTAATCGTTGGCGCTGGGCCGTCTGCTTGGAATCTCAGGTACATTGATCTATCGCAGTACACAATTATTACAGTGAATAGTGCTTGTGTGCTGATAGAGGGCGATATTCATTTCATGTATGATGCTGGCGCATGGCATACGCCCTGGTGGGAACATTTACGCGGTAAGCGGCATGTGATCTGCGATATACTAATCAAAGCAGCGTGCGGCTATCCGCATGATTATTACAGCTTCCCGTATCTCAGCCCTATTCAAGACATTGAATACAAACCATGGACATTGAATAGCGGCGGGCGTGTGGTTGGTAGAGCCATTCAGCTAGCGGCTAGCTGGCCGAATGTTAACACAATACATCTAGTCGGGTGCGAATATCATAGCTGGGATATACACTATTGGGACTTCACAGATGATCCGCACATGGAACCGCAGCCGCCATATGGACACCCCAAACAAGCCACAGAACGATTACTTAAACATTACACGAATGAAGGCAAATCAATTGGGCATTACGGCCGCACCGCATTAAACATTACGCAACTAGCAATACCAACAATCCCGCGCAATGAGCTTGATTATCATCCTAACGCCGCTGGTATTGTTAAATTGCGACCAGCTTGCACATTAGTTAGCGGGGCAGTCCCTGACAATGTGCCTGATATATTTTCGTCTGATATCAAACTACCTGAGACTGTATACATTGTCGCCACTGGTGAGAACGGCAAAGACTATTACGACTATATCCCCAAAGACGCTTGCACAATCGGACTAAACGGCGCGCTAGAAATTGGCATCCCGTTCACCTATTACATTGCATTTGATCTTGAATGCCCTCGACAAGATTGGTGGTACTGCGATATGGGCGATGCGATACCGATCTTTGGTACCGGCATTGCTCATGATCCGCGTTGTAAATACTATTTTAAATACCGGCCAGCCTTACAACAATACCAGACGATGTATGATCTTATCCCTGGTGTATTACGTGGCGGGGCTAGCATCTCAGCGTGTGCGATTCAGTTTGCGTACTACTTCGGAGCTAAGCGGATTATTATGGTCGGCGTTGATATGGGCGGGACGCGACACTGGAACGGTACTGATGTAGGCAAGGCAGGACGGCCGCGCTGGACAGGCGCTGATAAGATTGAAATACTTATCGAGGCAATGCTTCGAGAGAAAGAAAAATACAATCCAGGCTTTGAGGGGGTGTATACATTGAGCCCTAGTCAGATTAGAGTGAAGCAGATAGAACCAGAGCCGGTCTATGAGATTGAGCATACAGGCAGGCCGTATGTTAAACCACTAAGACACAAGACCTGGGTTACTCCGCCACTTCAGCCGTATGTTAATCCTGATTGCAAGGAATATTTCGATAGCGATTTACATCACTCCATCCCGCGTGACGTTTATGTATTAGCTGCCGGAGCCAAAGGCCAACCATATCATTCGCAGATACCGAAAGATGCGTTTGTATTCTCAGTGAATAGCGCTATCTTAATTCGCAAGCCGACCGCATGGATGGTGTTCGATAAGCGGCTGAAAGATCAGCCGTGGTATGAGCCAGGAATGAAGGTTGATACGCTGAGATTGTTTGGCGAACGCGCTGCTACTTTAGCTCACGCTCACTATCATTACAAAGTCGAGCCTCACCTATTCTGGGAGCCGTATGATTGCCTGATAGAAGGCTCATTAAGAGGCGGCGCGACGGTTGCGGGGTGTGCAATGCAGGCCGCATTCTGGGGCGGTGCGAGGCGTATCATTCTTTGCGGTGTAGACATGGAAGGCCGCGATCATTACGATGGTACCGTTAGTGGCGTGCCTGGATACAGTGACGGTGCTTGGGATTGCCTGGGGAATGTGAATATGCTAGTGAAAACAATCCAGAAAGCCGGTGTTGAAGTAGTGTCTATGAGTCCTACAATGATTGATGTGGACGTGCTAAATGGTTAGGGTAGACGATCTAGATCAAATGCGAATACTAACTGGCTCCGAAGCTAAAGCAAGATGCGCATTGATTATTCTAGGCGGCCCTAGCGGTATTAATTGGGGACGAATCAAGCGCTTAGTGCAACCGGATTTTCTTATCGGCGTAAATGGTGTTAGTTGCGTATTGGGTTATAAGCTGAAATACTATCTCAATGTAGAAGCATGGGACGGACGATATGGGATACCGCCAGGATTCAATGACAGCCGTCCTACATATCGGTTAATCAACTGGAAGCGCTATCGTTTCCTAACTGATAGGCATAACGTCATTAAAGTAAGACGCGGCGGGCCGGTGTTCCTCACGGGCAGCCCGTGGAGTATCCGGCGGTACGATAACGGTCTAGCCACTGGACCGCCAATGATTAAGCACGTTAAGGTACCTACATTGACCGGAACGGTGGCGGCACAAGCACTACACCTGGCCGGTATCTTGGGACTGACAGCAGTACACACAATCGGCCTAGACCTATGCTGGCAGAACGGCGAACATCACTGGTTCGACTATCCGCCGATTACGGCCGACAATCGCTATTGGTATCCGAGTATGCTAACCGAGCACAAAGGGCTAAAGACAATGCACTGGTGGATTGAGTCCGCTGAATATCTGCGGACACTGAAAGCGAAAATGCTAAGCGAAGGGCTTAGCTGGCAAGATCATAGTAATGGCTTGTTGCAAGCTATGGGGGTGTTCTAATGGGCAATATTAGCGAGTATATCATCGCCGATCAACTGCGCTATATTCGCGCGCTAGAAGATTGGATAGCTGATACATTCGATACCGGAGTTAATTATAATCACGCTAGCTGTAATCGCATTATGGCATTAATAGAATCGCAATATGGCCCGCCTAATGGCTATGCGAGTATGACTGATTGGATTGAGAACGAACGCGAGAAGCGAGGTATGCCCCATGACTGCGGATAATTCATCTACACTTGCAGACAGATTGCCTACACCAGACGAGATACGGCGGATTCAGCGGGAGCACTGCGCTAAGGCCGATATTGAGAACGCCGAGCGCGATAAACTATTACCGCCCGTCAATCCTAACTGCCTAGACTATTTTAGCTCGCCGCTATACCAAGGATTGCCCCCCACGGTGTATGTAGTCGGCACTGGGCCGAACGGTAAAGCAGCGTGGTCTAGGATACCTGACGATGCTTACGTGATCGCAGTGAACCAAGCTATGCTAATCGAGGGTATCCCCGATCCTGCCTTGTGGGTTACGTTCGACCGGACGCTATGGCATGAGCCTAAACCCTGGTGGCAAGCTGCGCTAGATCGCTCCGATGATTTAGGTACTATCCGGCTATTTGGCGATGTAAACGCGGGCCGCGTCTATTCCGATTACAGCTTTAAGTATGCGCCACATTTCCATGAAGACCCGCGTAAAACCTTGCTACATGGGGTGCTTAGAGGCGGGTGTAATGTAGCGGGGTGCGCTTGCCAAGCCGCTTATTGGGGAGGGGCTAAGACGATCATCCTTTGCGGTATTGATATGTTCGGGCAGGTCTATTATGACGGTTCGGTTAATCCGAAGGTGCGCGAAGAAGAATGGAAGTGGACTCATATGTTTAGTCAGTTGCTAGCTTTAATCAAAGCGCGCGAAGTTACGGTATTATCTATTAGCCCAACGGCGCTTAAGGTTGAGGTGATCTAATGGCGTTAGCCAGATTGAGTCTGTTAAAGAGTAAAGCATTTCTCAACATCTCTGCGGCTACTTACGATACCGAGCTTGAGATTATCCTCACCGCCGCCAGCAAACAAGTAGAACGCTACTGCGATAGAACGCTTGAGCTAACCACCATCACAGACGAACGGCACACCGGCGATCTTACAAAGCGCTTATGTCCCAACCAGTGGCCGATCAATACGATTAGCTCAGTGAGTTTCTATTACAGCGATGTTTGGAACGCTGAATCAACGGCCTACTTCGAAGTGATTGACGATACGATGATCTATTATCCCAAGCTAGGCCAGGAAAGTAATAGCTATTACGGCGCATGGCCTAACCAGCCTTACGCGATCAAGCTAACCTACTCAGCCGGATATGCTACATACATTGGTAGTGGGAGTACATACGAAGATTGGTCCGATATGTCATTGACTGATGATTTTCCGGTACCCGAAGATTTGGAATATGCGGTAGCTACTATCGCATCGCTATTGTGGTTCGCCGGACGTGAATCCGAAGGCCGGTTAGGTAAGTCTCGGTTAATCATCGGCGATCAAGAATTGATACTCGAAAAAGACTGGCCGAAAGAAGTGAAGTATGTACTGTCCGCATATCAGAGGCCAAGATTCTAATGCCAGGCAAGATAACAGTCAATATGCGGAACCTGGGGCGTGAATTGAGTAGCGTTCTAGGTAAACTCGCTAAGACTAATCAGGATGAAATAGCGCTGACATTAAGCGGGCTATCACTACAAATGGAACGAGCCAGCAAAGACTTCTATCCTGATACCGGATTGCGCAGAATCACTGGTCAATTATGGGGATTTATCACGGGCTTTACTAGAATCAACGCGGGCCAACGCGGCGCATCTATGACGGTCGGATTACGCAACAAGAAAGATTATGCTCGCTATCAGGAATTCGGCACGCGGCGCGGTATCAAGCCGAAGTATTTCATGTCTATCCCCGTCCGCCGCACCGCAGAGGGATTACTAACACGGTTAAAGGAGATGATTAAATTCAATGGCTGACCAGACGCGACAAGCAGCAATCACGGCGTTAGTATCATATCTAGATACTAACGTGCCGACTCTTAATCTAGTCAATGACGGCGCATTATCCGTGTCTCAATTAGCCGAAGATCAGTATCCGGCCTGTCTGATAGTTGAGGGCAAGGATTACGTGAGCCGCGAGATTACCAGCACGCGAGATATCATCCTAGAGCTAGGGTGTATCATCCTCTACAAAGGCAGCAATACTAGCGAGTCGGCGGCGCGGACACTTGAGGATTTGATGATTAAAGAGATTGAGCAATCAGTGCTTGGATTGCTATCGGATACGGTGATGAATATTGAAGTCATGCCAAGTGACTTTCCGTTTGCTTGGCCTGATGTCGGTACTACACACTGGCGCGGTCGGGTGATTAGAATCCGCTATCGCCAAGACTTTTAGGAGGTAATCAAATGGAAGAGGATCATATCTATCCACCGCCAGACTTAGTGCTAGCCGACGCCGGTCGCGTTGAAACAATGATACGTGACGGCCGCGAAACTAGGCCAAAGTATAAGCGGCGCAAGAAGGGGTGCGGGGATGATTTAACAGCCATTCCGCAACCGTCATATGAGCCTGTTAACCTAACACCGCATGAATCACAGAAACCGATCCCTGCTAAATTAGTTGGAACGGTTCCGCGCGGTTATACTTTGATTGATGTCTATAAGGCCATAAATCTAGTTGGGCTAGATAAGTGGCGCGCAATGGGCTATCATAAACGAGACAATCTATTAGCGGAGGTCCGCAGTAATGGCTCAAGTTAAAGCTCTTGATGTAGTCGAATGGGGCGGATTGAAGCATAGGGTTGCGGACCTGGTGGTCAATCCCAATGCTGAGTTTTACGACAATCTAGCCCAAACACCTGAGCGTGACCGCGATATCACGCGCCCAGGCGTGCTATGGAGTGGCGCATCGTTTACTACCCAGGCGTGCGGTTCTGGTACCGCTGGTGCGCCACCTGATGCTCACTTGTTACTTAATGCTTGCGGTATGCGGGCGTCGGTAGTAGCGGCCACCAGCGTAACCTATACGCTTGATCCGGCGTTTACGCATACGCCATTAGACATTGACTGCTATCGCGGCAATCAATATCTAATCAGCGCTGACAACTGCACTGGTACTTGCGAATGGGTATTTACCCCAGGCGCGCCGTGTCTTGAGAACTGGACATTCAGCGGTATTTATCAAGCGCCGACTGATGCTTCCGGTACTGCTGCAATGGGAGCCAGCGCGCGTCCGCCGATTTGTAAGGGGCTGACCGCTACATTCGCGGGATCAACCGTCTGCATGAAAGAGGCGCGTATCTCACTCGGCAATGTCTACCCCGACCCCGACCGCTGTATCGCCGGAACGAACGGCATTCAAGATCCCGCATTGAGTGACCGCGATGTTACGTTCTCAGCCGTTATCCGGTTGCCACTAGTAGCATCATTGGATATCTGGGGAATGATTACCGCCGAGACACCGTTCGCGATGCACATTGTTTTAGGCGGTGTGGCCGGTAACATTACCACGTACGATATCGAGGGTTATGCAATGGAGACCCCCGCGCCAAGTGAAAGCGAGGGCTTCCATGAAATTACAGTCCGTTGCCGTATGAGCTGGTTATCCGGCGATACGCAATTAACAATCGCTTACACTTAATAGGAGGCTTAGATGAAGGCGTTATCGAAAGAGATGTTGGGGGAGTGGATTCAGGCGGAGTGCGCGCCGGAAGTGCGTTTTCGGTTGCGAATTGCCAGTATGCGACTCTCGATGTATATTGAGGGGTTGAATATCGCAGAAGAGGCCAAAGAGCTAGGGCTAGGTGCTACAAGCTATTCAATCTGGCAAGCACTGCGTTGTATGCTGGCTGATGTTGAAGGCTTGACGGATGATAACGATCAGCCGATTAAGTTGGCGTTCGATTCATTTCCGGTGCTAGGGAAAGAGCTTCCAATCCTTAAGGATGAATTCGTTGATATCTTTCCTGCGCCGTTGCTGGCTGAAATGCTAAAGGCGATTATGAATTTGACTATCGCCAATCGTAAGAATCTTGACGGCGACGGCGGTGAAAGCGGCGTGGGTTTTACGTCAGACTCGGCCTTGAACTCGACTGCGGGAACTGTACCGGAGACGAATCAACCTGTAAATACGGATGCGCCGACGGGTTAATCCAGATCGGCCAGGAGGTTGTAGGCGATGAATTGCGGCCGGTGTATAGCACTGATTGTCCCTTCAAGCATACATCGGAGTTTGCGCGCCTTATGTCGCGGTTCTATCGCCACTACAAAAACGGATTCCTACTCGAACCAGGCGGCATACTTGACCAGCCCGCTTGGTATCTTGACGCAATGGCCGAGATTGAGTCTACCATTCAATCGCATGAGCGCGATAAAATCAGGGAGCAACTAGCCCGCAATGGCCGATGACCAACAAATACTAGAGGTAGTCTTACAGCTCCGAGACGAGATGAGCGGCGCGCTAGCTAAGATCGGCGCGCAAGCTGGTAAGACTGGCGATGGTTTTAGCAAGGCCGGTACTAAGGCCGAGCAGTTGCAAGCGAAGCTAAGCCGCGTTGGTTCTAGTATGCAAACTATCGGCCGTAACATGAGCTTGTATGTCACGGCTCCGATATTAGCGGCAGGTGCTGCCAGTATCAAGTTTAGCAATGACTTCGGTAGGACCATGTCTCAAATGACAGGTCTAGCCGGTGTAGCTAAAGAGCAGACAGCCTCATGGAAGCCTGAAATACTAGCACTTGGTACTGAGCTAGGCAAGCTGCCGACTGAGCTAGCGGACGCGATGTACTTTATCGCATCCAGCGGATTCAAAGGTGCTGCCGCATTAGACGTACTCAAACAATCAGCAATGGCCTCTACTGCTGGGCTAGGCGAGACGAAAGTCATTGCGGACGCGGTCACTTCCGCTATCAATGCTTACGGTGCTGCCAATCTGACTGCCACTGAAACGGTGGACACACTAACAGCGGCGGTTCGCGAGGGCAAGATGGAGGCGGATGCGTTCGCGGGCGTCATGGGCCGCGTGCTACCGACTGCCGCCGCGCTGGATATCAGTTTTGAGCAGATAGCCGGTATGCTGGCAGTCTTTAGCCGGACTGGTGTTGACGCCGCAGAGGGCGCTACGCAGCTAAACGCGATTATGTCCGCAATGCTCAGCACTAGCCCGAAGGCGGTTAAAGCCTTAGACAGTGTTGGGCTAAGCATGAAAGACTTGCGCGATATGGCGGCTAAGCCTAACGGCTTAATAACCGTCATGCGCACGCTTGAAGAGCGGCTAGGTGGGGATGAAGAAAAGTTCGCAATGATTATCCCCAACGTCCGCGCCTTTCGCGGCGTGATGAATGCGCTAGCCCAGGATACCGAAGTAGTGAATAGCGTGCTGGCTGGTGTGGCGGACGCGACCGGCGCGGCGAACCATGCCTTCCAAACAGCCGCCGAAACACAAGCCTTCACCTGGGATCAGTTTAAAGCGCAGCTACAAGCCACCGCTATTGTGGCTGGAGATACCCTCGCACCCGCGTTGAGTTCACTGCTGAAAGATAGCGTGATACCGCTACTGCAATCATTCAGCGAGCTATCGCCGGAGATGCAAAAGTTCACCATTGGCGCTATCGGGGCGGTTGCGGCCATCGGTCCGCTTGCTACTGCAATTAGCGCGATTGCCAAGAGTATCGGATTCCTGGCTGCATTGAAACTACCGGCATGGTTATTGACGCTATTAGGAGCGGGGGGGGCCACCGGATCGGGTGCGGTCGCAGGTGTCGCGGGAACAGCCGGACCGCTGGCCGGTATATTGTATGTTCTCAGTGAGATTAAGAAAGATTTGCTCTATATTGGGAGTGGTGAGATAAATTGGGGCTTTCTTGATAATTTCTTTGATGGTCCCGACCCAGCGCGTATTGATGAATCGTTCTCATGGCTTAGCGATTGGAGTGAGACATTCCGCAGCCGCTTCCAGTCAGAGAGCAAGCCGATTGAGCAGCAGATATTAGATTGGATTTATTATCTAACTGATCTAGAAAAACAAGCGTTCCTGACTGCCGGTGAAGCTATTAGCGCGGTGTTTAATGACACCTGGGAATCACTACTCAATGCGTTGCATAATTATGGCGGCCAGATTAGTAGCACTATCGGCGGCTGGGCAAGCACTTTCAATAGCGCTTGGGAATCCGCATGGAGTGGGCTGGGCTCGATAGTTGATACTATCTGGCAAAGTGTGGTAACGCAAGTCGGCCAATGGGGATTGAAGGTCGGCTCGGCTATTGCTACAGCGGCCTCGCAATGGATGAATCCGCTAACTAAATTTGGCAACTGGTTCACACTGAATTCATTCTGGCCGGATATGTGGCAGACGGCCCTTGAATATACAGAGAAATACGCCGACCTGAATCGCAATGCAGTGAGCGGTATGCTTAGCGGCATGACGGCGGACTTCACCAGCTTCAATGCCGGAATTATCAAGCAGCATGAAGACACACTAGCAACTATCGAAGCGCTACAAACCAAGATCGCCGACATTCAGCGCG
This sequence comes from Dissulfurispiraceae bacterium, assembly GCA_035477855.1. GTDB lineage: Bacteria > Nitrospirota > Thermodesulfovibrionia > Thermodesulfovibrionales > Dissulfurispiraceae > JAAYUK01. The sequence goes on from DATIKF010000362.1 coordinate 18,573, forward strand.
GTAAACCACTCAGTGCGAAAGAGCAAGCGAAAGCTGATGCTATCCAGGCTATTAACGATCAGATAGCGCTGCTTCGTAAAGAGGATACATTACGCACTCAGCAGGCCCGCGAGATTGAGAATTGGCTCAAAGCGGGACAAGCTCAGAATATGTTTGCGCCGTTTGAAGAGTTTGACAAGGCAATGGGGGAGAACTGGGCTGAGCTAGCCCGTGGCGTGTATGATACCGTGAAAACATCGCTTGGCATGGAACTGAGCGGTGATGAACTGCGCACAATCCTAGTTCAGGGTGGGGAAGACGCGGCGCTATCAATCATTAACGCCGGTGACCAAGTGGCGTTTGTCCTGGCTAAATTAGCAGAGGCGCTAGGCAATATCCGGCTCCCAGACATGAGCGCGATTATTCAAGCTCAGATTGCTGCCGCGCTTGGTCACCAGGGTATTATCGGGCAGACTGCCGACTTCCAAGCATTAACGGCCGGCAATTCGCAATTACAGATTGACCCGAATGGATACTTTCAGCAGGTACTAAAGAGCGGCATAGACCAGGGCGGTACATGGAATACAACGCAACTTGGTTCTATTCAGAGCCGGACACGCAAAGTGCCAATCCCAGGCTCAGCTTGTGATGAAGCTACCGGCACTTGAGGGACCGCAACTCCGTCGGGCGGCGGTTATCAAGACGTAACTGAATACTATCATCCTAATACCGCCGCTGGCGCTGGTATTCCAAACGCCATGCAGGGCTTGCCTGGATACTTCAGCGGTAAATATGCAGCACCGGCTATTCCTGGGGCGGGCGGTGGTTGAGGGGATGCTGCCGCCGGTGGCGAGCAAATGGCAGAGAAGGCCCAGGATACCGCTTTTAACCTAGCCGATATCTTCAATGAGTCTTTCGGCCGCGAAGTTTACGACGCCTTTAAGACACACGATTGGAGCGGCGTGGCAGACTCATTAGCCAGCACGCTATCATCCTATCTAAGCTCGGCGTTAGGCGGCCTAGGGCCGTTTGGTGGCTTCCTGGGGGGCATACTAGGCGGGTTCCTGGGAGACGCGCTAGGCGGGCTATTTGGCGGTAAGAAAAAGAAACGCGGCGATACACCTAGCGAGCCAATTTACACTAGCGATGTAAATACCCAGGCGCTACTAACGCAGTTACTTAACGCGACAAAGATCAACCTCGCGAAGAGTGCCGCCGCTGGCATGGCTGGCCGGTACGGGCCGTCTGAATTTCAGCGCGAAGCCGCGCTGATCGGAGCTAGCTAAATGGCGAATGAGGGTAAAGTCAGAATCACTCAGACCAGCAGCCCGCCGACTTACTGCCGCCGCTACAACGGTGCCGGATATGATGATTACGACGCGGAGCTAGACGATCTTTCAGGCGCGGGGACTGATCTATGGGGCGCGGCCAATCACATACTGTACTGGGGATATTCAGCCAAGCAATACAGCCTGGGGGCGCGGATTCTCACTGCCCCTGTAACCGGAGCGCTAACCTGGGAATACAGCACCGGCGCGGCTGCATGGACTGCCTTCACGCCGTTCTATGACGGGACTAATAGCCTAACCGACACCGGCTTTATGGCATGGTCTAACCCGCCCGCCGCGACAGCCTGGGCCTCGCATACACATACCGGCGCATTGCCCGATGCGTACTGGATTCGCGCGAGTATTGCCAGTCATACAACTACTGGGGTGTTCCTGAATTTCTTACGAACGATCAACGTGCTAAATGAGCCTCTAACACTCAAGCCGACATTTCCGCCGCTGAATGTGACTGATATCAATCAAGCATTACAGAGTCGCGATTTAGTCTATGCGGGGCCGAATGCCTTAACATTGCGGTGCGTATACAAGGCCGTGCGAGATGCTAATGGAAACGGTATGCCGATGCTGAACCTATTGCATTACTGGCACGCCAATCGTAGCACCTTGTATATCGAAGACTTAGCGCAGAATAGTACAACTAATCTAGTAAGCGAGGGGCTATATAAGAATTACACCGGTAGATTAGATGCGATTGAAGGCGATGTTCACTCGCCGCATAAAATGCACACGTCAGGCTTTACCTTGCGATTTGTCCTAAGCGCATCAACGGCGGTGATGGAGTGACCTGGACCGTAACATTTAACAATCCGGAATACAACTACACCAGCGGAGTAACCGGCACTACCGCGACGGTTGCCGCCATTGACGCATCAATGAATTTCGACTTTGGCGCTGTTAGCGGTTGCACACTAACTATCGCGCATGACGTAGCTAGCAAGTACGGACTAGAAACAGACGACACTAATAACCCTTGCCAGTTGAATAGCACGATGTTTGTCCAACGCGATGCGGCGTTCTGGTTTAGGGGCAAAGTAGATAGCCGTGCGATCAACTATCTTGAGGATGGTTCGCGGGTATTAGTAGTGCAATGCAGCGGGAAAGAATCGGTATTACTAGAAGCATTAGTCCCCGATGCTGCTGGTGAGGTCCGCTGGACACTAGCAACCAGCACGGTAGAAGTAGGGGCCGCGCCGCACATGCCGTTAGTTGCAACGTCTGAGTTTGGCACGTTTGTTAATGAAACTCTCTGGCCTGATCCGACTGACGCTGAAGGTGAGCTATGTTATATCCAAGATGCTAGCTGTGCAAACGATACGATTGATGCTGATATCTTAATCGGCACCGCCGCGCCATTCGACGTATTGTTTACTACTACAAACAAGGCATTCAGTCCGCAAGGCTGGTTGAAAATCAACAATGAATGGATGTATTATGAGGGCTATGATCCCACGGGCGCTGGCGCTAAATACAAAGTCAATGTTAAAGCCCGCGCGCAATTAGGTAGTGCCGCTGCTGGACATACTGCCGGTGATACTGGATACAACAAAGTAGCTAAAATCATCGGACCGGAACCGCCGACGGTTTATCGAAATGACGGCGGCGGCGAGATTAGATTACGCAACGGTGATGATTATACGGTACAGACTGAGTACGGCTGCTTTGTAATTATCCAGGCTACCGCAGGCTTTACTTTCACCGCCAACTACTATGTTTATGATGAAGATGGTACACTGGGCGGCGCTACTATTGTGTATCTAGAAGATGTTATTGAAGCAATAGTTACAGCACCGCTAGCATACGGCGGCGCTGGATTTGTAGCTGGTAACTGCGACTTTGATACAACAGGTATCGGTATCACTCGCTATGATTATTCACCCGATGAAAAAGAGGTCTATGCCTGGAATGCTATCCATGAACTATTAGATGTAATTGGGCTAGAGAACGAAGTGCAATTCTGGTATGACCACACTACCGACAGACTGAGATTGTCTATCATCGGAAATAATCCTGTGCCTGATTTTACGTTCGCACATTGTCAGCGAGTTATGCGCAATCTTAACTCAGACGATCTATACAGCGGTGTCAGAGTAGTCTACACATACGATCAAGACCCGAACCTAATTCAACCTATATATTCATCGCATGTAGGATGTGCTGCGGTTGGCAATGCCCCCGATGAATGGATACGCACCACCGCCGGTGGAGAAAGCTGGTCAGACGGAACGAATACTGCCAATACAGATGCCGGACGATCTAATTTCGGCGTGGATATGCTGATAGATGGCAAGCTCGAAAGCAAGCTAAAAGCGCGCATCTATCACGATCCAGGCGCTGACTTTGAATACTGCGATTTCTGGTTTGATAGTGGATCGCCGGTGCCAGGTTCTATCTTGCTAGACGAAATAGTAATGTATGTCAATGCGTATCGTACTTGTGCTGGTAGAACAAACGTAAACGAGAATGAGACGTTTGTGGTTGCCGTGCATGGTTGCGCTGATTATAATTGCACGACATTCGCCGGATCGTTCGCTAATCTCGGCGCGAAGATCGAGGGCAAAGCAACGCGGGACGGCACTAGCGTTAAGCACGTGATGAATAACTTCATTCAGCGTGAAGTCAATGCTATCAGAATCGTGTTTGAGTACATGGCGGGGCCGATTGATAGCGGGCATAAATACTGGGCTATCTTGCACGAATTACAAGTACGAGGCAATGTCAAACGGCGCGTGTTAGTCCAGACCAGTGATACTGAGCAGAACGATCCGTATTATGTCTATGATGTTGACGCGCATAAGAAATTACGCGGCGGGATCTTAAGCGCCGGTAGTGCTGGTTCACCAAAGATCAAAGGCGATATTGACATTGGCGCGGCCAGTGAATCAGGCGCTATTACTATCGCAAGAGCGTATCTACAAACAGCGCTCAAACTATACGAAGCAAGGGAGTACAACTTCCAGGGTGAAATGACTTCCAAGCCTGAGCTTGGAGATACGGTAGAGGTTGACGAAGACGGTGATACGGCGGCTGATTACACGGGTGTTATCCGCAATCTGCAAATCACGATCAATAGCACCGGTATCAATGCGGACTTCACGCTACTAGATAACGATGCTGGGGCGGTGTCTTAATGCCACCATTTAGATACAGGCGTGCCCGAAGCATACCGGCCCAAGTGCGAGCGATGATTGATGATCGGCTAAAGAAGGTCAGTCCACCGATTGCGAGTGTAACCAGCACGGGCTATACATACTCCGATCAGCAGCCTAGCGGCAATCCGGCCGCATGGCAGATAGACCAAGCTGGCGGGACCGGCACGCCGACATACGGCACACTATCAGGGCTAATCAATGGCGCTAATGCGGTGTATACAGTTAGCGCGGCACAGTATTTAACTGGTACACTTACAGTGTATCGCAACGGTGTCTTAGTAGCCCAGGGTACGGGAGCTAACGAATGGGGTGAAACATCAACGTCTGCCGGAACATTTACGCTAGTAACAGCGCCATTAACAGGTGATTGGTTAATGGCGATTTATCAGGTGGGAGCTTAACATGGCAAACTTAATCCAGCACGATCAAATTGAACCGTATGATCTAGACGATATCAATGACGTTAACGCTCCCGCGCCAAACGATGAAGACGTGCTAACCTGGGATAACGTAGCCGGTGAGTGGATAGCATCCCCAGCGTCTAGTGAATTCACACTAGCAGGATCAGCAGGGACAGCCACTATATCTACCGGCGATACCCTCACCGTCGCGGCTGGCACGGGTGTACTCAGCACGCCAGTAACCGCAGTTGATACCGTCACGATCAACACATGCTGGAAGCGCACGGGGACACAGATCGAACCTCAGACGGCGGATGATTACCTGAAAGTGCAGATTGGGACGCCAGCGGGGGCGGCCCCTACAGGCGGGGCGATTAGGGTACATTCAACAACATTTGGTATAGATGTCCGAACCGACGCGGGTGGTGGCATAAACGCGGTTTGCGTTGGCGGCTCCGCCCTAATAGGAACCAGTACCAATGATGCGGGGGTCACTGGATCGAGCACTAACGACTACGGACTCAAGGCCGCTGTTGGTGGTGTTTACTCTGATTCCTACTACGACGTTGACGACGAAGCCTCCGTAGCCAACCCTAATGCTGGTGCTATCCGCATCTGGGCCGCATCCGACGGCATGGCCTACACCCAAACGTCCGGCGGCATCATCGCGTGTCTGACCAGTCAGGGCAAAGAGACACACTGGGTAAGCTCCGGCCCCGATCCCAACGATCCGACCGCATCTTTCGGTTTGCCTGCGAACGATAACGGATGCGCGATTAACTGGGCTATGGACGCTATGCCAGGCGGCACGGCGACAGCGGCGGGTGTGACATACACTAACCAATGCACGTTCGCCACGCCAGCGGCAATCGGGGACGTGGTTACGCTAGATGAAACGCACGGCCGGTGGAACTGGACAGCGCGCCGTAATGACGGCGGGGATTTGTATGAGCAGTCATACATCGTGGTTGGCAGCACCTTCCAGCTATTCAGCGGCGATGCTGGTACTACCGCGTGCAAAGCGGCGCGGGCGTACTGCCGCGTGCGAGTGACTAACACAGCGCACTACCACTCAATCAAGCTGATTCTCAGCGATCAAGACGGAACGAACAGCACTAGCGCCAGCCTGCTTGCCAGCATGAGCAACAATACGTGGTACGTCGGCGCGACGGCTATCACGGATATCAGCACCTGGACCGGCCCGCTGCGGGTAAGCGTGGTTGCCTATGGCCGGGCGCTGGCCGATGAGGAAATGATCGGCCCGCAGGTTGACGTTGAATATGTGGCGTGCGAGGAATACGCTAATTAAGAGGTAAGCGATGCGAGGGAGTCTCAATGCTCAAACAGCGAGGACGAACGAATGGAACAAGGTTTAATGTGGATGGTTGTACTCAGTGGGCTATTTGTCCTTATCGGCAGAATCTGGGCTTACGGCTCACACTTACGCTGGCCGCCGTTACCCTAGTCGGCTTACAGGTGGTTCTCTCGGCGTGTGGTAAGTTTACGCTAGGCTGGGAGTGGGTCGCGATTGATAACAGCCTGTTCGCCGCGATGCTGATAGCGCATGGCCTGATTACGCCCAAGCTGGCTATCCCGATATTCATGCGCGGCCAAGATAACGATTCTGCATCCAAATAGGTTATAATAGGAGTAGCTATGAGCTGGCTAAGTGAGACATTTGGACCGTCACTTGCTAACAAGGTGAAGCACGCGCTGAACAAGTTTTACCGCCGCGCGCGCGCCTTACGCGATGATGCGCTGAGATACTATCTCATATCGCAGAAACTACCACCGGAGCAACTAAAGCAGTTCTGGCGCGACAACAGGGCTGATATCCGGCAGCTATTAGCTGAATTACGCGAGGAGTCCGCCCGCTTAGAATCTATCTTGCCGGAAGATAATGAGCGCTAACGAGCCAGTCTTGCTCAAATGGATAGAGAACGTATCTCAGGCGCTAATGGCCGTCAATGAGAGTCTATCGCAACTATCGCGTAGTATAGCGGAGCTAGACGAACGGCTAACAGATTTGGAGACGCGCGATGAATAACCACGCCAAGTATGCTGAGGTCCGGCACTTGCTGGATACCGGCGATGTTGTATTCTTTGTTCGTCTCACTATCCCCCAGGCTTACCGGCAAGGCTGGCGGGGCATAGGTGGATATCTAAGTAACCTAGCAATCTGTTTAGCCCAGTACCGCGCCGGTGAGACGTTTGACGGAGCGCATGAGGCCATACACTGCGGGTGTATCATCCGCGATGAAGACGATGGTGGATTGTATCTCATGGAGTTCACGGCCGGTCGGCGCGGTGCCGGATTGCGCCGCCTGAGTGAAGTCATTGCTAACTATACCGGTACTGTGGTAGTCAAGCCGCTTGACGCTACATCGAAAGGCAAGGTGCGGACTGACATTGTACAGGCGTGGTTACGTGACCACCGCCTAGATAGCTATCGGCTAGTCGGCTTGGCCTTTCCTACTCTCAATCACGTTCGCGGCTGGGCTTGGCGCGGGGCGATGTTTTGTTCCGAAGCTGTAATCTCATTGTTACAACGGCTAGAAGTGGTCCCTGTTGCGCGGCCGGTGTTGAGAGGGTGTCGCATGATAATGGATCGGATCATGCCGCATTGGTACTCGCCGAAAGAGGTTTGGAATCTACCGCAGCTAGACGGCTCGGAAGCAATCGTGTTTAATGGAGGATTGAGAGATGTCGGAAAATCCCAATGAAGTTACTCAGCATGATATCAATCGGTATATCTATACGCTGACGAATACCGCATCCAAGGCAATAGCCGCCATTGATGAACGCCTGGTTGAATGTGAGAGAATGCTCAACAGCTTATTGAGTCTGCATCTACCAGGAACGTCGCACATGATGAATGCCGGCCAGGAGGAAAGCAATGAATTACAATCCGATTGATGAACTGATGAAAATCCCGCCTGAGAATCGGCCAGTATTAGAGCTAGACTGCCAAGAGCGCGAACCTGAGGCATGGTGGACATGGTGGGTTAGGTTCGCGAGACGGTGTCTCACGGCGCATGGTTACGAGGGCGCTAACGTCAATGCCGATGCAGCTAGCGCGTATGATGCTAGGCTGGCGGGAGTAGTGCATAACTACCAGAGTGATCGGAGCTTGCCCGCTACCGGCCAGATTGACGCGGCTACTTGGGCCGCGTTAGCCCGCGAACCACGGCCATATACTAGCGCTATTGTTGACGATGATGTTAACCATAACATCGTGAAAGTGGCGCGGTTTATGTGTGACGTGCTGAAAATCCGCGAACACGGCCGCAATAATCACGGGCCGGAAGTTGAAGCATTACTCGCATTGGCCGACGGTTCAGCCGGTAACCCCTGGTGTGTGGCGGCTGCATACACGGCCGTCTATCTAGGCTATTATCTATCAGGCAAGACACCGCCTAAGATGCCTAATAACATTAAAGGCGATCCGTCATTAAGTTGTAGCGCGTTAGTCAAATGGGCTGAGTCAGACGGTAGATTGATTACCGACATAGACCAGGCGCGGCCGGGTGATCTATATGTGTATTCAGGCGGGCCTAGCGGCTATAAGCACGTTGGAATTCTAGAGACGATCAACAAGACTAATTTCACTAGCATAGAGGGAAACACCAGCGGTGATGAATCGCATAACACTGATGGTGATGGTGTGTTCCGCAAGAAACGCAATTCACAAAGGCAGAAGGGGGTAGTAATCCGTGTTCGCCCGTGAAGCAGTGTTCTATGGATTGCTGTATACAGGTGTGATACTTGGCTGTATTGCGATTGTCGGTATTCTAGCAAAGAGGGGAGATAATCAATGAACACAATCCGCCTGTTTCTTTCCTTAGCGATTATCTTAGTAACGATTCTTGCGCCAGGATGCAAGAAGTCGAGCAGACCAGCTGGTATGCCGCCTTTGGAGTGGGAGAATCGGCCCGCTTGTGCGTTCGCCATGCCGGTCCCGTTTGGCCGGTGGTACAAGGACAGCATCAACGTGTACTTTGACTTCGGGCAAGTCTATACTCACCCTGGTGTGACCGCTCCCAGCTACATGCTACCGATGGTATCCCGCGCCGTTCGCAACCAGTACGATGCTTGGCAGGCGCGGCACGGCGATCTGTTACCCGATACGCGGCTGACTGAGAACATTGCCGACGCGGACGTGGTGATCTACATCTATTACGATCCCTACACGCGCGGCGCGTCGTCCCTGACCGCCACTGACTTACTGCGGATTGTGACACCCGATGAAGTCAAGTCAGTCAGCAGTACGCACCGCGAGCTACCCCCGCAAGGGGCTAACTACAACGCCTGCGTATTTCCCGTGGTCAAGCGTGGCGTGATCTATGGCGCGGCATGTGCAATCAACGGCGCGGCGTGCGAACACTATATCCAATATCCGGCCGCGCAGACATTGCTCGACGGATTCTACCTCAACGTCGGCAACCATGAGCAGGGCCACTGGCAGCTAGGCTTTGATGACGATCGGTACGGGACTATCGCTAGTCTCATGTGCTATCACGCGATGACGCAATGGCCGACGGAGTGTGACTTGTCAGTGTCCAACTATTGCACAGCCTGGTTACACAAAACCAGGCAGACCAGCGGGATTGATTGCGGGACTTGAGAGTAGCATAGTGCGGTCGTACTATCATTTAGGGAGTAAGCCATGACATGTATCATTGGAATTAAACAGCCTAGTAAGAGCCGCGTGCTACTTTTGGGAGACAGTGCTACTATGGTTGGCACTGAATATATGCCAACTGAGCGCATGAAGATATTCAAGATTAGAGATGTAGTTTTTGGCGGCGCTGGTTCGGCGCGGGCTGGGGAGATTCTAAAACAAACACTAGACATCACGCCATACAACGAATTCAACGATACGCCAGATGCATACGCCTTTGATATCGCTAATCGTGTTGGCGCGCTATTGCATGATTATCATGAAGCGGCAGAAGATAAGAACGAACGTGCATGTTCTACTTATTGGCTGATTGCATTCGGCAGGCACTTATACAACATCGGATCTGAGTATTGTATTACTGAGATTACCGGAGACTTCTATTCTATCGGTATCGGCAGTTCATACGCACTCGGGGCATTAGATATTCTCTGCAAGATACCTGGCTATAAACCCAAACAAGTCGGATACGCAGCTATGGAAACATCGGCGAAGTTTACATATGGTATTCGCCCGCCATATGTGGCACTATGGACTACCCCATTGGAGTAACTATGCCTTACGATCTATTGCCTGGGTTAATATCAGGCTCAACGGTATACATATCAGGCCCAATTGGTGATTATGTCAATGGGCAGAAGACCGCGCCACAAGCGGCGGTTATCGAGGGCGAATTAGTTAGACTCGGTTATATGTGCTACAACCCGTTCGGGTCAGCATTACATGAGCGCAATTTCATCATCCCTAAACGTGTCTGGTTAGAGCATGATGAATACTGGATACGGCATTGCGACGCGATTGTTTTACTACCAGGCTGGCGCAATAGTGAAGGCGCGTGTTATGAGGTTGCATTCGGCTGGCAGATTAAGCCGGATATGCTGATCTATGAATGGCAACCGACCGCCGATAACTATTGGCATTGTGTATTGTTGGAGAGAGGGATCGCTTAATGGAAACCCTGATAATAGATATCCCATGCAAAGTGGGAGACGAGTTTAACATTACGCCATATACCGATCTTCACGATGACGCCGCAAGCTGTGCGCATAATATCTTACATGAGCATATGCAGCGGCGCGCGGCATTACCGAACGCTCGTTTCTTAAGTCTGGGCGATATGGCAAACTTAGTATTGCCTGGGCCGGATAAACGCAGCACGCCTAGCGCGATGGTTGATCTATTGGATGAAGCCATTGAGCAGATTCAATCCAGCAAATTATCAGACGCCGAAAAGCTAATTGCAATCACGTCTATCCGCAAGGAATATCGAGAGCGGGAATCAGATGCTTTAATTGATTTATTGGTAGATAGACAGATAGAGCGCTATCAACAATACCCCTGGTTATTCTTAGGCACCGGCAATCATTGTACTGCTGCATTGAAACATCACTTTACGCATGTAACCAAGCGGGTATGCGATAGACTAAACATCCCTTACGGTGGATATTCTGGCATTGCGCGATTGCGATTTAACATCCCAAATCGTGATGGGCACGCCAAGTTGACTATCCTCTACCATCACGGCGCGTGGAGCGGACAGGTAATCAAGGGACTTGGGGGAGCTAAACGATGGGCTGCTGGGTTTGATGAATGGGATGTATGCCTTTACGGACACAATCACCAGCTTCATCTGCACGAAGAGCCCAAGGTTCGCATGAGCGCGCGCGGCGTACTAGAGCACCGCGACGTTTACATAGCCAACTGCGGGACGTTCCTTAAAGGATACCGGCAAGGCGGCTCGGCTGATTACGGCGAACAGCGAGGCTATCCGGCAGTTAGTCTCAATGCTCCGCTAATGACGATCAGAATCACGAGCGATGGATACAAGTTTCAAATCTCACTAGGGGATGTTTAATGGAACGGGCAGGCAATCCTAATTACTACCAGCGCCTAGAGCGCATGGCCGATCTTCATCACTCAAAGAACCTAGACTACTGCGGACCTGACGGCTGGTATCAGGGCATGGACAACTTTGTCCAGGCGGCTGCTTACGCCGGTTGCAGTGTGCGGACGGTGTTCCGAGTCATGCAAGGGATCAAGTTAGCCAGACGGCGCGCGTTGGAGTCAAGCCAGCTAGCGGCCAATCATGAATCACTAGCCGACACCGCACTAGACCTAGCTAACTATCAGGTGCTGGAATCGGCATTCGCAGACACCTATGATTGGATAGACGTACCGCTACAACAAATGGCAGTGAGACCTAATCTCGAACCAGTATGATTGATTACAGCCAATTCCCGCTAGCCAAGCCTGAGCGCATCAAACGAGCCAGGGCGCGGGAACGCAAGCGCCGTAACGAGATACGGCGAGCATGGCGCGCGGCAATCCTAGCCAGGGCTAACGGCCGGTGCGAACACTGCCACCGCGCCGATACGAGGCTAGAAGTGCATCACATCATTTTCCGGTCACAAGGCGGTTGGGACACATTAGATAACGGTACCGCCGTCTGCGCGCGTGATTCGGGATGCCAAGCCCACCGGCGGCTGCACTCGCTGGTACTGCCGCCGCTCTATTGCAGATGGAACCCCAGGGCCGGTAAGCCGCAATTCAGCGATGAACCTATTTAACCTAGATTTAACCTAAAATCGCTTGACATAGGCTGTTAAGCGGTTATAATTACACCATGCAAGCGCAAGGGAGAGACGAAATGCAGACGATTCAGAAAGAGCAGGCGATTATGAGAACCATCCACCAGTGCTATCCAGGCCATGAACTGGTAGGCATTGCTCAGGTGTTCATTAACCATAAGGGCTGGGTGAATGTACTTTGCACCACCAAGCAGGACGCGGTTGATGCTCTCTATAGCATCGTTAATGGTTCGCCGTTGTATCCCGCGATTGACGCGGTCAACCTTCGTCTCCGCACTCCTTACGATACGTATGTTGAGCCTGATTATCCAATCAGCGAGTTCAAGGTTTACTTCTAAGGCGAAACGGGCACCCGCCCGTCTGCCGGTAACTCCGGCACTGATGACCAGAGAAAGGAGAGATCATGCAAGCGAAACAAGTCAAGCTAGGATCAGTCTACGCCGTCAAGGTGTCCGGCCAGGTGGTACCGGTTCGGTTGGTTGACGAGAGTCCCTACGGCGGATGGAACGGAATCAGCCTGCTAACCGATAGGCCGGTTAGGATCAAGACCGCCGCCAAGCTGCGGTACGTTCTAGCCGATCACCAGATCCAGGCGATTCTAGACTACTTGAAAACTGCCAGCTAATCCCCTACCAGGGAAAACTATCTAGCTGGGCTAGATGGTGTGTGTCAAAGGGCTAGCCGGTCGGTAATGTAACGGTTGGCTAGCCCCCCGAAATTGAAATCTCGCGTTATTCCACAGCTTGCAGGCGGCGGGTTACCCCGGCCCGCCGCTACTTTTACAATGAGGTAGAATCATGGGCATGAATCAAGACATTATGATTAAACGAGATGCGATCTTTGAGAAATTTGCACCAGGATTCCTGGCCGCGAAAGAAGAGCTGCGCATCGTGAAGGGTTATGGCAAGAAATGGGATGCCGCTTTCGCAAAGTACGGCGCATTTTTCGATCAGGCGTGGGAAAAAATCAATAAGTTAACCCCTGAAGAATGGGAGGCGTTAAATGCCTAACGAAACATACACTGACGTACTGCCACTATCAGCTCTACTAGCCCGCTATCCTAGCGCTAAGCGAATGATAGACGCTATGCTCAGCGATCTAGTCAGCCTGCCGGATGATCGCGTGACGTTGATCGAGTGCAACGAAGATCATACTGAGGGCATTGTGCAAGTCAATCCTGTTCTACCAGGCCAGTTTCAGCCGTATCAAATCACGTTGACTAGCTACAATTTTCGGTTGAAACTATCGCAAACGGGACAGCCCGTGCAAATTTATTACTATGCAGCAGATCATCAAGACGATCTGTTTACAATGAGTTGGCGGCGGAGCGGGGAGATATCGTGATGATTGCTGATATGATGATGCTTCTAGGACTTGCACTAATCATAGTGTTTATTATGCAGCCTGTTACTAATCATATCAGCCGCTTAATCATTCGTACGCGGCGTAAGCATTGGGCTCACTATGCTCGAAAACGCGAAGAGCATTTACTCGCCGTTATCAAAGCTCATCCTGATTGGTTTAAGGATCAATAATGTCAGTCATAACATTAGCCAGCGGTGAACAAGTGCGATTAGTCGGCGCGCCAATCCTGGCCGGTGACGCTGAGCATCTTTATCGCCATGATACTATCCCCTTTGGATGCGATCTTGTGATAGACCACCCTTGCGGTGAGTGGCGATTGATTAACGTGCTAGAACGGCTAACGTCAACCGCCGTTCGCCTATTGGCGTTTAACGCTGAAACGAAACTGAGTGAGACGCAAGTTTCACCCTGGCATTTGTTACACTGGATTGAGTGGGAGTAGCCATGTACATCTACATCCTAGCCGTGTTGACGGTGTTCGCGTTGGTGTTCAGCTTCGCCGGATTGCGGGACTACATCCGCGCCGCGCAGTATATGCGCTGGGCAAAGTACGAGCGCATCCAGGCTGAGGGGCTTTACCGTGCTGCCCGCGCTGCCGAGCTTCGCGCGCGCTGCACTTACCGCGACGCCGAGCCGTTGCTTGATCGTGTGGCGCGCTTGCTTGCTGAGGAATCAGAGCTTGCCAAATCAGCGCCGCGTGTTACACTATTAGACCTTGGCGAGATCAATGGTAACTTGCCGAGAATCAGTCTGAACTAGGTTAAACTATGCAGTTAATCCCATCAATACTCCTTTCTCTCTGTCTAGGGCTGAGTCAGTCCGATCAGCCCGCCTATACCTGGGCCGTGGATCACGGGGCGACTAATGCCATGGTCAGCGCCGCAATCGCGGCCCAGGATAGGACTAGCGTTGAGGCAAGTACGCTACTAGCACTCGCCTATTGTGAGTCAAGCTACAAGCCTAACGCGCGGGGAGACGGAGGCAGGTCTAAGGGGCTGATGCAGATTCAATCCTGCTGGTATGATGAATTGAGCGAAGAGCTAGGAGAGGTATTTAATCCGGACGATCCGGAGCAAGCTATTTTCGGAGCGGCTTACATACTGCTATGGTTGGGCTGGCAACCCGACGAAGATTCGCAGCTAAAGGCGCTGGCGCGCTACAATGGTTCGCGACGTATCAACCGACACGCGCGGAAAGTTTGGAGAATCAGAGGAGAGATTATCAATGAGCAAGCCGGAGACACCGGACGTTGAGCTAGATAGCTCGATTGAACCAGCCAAGACGCTATACGGCGCTATCAATGCCGTTATGCAAGAGGTTGGCTATGTTTACAAAGACAAGCGCAATTCTCAGCAAGGATTTAGCTTTGCGGGCGAAGCGGCGATCTTGCGCAAGATGCGCCCGGCGCTAGTCAAGCACGGCCTAATGATTCTGCCGGTGGAAGTCAAGTCTTGGGAGCGCATGACTTATACTACCGGCAAAGGTACGCAGATGTTCCGATCTGATGTTACCATGCGCTATCAGTTAGTGCATACCAGCGGAGAATCAATCTCAGTTGAGGCAGTTGGGACCGGCATGGATAGCGGCGATAAGGATGCTAGCAAGGCTTTAACCATCGCGCTCAAATACGTTTGGCGGCAATCGTTTGGCATTGAGACCGGCGATGATCCTGACGCCGATACACCGGAGCCAGTGACACCGCCTAGCAAGCCGACAGTACGCACACCCGCGCCCAAGGTTGAACCTAAACCAGCCGCGCCGGTAACTACCAAGCCAGCGGCGGAAGCACAACCCAGCAAGCCCGAAACACCGCCTGAACCATTACCCGACGCGCCGTTTGAGATTGAGGTAGTCAGCGGCGCTATCGGGCAACCGGACAAAGACGGCAATCTAACGATCAAATGGCGCGATAAAACTCGCACGCCGTTATTCTACTGCCACCAATCCAAACTGATTGACTGGCTCGATATGCCAGATCCCGAAATGTTCAGGGGCCGGATCATGGTTAGCGCCAATGAACGGCACGCCGGTCAAACTCACTACTATGTAATCACCGCCGTCTATCCGGCACTGGAGCCTATGAGTCATGGCAATTAACCAAGTACAAATCGAGGGCAATCTTGGCCGCGATCCTGATTACCGATTCAGCAAGGGAGATGGTAAGCCAATGCTATCATTTTCCATTGCTGTTAATCAGAGCTACAAAGTCGGTAATGAGTGGATTGACAAGCCGCCGGTGTGGTTAGACGTTGTACTGTTTGGCGATGCTGCCAGCAAGCACGCCGACTCTTTCCGCAAGGGCGATAAAGTCCTAGTGCTCGGTAAACTATCGCGCCGTGAGTGGACAGATCGTGAAGGTATTCTGCACGATCAATTACAGATCATCGCGACAGATGTTTATTCAGCTAAGCGTGGATCATTTACCAGCGAACCGGCGTTAAGCGAGCCACAATCCGATACACTAGCGGACGAGTTTGATCTTGATAGTCTCGGCCCAGCGATTGACATGGATAGCCCATTGGAGATGAACTAATGGGTAAATCGCAATCGCTTTACGGTGGCGCGGTAGAGTTGGAATTCCATGAAAGGCTAGGCCGTAACACTCACTGTTATACGGTCGGTAGTGAGATCAAGCCTAGCGTAACAAAGATACTCGGAATCATTGCGAAGCCGTGGTTAGTACCGTGGGCGCTTAATGAGTACGAAGCAGGCTTACTATTAGCATTCAAGCCAGGTGTAGCATACGATGAATTGCAGTTACGGAAAATCATCGCAGAGTGCAAGAACATCCACAAGACTAAATCGCGCGATGCTGCTGATTTAGGTACTGATACCCACGATTGGATTGAGCAGCATATTAAGTCTCAACTGAATCAAGATATGCCGCCCGATATGCCAATCAATGAGACTATGCAACTAACTTGTCAGGCATTCCTTAATTGGGAAGCTCGCAATAAACCGCAGTGGTTATCGAGTGAGCGCTATATTTACAGCGCTAATCATCAATACGTCGGCACGCTAGACTTTGAAGCGATCATTGACGGCTATCTAGTAGTCGGCGATATCAAGACCAGCAAAGCGATCTATGATGAATACTGGCTGCAACTAGCCGGTTATCGCATGGCGCGAAACGAGGAATTGTTATTTCTCAATAACCGCGCGCCACTTATTGAGCGAACGATGATTGTCAGACTCGGCAAGGTGCCGACGGCGGCTGGCTTAGAGTTTGAAGTAGAGTCACACGATGAATCTCGACTTGGCGATGATACGGAAGCATTCGTAGCGGCGCTGAATCTATACAACGGGCTGGCTAAAGTCAGCAAAGGGAAGTGAGAGATGTTTGAGTTTAACGATCTTAAGCTCATGGAGATTCAGATTGAGCAATACATGCGCATCTCAGGTGCGTGTGTGCAGTTCACCGGCGAGCCAGGTTCAATCATCATCGCCGGTAATAACGCGCAAGGCAAGACGAGTTTCATTAGCTCAATCTGGGCTGCACTTGACGGGCATGAAATGGCGCGCAAGCCGTTAAAGAACGGCGCTACTAAAGGCCGCATTAAACTTGATCTAAATGAGATCATTGTTGAGCGGACCTTTACTGAGAAGTCAGATCAGTTGAGGGTATGGGCTAAAGACGGGATGCTGTATCCCGAACCAGCCAGCGTACTCAAAATCTTGTGGAATAAAATCTGCATTGATCCGCTTGAGTTTATGCGGTTGACTCCGAAAGATCAGGCTACCAGATTGCTAGCCAGCATGGGGTTAGAGTCCGCTATGGCTGAGCTTGATTCTCAGTTAGCCGAAGTCAATGCGGTGAAAGCCAAAGCCGATGCCGCCAAACGTGAAGCAGAGGGAAGGCTATCTAAGCTGCCGATACCATCACGCGATCTGGCGCCAAAGTCAATCGAGGTCTTACTACAAGCTGAGTCCCTGGCCGCTGGCAAGGCTGGCGCGGCGTTTGCCGAGCAAGAGCGCATTGAGCGCGACGGGGACACCATCGGCACGATGCGCGCGCGGTTCGAGGATATCATGCGCGAGATTGCCGACTTACAGGCGAAGATCATGCAGCTTGAGTTAGAGCGCGATAAGCTTACCGATACTATCCAGGTTGCTCGCACCACACTTGACGCCGCAATTGCCGCCGCGCCTAACCCCCAAGATGCGCAAGCCGTCTGGGATGCTGCGCGGGCCGAGCTTGCCGGTGCTGAGTCCCACAATGCCAAGTGCCGCGAACTTGCAGAGTACACCGCCACTGAGCAGGCTATCGCGGACGCCCGCGCGCAATCTGAATCAGCCCTCGAAGATCAGCGCCGATTGAAAGCCAGCCGCAAACAACTTATCAGCGATAATCCTCTGCCGATGCCCGAACTCTCGTTCGCAGATGGTGAACTGCGTTATAATGATATGCCGCTTGAGCAAGCCAGCGGAGCGGAGCAGTTGAAAGCGGCGTTGGCTATCAGCATGGCTCTTAACCCCAAGCTGAGAATCATCACGATCAAAGACGGCTCGTTACTAGACGCGGAAAATATGGCGATCATCGGAGAGATGGCGCAAGCCAAAGGCTATCAGGTGTTTATCGAGAGGGTCGGTAAGGGAGAGCTAGGGATCATCTTTGAGGATGGCGAAGTTGAATGCAGCGCTACCTAGTCCAATTTAGATCAGACAATCTACCAACCATCGGCGAACGCGGCTATATGTGTTTCGTCTATCACCCGTTCCATATGGCTGAATCGTTCTACATTCTGCGCGCCGAGCGCGAACCTAAGAAACGCCTGTATGACGGCGAAGCGCTAGAGATTCTCAGCGGGCCGGTGGAGATTGTAGCTATCGGCGCTAAACATAAACACCTAACCGACGTTTGGATTGAGAGGCATTTACATGCAGGCTTTACCCCCAATATCGCCAGTACCAGACGCGCGGCTGGTCCGGTTGTTACAGCTAAGACTACTCGCCAGCGCCGCAAAGCTCAGCCAGATAACCCAGAGAGTCAACCAGCTCGACACCAGGGGCTGGTCTGATGGTGAGGTGCTAAGAGCTTTATCAGACTTAGAGCAAAGATCGCTAGCTGCCAGACGGCCAGGATACGGCTGGTATGCCACTAGCGAATGCGAGAGACGGCGGGCGGCGGGTGCGTATGACTATGCCCGCCAAGCCGCTTTAGACGCGCGCCACGCGCGCGAGTGCTATCCGTTAGATGATTACCTAGGGAGGTAGAGATTGGCTAAGGCAGACGGCTCATTGCAGCACTGGAACCCCATCGAACAGCGGGCACTCAAACTCGGTCCGGTATGGATTGCCTTACTCATGATATGCGAGCACCCTACCGGCGTTTGGGAACTCTCATTAGGGAAGCTAGTTGAGACTGTATGGCGGTTATCTTGGCGTGATTTGATTCAGCCTAATAGCGCCGCTAATAGCGTGGCTAATAGCACGGCTAATAGCGTGTACGTCAATTCTGATGAACTAGTAAATTACGTCACAAGTGAGCTAGATCGCCTAGAATCAGCTAGTCACTTAAAGCGCTATACGGACGGCTCAATTTGGCTCAAAGATCGCTGGTCATACAACAAATTCCGCAATCTGCCAAGCAACCAGCGAAGTGCGTATAGATGGTTAAGCCAGTATTCATGCGCCCTCGCTGATTTTTTAGCTCACGATGAAAGCTACAATTTGATACAGGCTAATAGCACGGCTAATAGCCCGCCTATTAGCGGCCCTAATAGCGCGGCTAATAGGCCGAATATTAAGAATAAGAATAAGAATATATATAATACCCCTAATGCGCCTAACGGCGCACAGGCCGATAAAGTTTTAACTTCAGCCCAAGAGCAGCTAGTCCCGCTTGCTACTAAGCTATCTGCCATAATCGCCAAGGGCTGCGAACTTCACGGCATGGCGCGAGCACCGACTAACCATCCGGCCAAGTCCGCTAGGGTGCTAGATCAGATTATCCGGCTTGATAAGATCCCAGCCGATAGTCTAGTACGATTAACTGAGTGGATTATGTGGGTAGAACCTGATAGAGATTCATGGAGACTGAGATCAGGCACACCGGAGTTTGACAATCACACGATCCTAGCCAGCATACCGGCTTGGCGGTCACCAGGGAAAAACAAGCAGCCGAAAATCCTTAACGCCTATAACCGCTGGCCTGAGAGGTTCAAGCCGGTAAAGCCGCCAGCGGATGATTACGGACGCGCTAGCGATCTAAGCCTGGTGGCTCCACCGCCAGAGGAGATTGATTTATCATGAGCGAAGAAGTAGCACCGGAGAACATAGAGCTAGAGCGCAACCTGTTAAGCGCGATATTCACTAGGCCGGAAGTGCTGGCAGAGTTAAGAGATGCGCTTAAGCCCCATGATTTCTACATACGCGGGCATGGCGTGATTTACGCATTGATGATCTTAGCAGTGGATCAGGGCTTAACACCTGATACAGCGATCATCCTAGACCTAGCCAAGCGCACGGATCAGGAAGCAGTCATCGGTGGTAGACGTGAACTGCATTTCATTGCCAACTGGAAAGCGGCATGGAACGATCAGCCGCTATCGTACGCTGAGAGAATCCGTGAGTACGCTAGGCTACGCAAGCTCGGAGAACTGTGCTTAACCAAGGAAGCCAGTACACGGAGCGGGATGCTGCCGAGCGCTTACATTGCCGATGAACTGAACCTAGAACTACAACAATTCCTAGCGGGCGAATTCACCAGCGAGTTTCAGACGCTAGGGACTGGCAATGCTGAATACCTAGCCCAGCTAAAATCAGACGCGCGGGAAGTCGCTGAATTAAAAGCCGCAGGGAAGCCGCTTCGCAGTATGCGCGGATTGAGTATCGGCCTTAGTGACGCTAATAGGTACTTAGCTGGGCTACGCAACGGACAATTTATCGTGATAGCCGCTCGGCCAGCCTGCGGTAAGTCCGCAATGGCATTACAGGTTGCAGAGTCATTAGCTGAGGACGGCATACCAGTAGGATTTTTTAGCCTAGAAATGAGCCAAGACGAAATACGCGAACGCTCATTGATACGCGGGCTCACGTATACGGTTGGCGAGCAGTTATTTACAATCTGCAATCGCCACCTATCCACGCCTGATTTTACGCCTAGTCAAATGGCGATGATTGAGAGACGGCTAGATAGACTAGCTAGGCTACCGATCTACATTCAAGACTGCGGTACGCTACGAATGGCCGATTTACGCCTACAAGCGGCCAATTTGAAGGCGAAGCATGGCGTGAAGCTAATCATACTAGACTATTTACAACTGCTCACTGAGCCGCCTGGATGCGAACGTCAGCCTATGGTGCAGAAGGTGACGGAGTTCAGCAAGGGCTTAAAGGCATTAGCGGTGGATTTGAATCTGCCGGTGCTAGCTCTGAGCCAGCTTAATCGAGCAGTTGAAACAGACAAGGACAACCGCAGGCCGGTCCTATCTGATTTACGCGAGTCCGGCGCAATCGAGCAAGATGCTAATATCGTGATGTTCTTACACCGCCAGCGCTACAAGCACGAAAACGACAGGCCAGTAATGGAGCCGGTGGAGTTAATCATCGCCAAGAACCGCAACGGCCCGACGGGGATTGTGGATTTACTCTGGCATCGTGAGAGCTTCACGTTTCACCAGATAGCGCGAGACGAGCCCAGCCGACGCGACAGAGCAGATTCTAGCGGCTAGCAATTTAACCTAAATTTAACCTGATAACCACTTGACAATGCGCGATAATCGGTTATAATCAACATAGCAAGCGCAACTAGAGCAGACGGGAGCAGAGATGATGATTATCGTATTCTACTGGGTGACCATCCCCGACATTGCGCGGGTGTTGGAATTCATCTGGCGCTTCCCCTACCCAGGAGGCCAACCATGACAGCTAACCCCTACCCCTGCCGGAGGCTGCTGGGTAACATCTACCCAGACGATAACGCTTTCTGGGCCGCCCGTGACGCCGCCCTAGCCCAGCCCTGCCCCTTGGAGGCTGAGCGCGATGCCATGCGCGAGCTGCTGGTGGACTGGCGCGCCTGGGGTGACAACGCGCATGGGTGGAGTGGATACACCGCCCTGACGGATCGCCGTGACGCCCTGCTTGCTGGCACCCCTGCGCCCTACCCCTGGGCTGACGGGGTGAAGCTGGATGGCGGGCTGGTGCGCTGGAAGGATCAGGATTATGACCGTCGCGCGTGGGGGGTGCGCTACACGGGCCGAACCGACGTGTGGATGCTTAGTGACCCGCGCGAAACCGGCGGCCTGGATTATCCTCTTGCCGAGCTTCGCCCCGCCCCCTTCACCCCCGCCATCGGCCAGCGGGTGCGGGTGGTTGGCGGCGACGCGGGGCTAGGTTCGCTGGACCTGTATGGCAAGGATTGCGAGATTTCCTATGCTGGGCTGGACACTTCGCGGGTATGTTACCCGTCAGGCACAGAGCAGGTGGTTTTCAATGCCGACCTGATGCTACTCGCCGACTCCCCCGATGCGCAGCCAGGCGACCCCGAGCTTGCCGAGCTAACCCAGGCGTGCAAGCCCCGCGACGTGTGCATCACCGCGTATGACGAGGCTGGCGACGTGCCGGACATCACGGACGATATGATGGCGAAGTTCCACGATGCGGTCCAGCAAGCTGGGGGAAGCGTCGCGGAGTGCAGCCCCCTGGCCGTTGGCGACAAGGTTCGCGTACCCTGCGGGCTCAAGGCAAGGATCGCTGAGATTGCCGATGGCAGGGCAATGCTCAATGACGGCGACGTGTACCTGCTAGGCCAGCTTACCCGCGTGAAGCCCCGCAAGTGGCGGCGCTACACCGAGGATGAGCAGCGCGCGATGAAGCCTGGCGACAAGCTGAAGCTCAAGGGCGGGCCGGTGGTGGAGTTAAGATCGGACAAACAGCTAGGGTACCCGTGGATAAACCCAGATGACGAACAATTTCGGTTCAGGCTCAGGGATATAGCCCAGCTCAAGGCGCGCCTCGTAGGGGGTGAGAAGTGATCGACATCAACGATAGCAGCTTCTCCCCCGACGACGAGCATGCGCAGTGGGAGACCTGCGACGGGTGCGGCGAGCAATTCCCCTGGTCGGCACTGAACGAGCGCTGTACCTGCAACGGCGATCTCACCCTCTGCCCCGCCTGCGCTGCTGGCTACACCCTGGGCGATGACGGCCTTTGGCATCCAGTGGACACACGGGCGCTGCGGGCTGAGATTGTGGCGCTGAAGCAAGCCCTGGCCGTGGCGACGGCCGCGATGGCGATGGCTGGCCTGGCTCTCAACCGCGACACAGCGGGCATGGAGGTGGAGTGATGGGCGCTAATGATCCCCTGTTTGACCAGGCGCGTGATTATGTGCGAGCCACGGGACTTGTTTCAATTCCCAAATTGCAGCGCCATTTCCATATTGGCTATTGCCGTTCGTTAGATATTGTGAATCAACTGGCGGCGGCTGGAATCGTGAGCGGCCCAAATTTGCAGGGGTTACGCACGGTGATTAACCCCGAACCCACGCCCTGCCCCTCTTGCGCCACCCTGCGCGCTGAGGTAGAGCGGCTGCGGGGTGAAGTGCTGAAATGGCAACGCATCCGCACACCAGCGCATGGTTCATGCTGTACCTGCCAGAAGTGCGGTGAGCATTATGATGATTGCCGTTGTGACCTGGATGAAGTTGCGGACGAGCTAACCCAGGCCCGCGCTGAGATTGCGGCGCTACGGGCTGCGCTCAAGCCGTTCGCGGACTTCTACGAGGGCAAACCAAACAAAACCATCGCGGCGGTGGACCACAACCACGAGGTATTCCGCGCCGCCCACGCCGCCCTACACACGGAGGCTACCCATGGAGACCACTAACTGCTACTGGTGCAACAAACTGGAGTGGGTTGAGCTGATGGTGCCAGTGTCCGGCACTTGCGGGTACGGGTTTGCCTGTAAGGAATGCGCGGCGAAGCACCCCGACGAACCAGTGGATGATGATGACACGGAGGCTAGCCATGACTGACACACGCGAACAAGCGGCGGAGTGGTGCGAGCGCGAGGCGGCCGTGCTGGCCGAAAGTCAGGTAGATGGCATGGAACCATTGGCGCAGTTGATATTCAACTTGCTCGACGCCCTGGCGCTGGAGTACGGGGGCGGGGGCGAGTGTGGGGGGTGCTTCCCGCAAGAGGGCGGCATGGATCGCGATGAATGCTATGTTTGCCACGGAACCGGCTTCACCCCCGCTGGCCTTGCCGCCTGGGAGCGCGTGAAGGGGGTGCGGGAGTGAATCTCAACACGGTGATTCAACTACCTGACGGGCGCATTGGCACGATCTGCTGGAACCACTTTGACGGCACGGGCGGGGTCTGGGGCCGCCATGTATTCGAGATGCCCGACGGCGGGTTTGGCGATCTGCCATCCCCAGAGTTCATGCTACGCAAGCCGGAGAGGAACACACTCATTGCCCTGGTTAACAGCGGGCATCGCGTAGATGTTGAACTGGTAGGAGAAGACTACACAATCATAGAAGAGCCTGGCGAGGTGCGCCCATGAGGCTCAAACCGGCAGGTACGATGGTTGTTGATGTACTGAACAATGACGGCAGCCCTGCTTTTGACGGAGCCGACTTCCGCAAGACGCGAGACGGCGAATGGATGTTGTGGCTGAGTGACACTATCGGTTTGACCAAACGGGATATCGCGGAATTGCAGTCGCTGTTTGAGCAAATCGAGGTGCGCCCATGAGCAGGCGCTGGCCGTTCTACTGGGTAGATGACCACAGATCCGAGCAAGGCTGGGCCGTGTTCTATACGAACAAGGATGGTTATTTTACCCTAGTCTGCTTCAAAGCCACCCGCCACGAGGCCCGTGATCACGCGCGGGCGCTTAACTTGGAATTACGCATACTCGCTGCAATGCGTGAGGTGCGCTCATGAGCTACGTTCTAGGGTGCGACCCTGGCTCCCCGTCATGGTACGCGGCGGTTGACAGCGACGGCAAACTGACATGGGCGACGTATAGCGTCGGGTCTGTGACGCCCCCCCCCGCCGCCGTCATCATAGAGTGGGCTGAGGCCAAGCGCGGGGTGTATCGCGGCAAGCACACGTTCGCTGGCGACCTCATGCGGCTCGCCGTTGAGCAAGAGCGGATCAAGCAGCTCTACCTGCCCGTGTGCCCCGTGTACTGTGTACCACGGCAAGTCATACTCGCGCAGGCTGGGTACAGCCCCAGACGCGATGGCAAGGCGGATAAGTGGGTATCGCAGTACCTAATGCCCGAATACGCCAAGCGGGCCACCGGATTCCATGACGGCGGCTATGGGATGTACTACACCTGGCGCGGCACCCCGCTGGCGAAGGTCGGCGCACGGGACGCGATGATGGCCGCGCTGTTCGCAACGACGGCGCTCAATGCACAATACCTGGCGAACCCAGGAAGGGAGTAATACATGGACCCGTTTTTTGTATGGGCGATCTGGTTGGGCATCACATTTGCTGTGAGCGTCGTGTTGACGCTGGTATTCGCGGCGATAGCGGGGCTGAAAGAATCAGCACTCGCGATGATGGCCGCGATTATCATGCCATTTGTCGCCTGGGCTTGCGGGCTCGGGGCGATCATCTGTGTAATCGCGGGCGTTGTCCGCGTGCTACTTCGTGGTTAACCTGGCAACCCCAGGGGAGGTGAAGTGATGGAGTGGATAGATACAGCCACCGATCAGCTACAGGCTGCTAGGGGTCCCTTTTTGGCTCAGGTCTTTAAGACCAACAATCATTGGGATCTGGATATTGACTCTGTCGAAATGCACGGCGATTACGTGACCATGTGTTTCTATCGCCTACCTACCAAGGACGCCGTCAAGGATTTAGCCGAGCGGGTGATAGCAGCGCTACTGACACTGCCGGAGTTTCAGGAGGTGAAGTGATGGGTAACTACGAAGTTTACACCCTGGCGCGCCTACTGCGGGAGCCAATGGGTACTGTCCTGCGCGAGCGGGGTACCCGTAAACACTGGCACGGCCCTAGCACTAATGGGGTAGGCGTGTTCTATGCTCAGCGCTGCCCCGATTCGCCCTACGGCTCGAGGGATTGGTGGTCTCAGCCGTGTATGAATCTGGCGGGTAGGGAGTTCACCCTTGTTCGCCGCGACTGCCAGTGCAGCATGTGCAAAGTGGCGAAGCATCGTCAAGTGACGGCCAAGATAATCCAACAAGCGGAGGCCCAGGATGGATAACACACCCTACACCGGCGACCTGCAAGGGCAGATTGCCGCGCTGCAACGCAACCTGGCTGAGATGGAGATCAACCACGGGCTGCTGGTTGGGTACAGCGATATTCAGGACGAGAAGATTGCCGAGCTTCAGCGGCGGGTGGCGGAGTTGGAAGCATGGGCCGCTGATGTGTTCGAGGGGCGCGGCGTGATCCGGCCCCTGACAGACGAGTATTACCAGCATATTGAGTCCACGGGCTACAACCCACACATTGACCCCCCGGAGGTGGCGTAATGGCTGAGCTAACATGCGAACAGGCAATAACGTGGCTGCGAAGCAGGGCTGAGGGCATCATCGCTATGGTGACGCTGGCGCAAGACCTGCGTCGCGAGCACGGTCCAGACACCCCGCAGAATGAGGTGGACGATCACAATGCAATGCTACCCGCGCTGTACCTGCTGGGCTGGGCACTGGCGCTGGAGGGCGGCGCTGATTGCCGTGCTTGCGGCGGGACGGGGCTTGCTTGGGATGATGTGTCCTGCCCCGATTGTGGTGGCACAGGACTCAGCGCGGAGATGCAAACGGCACTACAACAATGCGAACCGAAAGGGAGTGACTATGGAAGCAATTGATGATGAAGGGAGTTGGAGCATCCTCCAAAGCCTACATGAGACGACCTGTAGACACATTCTACATGGACGCGAGCGCGAGTTCCCAATCGAGCAGTACATATACAGCCCAGACCCGCCCATGACGTATCTGGTTACGATAGCCAAGTTTGAGCGAGGAGACGTGTGGGAAACACGTACCTTAGGCTTGCAACATGTTGACCGGTACGACCCAGGCGAAGGCTACTACGTAATCACGTATGCCGATGGGTTGGATTCGCCGTGGTTAACTAAGTCGCTTGCTGCGTTTACAAAGATTGTACTGTAAGTATAAGGAGTAATCCATGAAGAACCTGAAGACACGGCAACTGGAAGCAGAACAGCGCAAAGAAAAACGTGCTGCTCGTCTTGACACCGACCAACTTGCCATCATTGCAACGCGCCGTGGTGAAAGCAAACGAGAAGTTGCACGCTTGAGCAAGAACAAGTAAGGAGAAGCGAATGACACAAGGCTCAAAGAAACCACTTATTATCCACGGCAGTGGCGATGCCAGTGGCTATGGTAGTGATGATGGCAGTGGCAGTGGCTGGGGCTATGGTGGTAGCTATGGCGGTGGCGATAGCGGCTATGATAGTGGCGATGGGTCAGCGACGGCCAGTGCCGGTGGTGCAATATCCACAGGCCAGACTACGCCGAAGCCCAGCGCCAGGCCCAGCTTACCGCCCTAGGGCAACGGGCGCTGGACATTATCCAAACAATCTACAAATCGCAATGGGATTTGGTCGCGGATATGGATAGCCCATTTGAGCGCCTTGCCGTAAGCATGCCCGACGGCACGATGGCCGAGATGCACAAGATTTACGCCGACTACCGCGCGCTAAAGGAGCAAGTATGACCAGAGATGAACTGCTAGACCTTATGGCCGAAACAATGACATCGCATGAATATCGCACTGCGTTGGCCGGCAATCCAGTATGCGAACTGGATGGTAATCAGTGGTGTTTCAAGACCGGCGATGGTTGCCTTGCCGACCCGTGGGTTATGGCCGGATTTGGCGATACCCCACGGCTGGCGATTCTGGATTATCTCAGAAGGGAGCAACCCCATGACTGAGCCCCGATTCTGGCGCGCACCCTGGACAGACGAACAGTGTCGCATTCTCAACGAGTTTCAGGTGGACGGGCGCTTTCACCCCTACACCTGCGGCACCTGCCCAAGCTCGCCGACCCTGATCGCAACCCGCGCCGGCTGGCGCTGCCCCTACTGTGGCTACCGGCAGGACTGGGCGCATGAGCACGCGGACACGACCCTAATCCCTGATGTTACGGAGCAACCCCATGAGTGACGTTGACACCCTGATTGCCAGGTTGGAGGCGCTGAACCACAAAGCCGACCCTGATTGCCCCAACTGTCACGGGCGGGGTTACGACGGCGAGACGGACACGGGCGAAGTGCTATGGTGCTGCCTGGACTGGCGCGAGGAGAAGCGGACGGCACTAGAGCGCGCCCTGCCAGGGCTGATCGCGCTAATCCAAGACTGCAGCGACTTCATGCAGGACGGATTTGACCAGGGACTAGCCGCCCGCATCGTGGCGGACATGGAGGGTAAGTGATGCACGATACCCAGGCGTTTCTGTTGTTTATGTCAATCGTGATGGTCGGTATCGTTATTATAGGTATAAGGTGGATAAAATGAACTGGCACGATCGCATCACCATCGGCGAGCAGCAGGTGGAGCTAGTACCCCAAGCGAGGGTGCTGGTGGAGCGCAATGGCAAGTGGATCGTCGCGTTTGACGCTGCCCCTGGGCTAGTCTGCATTGGCGGCATCGAAACCGGCCCATCCGTAGCGGCGGCTTGCACCCCCATCCTCCCCGCAGTAACCCCTGGCTGCGGGTACACGCGAGAGCAGGCGCTAGAGGCTTGCTTCGGTAACGACGTGCTCATTGACCTGGGCGGGGGTTACTGGGCGCAATGCGATGCGGGGCGGTGGTACCTGGTTTACGACCAGGTCGCGTGCTGGGATGCCACTGAGATCCCCGCCCTCAAGCTGGCGATCCAGCGCTTCGAGGCGCTACTGGCCTGGTGGGCGAACGGGGGTGAGCGGTGAGTAAGCCAGTCATGCGAACGTGCCCCAATTGTGGATACAGCAGCACCGAGGGCCGCGCCTTCTGCGCCTTTCGCTATGGCCCAGGCGAG
Source organism: Dissulfurispiraceae bacterium (assembly GCA_035477855.1). Taxonomy (GTDB): domain Bacteria; phylum Nitrospirota; class Thermodesulfovibrionia; order Thermodesulfovibrionales; family Dissulfurispiraceae; genus JAAYUK01. The sequence goes on from DATIKF010000362.1 coordinate 47,046, forward strand.
TGCAGCCCAGTCTCGGGTTATTGGTGCTGGCATTGCGTATCAGGTGAGAAGTACGAGTTCCCCAATGAATCTTGCGAAGCCCAGGAGGCACCCGATGACTAGGATTGTTGTAGAAACAGCGATTGCTGATGCCAAATTGGACAAAGTCACAACATGGGATGATTACGCGGCGCGCCATCAATGGGAGCAGTGGTCATACTTGGAGGTATTAGGTGAGTAAGTTGACAAGTAAATACAAGCGATGGCTGAAGAAGAATTGGGGCGCGCAGTGTAGAACGTTTGACCTGGACTGCCCCTGCTGCCGAGCCTGGGCTGCATACCGTATTACTCGCGGGAAATTTAGCGGGCTTGATGGTTGGTTAGCGCGGATACGCAGCGAGACTTCCGACCACCGCAACCAGGATACCCAATGACTAACCCCTTTCACCCCAGCCTCGAAACTGAGGCAATCATCGCACAGCGGCAATACGAGGCCGAGCACCCCATCCCAAACAAGCGCGAAGCCGCCAGCCTAGTCCGCAAGCTCGAACGCTGCACTTATGGCATTGTCAAGGTTGAGCAGTGGGGTCATGGGGATTACGTTCGGGAGTTCCCCATTCTGCTGGCCGGTACTTGCGGATGTTCTTATAGTCTAAGTTGGCAGTACATCCGTGAGATCATCAACGGCCAGCACACAATCGGATCAGTAGTGGATACCATTCTCGGCCCATGCGCCAAAGGACTTGGAAATGTCTAACCCCGACCCGCTGGCCGCGTTCATCGCAGAGGCGCGCAAGGATGTAGCATCCGGGGATGCCGCGCGCTCGCTGTTGGCGAATTACGCCCGCGCCCTGGACGTGATCGATGCGATGCGGGGTGTAGCGCCAGCATATACCACCGGCGATGACTTTGACGAAGGGTGGAATTGGGCGCTAAAGGAAGTCAGACGTGTCGCGCGCAAGGCGCTGGAGGGGCGGGAATGACGGCAGCGTACGACACCATCTTGGAGATCATCGCAATGATACAGTCCGCTCCGCCAATCTGCGGATTGCCAGGTACTCACTCACCAGACTATGAGCTAGGCTGGTGTGACGGCCGCGATGCGATGCGGCAGCAGATACTAGACGCGATACGCGATAGTATGTTATAATCACATTGGAGGATATCGAGATGGCTAACGTGAAAGACTTGGAGATTGCAGTCAGCGAGGCGATGGTGCTTGAGAACGCCGAGCTTCGCGCTAAGGTCGCGAACCAGCGGTTGCAGTTACAAGCCATGCAGCGGGCTATGTTGAGGCGTAACGCGACGATTCGGCACTTACGCGATGACGGAATCTACATGCGGTCCTTATGTGATTGTCTCCACGCCGAGCATAATCAGACATTGGCCGAGCTTCGATCCACTAATGCGCGGTTGTACAAACGCGGATTCTTTGCGCGATTGTTTGGAAGCGGAGCATGTTAGCACGTCTAATCATCATCTTGGCTATCCTGCTATCCGCTTGCTCTGCTGATTGGATGCTAGCGCCAGACTACATCACAGTAGACGGCACTCAGCTAATCGTAGATCATTACGAGTGGATAGACGGCGAACGAACTCCGGTAGTACGCGAGTTCATTAACGGCCGGTGGATTCTGATTCCGATTGAGGTAGACGATTGAGATTTATTCAGCTACTAGCAATACTATTCGAGTCGGCTATCTTAGTCGCAATAGTATTCGGGCTGGCGATCATCATCATGTTAGCTATTTGGCTCATTCTAGGGCTGATAGTTGGAGGATAGAGTGATTAACGTAGACGGCAAAGATTATGTGCGGCCAAGTGACATTGCCAAATTGCTAGGTGTTGATCCGGCTGTAATCAGCACAGACTTTAGGCGCGGCATATTGGCTAGCACAGATATCATGCAACCGCAGAAAATGATTCCCTTGGCTGAGTTTATTCGATACGTGCGAATGCGAGCAGAGAAGTACGCGAAGCTCGGGCAGACAGAGCGTGTGGAATCTATCGCGCGCGATCTGCTAAAAGATTACGGCGTGACGTTGTAGGATATTAAGGAGAGATACAATTGTCGGTTCAACAAACAACGCTGGATCAATATGTTGATCCTGATAGTGCAATGTCATTGCCTGTACCCGTCATACCACAGGCATTGATCGATTGTTTGGAGCAATCACACGATCAGTCCATTGATGAACGCGTATTGTTAATTAATGAGCTTAGAAAGGCCATTGCGCGTTATAGTCCCTTTAGTAATGAACCCGTGGATTGTGTGTTGTGGGTAAAACCAGATAAGGTGCGCGCCAATGATTACAATCCAAATACGGTTGCACCGCCAGAAATGGAATTACTAAGGGTATCTATCGGCAACGATGGTTTTACTCAACCGATTGTGGCCTGGGAAGCGGAATCAGACTATGAAGTAGTAGACGGATTTCACCGCAATCGAGTAGTGAGAGAGTGCGACGATATTCGAGAACGATTGCACGGTCACATGCCATTGGCCGTGATTAATTCTGGCAGATCAGATCGTGGAGATCGCATAGCTTCAACCATCCGTCATAATCGTGCCAGGGGCAAGCATAAAATCGCGGCCATGTCAGACATCGTGGTGGAATTGCGGCGACGCAATTGGAGCGAAACCAAGATCGGACGCGAACTGGGTATGGACCCAGATGAAGTATTGCGTCTAACCCAAATTACCGGACTAGCAGAGATGTTTGCTAATCGAGATTTTTCTAAGGCATGGGAAGCCGACGAAGGGATTATGGATGATGAAATCAGCGGCGTAGTTTTATCGGAAGTAATAGAGGATGAATAGTACATTACCAGATGAATTAGGTCGTATTTGCCATCCTCACCACTTATGGGAGGAGATTCAATACAATATGTGGGGCAAGACCGACAATCGAGATGCGATGCTACAACAGGCTATTGAATTTACCGGTGATCATGTTCGTTACGGTTCATTTATGATGATGGTTGCGAATGAATGGCGATACTCATGCGAGCACAATCTTAGTTTCTTGGGGCACAACAGACGCGCGTGGATTGGACACGCCGCATGCGCGCTGGCTCTACATTGTCCCGAGGACGTTACCCGTGAGGCGTGGGGATATTTAACACAACAGCAACAAGACTTAGCTAATGATCAAGCTGATCGAGCAATAGCGTATTGGGAAGCGCAACGAGGTCAACGTAATATGTCCATGAGGTTATTTGATGCCTAAGTATTATACAGAGATTGATGTATTGACTGCTAGCCGCGAACGTATATCTTGGACATTTGACACCTTTGAGCGCATATATGTGAGTTATAGCGCCGGTAAAGATTCTACCGTGATGTTGCATTTGGTGGCAGATGAAGCTATTAAGCGCGGCAGGAAATTTGGCGTGTTATTGGTGGACCTGGAGGGACAATATAAACTTACCATCGAACACGCGAAAACGTGCTTTGCTAAGTACGCTCCATACATTGAGCCATATTGGGTATGTTTACCGATTCATCTACGCAATGCGGTCAGCGTATATCAACCATTCTGGGAGTGTTGGGATCCAGACGCTAAAGACATGTGGATACGACCATTGCCGGAATATTGTATATCAGATATTAACAAGTTCCCGTTTTTCTCGCGCGGAATGGAGTTCGAGGAATTCGTACCAGAATTTGGGGAGTGGTATTCGCAAGGCAAGTCTACCGCGTGTTGTGTTGGGATTCGCTCGGATGAAAGTCTTAATCGCTATCGTACTATTGCTTCACCAATGAATAAGGAACGGAAAGATGATAAACGATATACAACCAAGGTCACAGATCATGTCTATAACATCTATCCAATATATGATTGGCGCACAGAGGACATATGGACATTCCACGGCAAGTATCCACAGTACGAATACAACAAACTATATGATCTTATGTATCAAGCCGGTCTACCATTGGCCCATATGCGCATTTGTCAGCCCTATGGAGATGATCAGCGCAGAGGATTGTGGTTATTCCACTTAATTGAGCCTGAGACATGGGCGAGGGTTGTGGCGCGTGTCAATGGGGCGAACGGTGGGGCGTTGTATGTGCAGGAATGGGGCAATATTAACGGCTATCGCAAGATTACTAAACCACCGCATTTGACCTGGGAAGGATTTGCTAAATTATTAGTATCATCTATGCCGCCAGCAACCAAAGAACACTATACCAATAAAATCTTACTGTTTCAGAGATGGTGGATGGCGCGTGGCTATCCTGATGGCATACCAGACGAGATTGATTACAAGTTGGAACTAATAGACTGGCGCCATCATGGCGGCGTGTATGTAAAACCTTGCTGCGCAACGATTATTGGGGGAAAGGATTGGGATTCACTCAGCAGAAGTCAGATGCATACAAGGCATATTTAGACTTAATGCGCAGACGCAAGGGAAAGTGGTTAACAGAAGAAATTGTGTATCAAGGAGAAATTGAGTGTCTGCAATCTGTTTAGGATTGTTGGGTTTCATCGGCGGTCAAAGTGCTTATCCGATTAAGGTATATGTCAACAAGAGACATAAGGTAGGAATCGCCGGCAAGGGATATGATTTATATGCTATGGCAGACGGGCAGAAATATTCATGGGGACTGGTGTCTACTATACAGACCGCCAAACAAGCATTTGTGTCCGTCTTGACGTCCGGTTTCTGCGAATTGCCGAGCCACACAGTAGATACCATGCTGATACGAGAACGAGTGTATATAGATGCATCAGGTGTGGTGATCAGGAGAGAGAGGATATAATGCTCCGATAATGTGTTATAATCTAGCATCTTGAAAGGGAGTGAGAGAATGCCGATTGAGCAAGGTAGAATGGATATCACAGTCAAAGGCGATCAGGTGCCAGCGCCGGACGATCTATCATTTAAGCAAGGTGTAGCGAACGTCTATAACAGCATCATGCAGCTAGCCGCGTCGGTTGGCGGCGTGCGATCATTTCAAGTTAGCGGTGATGCCAGCCACCCGTTTATGCTGGAAATTACATTAACCAGCGTGCATTGGATTAGTGAGGAATACCGAAATGCGTAACTTAATCATCTTAGCCATTGTGCTAATCATCGTATCTTGTGGGGGCGGTTCACCAAGCGATCCTGAGCCGCTAGCTAAGACTTTCGGCGGTTACTGGGTACTAACCAGCACGTCTGTTAAACCGGCGTCCTGGCCGTCTAGCGTGCGCGTACAGGTCTATGGTAACAATGTCGGCGGCGAGCTGGTGTTACCGGAAGCTATGCGCTCAGCTTGGGGCGGGTACGTTGAATCGCTTGACATGCGCGTCCGGAGCTATCCGGTTATCCCTGGTACTGTCATTTACAACAGCCGTGAATCGTTCGGTGGTTCGCATTTATACGCGCAATTCACTTATCGGCAGGCGGCTAGTGTAGACTCGATTGTGTTTACCTTGCCTGGCGAGCCGGTGTTGACTATCAGCTACAATGCGAAGTGGGACGGGGTGAATCCATGACGCGAGTCACCAAATACGAACAGGATCGCGACTGGCTGATTGAGCAATTAAAGCTAGGCGCTGCATACACTGAGATTGCCAAACGATATGCAATTACAGGGGAAGCGGTACGATGCATAGTCAAGCGCATGGGCTTGAAATGTTACCACCAAGGGGGTACCAATAGCAAGCTTCGCAGGCAAGCATTACAACTAACCAAGTATCATTATCACTATCGTGAATGTCCTAAATGCCATGAGCTAAAAGCGCCAGAAGAATATAGCTGGTATGATAAAGATCATACTCGGCGGCACTCATACTGTAAGCGGTGTGTGGCGGACAAGGTTAATGCGCTTCGCAATACGCCGGAAGGTCTTAGACGCGAGCGAGAATGGCAGGCGGCTAATTCCGATAAATGCCGTGAATATCTTAGAAAATGGTATCAAGCACATAGAGAGGAATATCTGCGGAAATGCGCGAGTTATTATGCTAAGAACCGCGAGACGATCTTAGCTAAGATGCGCGAAGCATATCACCGGCGCAAGGCCGCAAAGGAAAAGCCATGATAATCGAACGCAAGAAACTCAGCGAGCTAAAGCCAGCGGAGTACAATCCGCGTACTATCTCAGACGCGGCGCTAGCTGGTCTCAAGCACAGTATTGAGCGCTTTGGGCTAGTCGAGCCGATCATCTGGAATAAGCGAACAGGCCATGTGTGCGGAGGCCACCAGCGGCTAAAGGTGCTGCTAAACCATGGCGAGACTGAAACGGACGTGGTAGTGGTTGACTTACCAGCAATCGAAGAGAAAGCACTCAATCTCACGCTAAACAATCCTGCTATTCAGGGGGTGTTTACTGAGGGAGTGACGATTATCTTAGATGAATTGCAGGCGATCATACCGGAGGTGTTACCGGCACTGAAATTAGATATGATAGTTAACGAATTCAAGGATGCTGGAACCAATGATACCGAGCAAGATCAATGGGCTGTGGCGGTTGGCGCGCCAGAAACACGGGAAGTTGACATTCCCGTTTCTCCGATAGGTGGCTTGGTTTGGCGTCCGTCTCTTTGTAAGACAAGAACGGTACGATTTATATCTGTGCGCAAATGGAATGAGGGAAGTAAAGAGGCCGATTTAGAGGCGCTCAAAAATGGGAAGTATGCATGTGAACCTGATTTGGTAGATGCCGTAGCGGATGAATTAACGACGATTATACTCGAACTTATGAATAATATAGATGGGTGGGTGGTAACTAATCCGCCGCCTGGTGGAAGTAGAACAAACAGCACAAATGGACACTTTGCTACATCAGTGGCGAGTCGTGTTGCCTCATTGTGTAACATAAAATATAGAACGATCTTTGCGCCGCGCATCAGGGATGCTGGCATGTCGCACGGGCCACACACCAAAGGCAAGACCAGCGCCATTACGTCAGATGAAGATCCGGTACGCGCTAATTATATTCTTATTGACGACCTTGCGACTACAGGTTCTACCATCGAGGAATGTGTTCATTACTTAGAATCATACGGCAGCATTATCCCAATAGTATGGTTGTATGGCAATGTCACACAATATACTGACTCAACACTAATACTATAACAATGGTGATCGGTCCCACATAAATTCTCAATAGCTCAGTATACCGCCATGTATCCCCTGTATACCGGCTTGCGAGTGCTCTAACATTGAACATCTGCGATTTGCGTACCATGATTACAGCTAGCAGTATACCGGCTAATTGAGATTGGTATACTCGTGATGGCGAAAGTATAATCAGCAAGTAACCAAGTATACTTCGCCATGTTACACTATAAGGTATGGATAAACGCCGTGAATTAGGTGCGAAGGGCTGGTATCTGCTAAAGACAGACTACATCACTGGCCTGCACACATTCGCTGAGCTAGCAGAGAAGTACGACGTCAGCATACCGGCGATTAAGAAGCACAGCGCATCGGAAGACTGGGCTGCACTCAAGCGAGAGTATCAGCAAGGCAAAGACCCAGATGAACCAGTGAAAGAGACTAAGTCACTAGCGGCTATCCAGGCGGAAGCTGAACGTGATAAAGCGTTAGTTCAGCTAGAAATGGCGATGCTGGATAAAATGCAGTTTGATCTAAGGACCGAGAGAGTTACGGACGTTGTAGCGATGCTGGCTGCACAGTTACTCACAGCCGACTACAACCGCGTAACCACCGGCGGGCTAGAAGCTATGCAGCTAACTAAAAAAGACTGGGCGATGCTGATAGCGATCATCAAAGACGCCCAGGCGATTAAATATCGCTCGCTAGGCATACCGCCGCCAGTACAGCTAGTTGACGTGCAAGCTACAATAGCCCCAGGTACGGCAATGTTACAGCAGATACGGGAGTTCATTGAGGCGGAAAGCGGTGGATATAAGATGTTGCCAGGTGGTTCAGAATGACATACCGCTACGCGGACTTATATTCACGATGAATTACACGAGCACCTACATCGTGTAACATATAAAATGCGAAAATCAAAGGGAAATAAGGCATATCAGACTAGAAGCATAAAGTTTATGGTACAAACTATTAGGGGATGGTGAGATGATAAGATATAATCTATGGTTAGATCAAGCGGAGGATTGAGATATGGCAGATGAACTTTCAGATGTATTTAAACAGCTCTTCGGCCCATCGGCTCCAGGGCTAGCTAGTGACATTGCGGACCTGAAAGGGCGCATCACTCAGCTAGACGCGAGGCTCGATGCAACGGCGCATGAACTGACTAATCTAGGCGATGTTTACAATATATCCATCCCGTCTCTTAGTAGGCATCTCAATGATGTTGATGACAAGACAAACGCGGTAATTGAGCGCGTCACTCGCCTAGAACAAGCTATGGGCTTGCCGGTGGGTAAGCCAGCAGGACAGCAGACGATCCAGGCTGGTACTAAACTCACAATCGGTAACATGCCAAAACCACCCGAACCGCGTACAGTCCGCATCATGTTCTCCGGTCGGGACGAACATGACCAGCTATACCAAGCCGACATTCATCTATCCATAGAGCGCGCGATTGAGCTAGCGTTCGGTATTATCAAAGACGCGGTAAAGGCGGCAGGCAAACACGAGCCGTATAGCGCGGCAGATTTTCAGCGTCAATCTATTCTCATGGGAGCCGAGTAAATGGCAATAGACAATCCCAACCAATACGACGTTAACGAAAATCAATCATTCTGGAAGCGTGTGAATCCTGAGGGCTACTTACATGCCACACCAGAGCGCGGCGCTAAGCTCATTGAGCTATTCAACGAGCTAGGCATTGAGCCATCAGCCAGCATCTTAGAGCTAGGCTGCAACTGCGGCCGCAACCTGGCCGCATTGTGGGATGCTGGCTATCATAACCTAGTCGGCGTGGAGATTAACCCGAAAGCCGTTCGCGTGATGAATGCGAATTATGGGCAAAGTAGGCCCGTGCTGGCGGCTAACATGCACTGTTCGTCTATCGAGGATTACACCAAAGCCCAGGATCAAGCCGGCGTGCAATTCGATGTTATCTACACTATGGCCGTGTTATTCCATATGCACCCCGATAGCGAATGGTGCTATGAGAACATCGCCAACATGACCGGCCGGTATCTGATTACCATTGAGTGCGAACGTAGCCAGAAACCACCTAGACACTATGCGCGGAAGTACAAGGCGATATTCGAGGGCTATGGATTAAAGCAAGTGCTAGAGCGTAAGGGCTTCGCGGACTTGCAGGATTACCGGTATACGGTGAGGGTGTTTGAGAGATGCTAAAACCACTTGGCGGTAAGACATACGGTAGTATCCCGCATCTGATCGGAAGCAAGCGCGGGGACGGCGATCACGGCGTTGAACTAGGCCAGCATCGCATATGTACAGAGAAGGCCAGAGACGGTCACGACCGGATCATTGTGCAAGTTAAGCTGGATGGTTCTAACGTAGCAGTAGCCAAGATTAACGGCGTTATAACCTCATTGACGCGCGCCGGTTATCCGGCTACTACTTCTCCGTTTGAGATGCATCATTTGTTCGCTGTATATGTCCGCGAACGAATGCAACTATTCGATAGCTTGTTGCAAGAGGGCGAATGGGTTAGCGGTGAATGGCTAGCTCTGGCGCATGGTACGCGATACGATCTTGCCGGACTAGAGCCGTTTGTAGCTTTCGATTTGTGGCGCAAGGACGGGGATCAGCGTA
>DATIKF010000363.1:0-2243 GCA_035477855.1 Dissulfurispiraceae bacterium
TGGAACATCAAAAGAATGCATGTTTTGAAGGTATAGGGCGCCATGCGCCGGAGGAATATTGTCTCAACAACGACAACATGGCAAATAATGAGCTGAAAACAACGATGAAGAGCGAGCAAATACGGAACAAGAACAATCGCAGGAGAGTTGGACCTGAACTGTTTGGCCAAAATCAATAGTTCAAGTCCGACAGGCTCCTAGAGCCCTAGTAGACCTAATGAGGCAGTTGAGCCCGCGCGGAGCGTCGGGTGCATGCCGTTGTTAGGGCTTTTTCATACGAGTTGAAAAATCCTGTCTTTCCGAAATGAAATAATCCAAATACCTTTATCAAATGGATTCCTCTGCAAATTGAGCATATCCTTAATTTGATCCACAACCAGATCCCAGTCCCAACAAACAGGAGATGAATCGCGAATAACAAGGGCTACATTGGAGCCATAGTCTTTCTGCAATTTCGGTAGTATCCTGGTTACAATCATGTCAGTGACGTTGCCCTGCAAACAAGTCGTTCTCTCCAGCGGGTTTGCCTTTCCCGCCCTTACGTCATCGAGATGCTGTCGTAGGGCCTCAATACTTCTGTGGTTAGACCGGCCAAGAGCGGCTTGGATGTCTTTCGGCCTATCTTCAGTCAACGTGATTTCGAAGTTGAATACATTGCCTTTGGGGTCCTTGCACCGGATGTCCGGAGCATCGGAATATTCAGCTATGGAAAAAGACGTTCCCATCTCACGGTTATATAAGTCGATGAAAGCATCAGCAGTTGCCTTCTCAATAGCTTCTTTTTCGTTCAAATCTGCCTCTATTATCTTTAGCCCCTAACGCGGCGGATGAGCGTGCGGCAGTTTGCGCGCTCATCCGTATTGTTCGGCGCCTCTATTTGTATGCCGAACGGATCGTCACGCGCAGTACCGTTCAGTTAATAATCCGCCGCGTTCGGCCTTGGCGCATTTCCTTTTTTGTATTAACATCTTAATTTCAGATTGTCTTGCTGTCTGCTTTTAGGCCGTAATTAATTATTGTTTTAATTATAATTTCCGGCGCTCCGGCGAAGCCCTGCGCCAAGGCCGAACGCGCGCATAACCGGGAGTGGCCCGACAGGGACACGATCCGGTTCATGCGGTTGTTAGGTGCTCCCTTTGTTGTCATTTTCATAGTACTTCTTGATGAAGTACGGGTTTGCCTCTTGAGAAAAGGTGAATTTGATGTCCTTGACTTCAAAAAGAGAACAGTTCACCATCTCCGCCGCTTCAAGATCGAAAAGAGCAACATTGTGTCCGTCACCCAGAGCACTCCTATAGACAATGCCGTCAAATCCATTGGCTTTGAACATGTCTGATATGACTTGGGTGGGGGCATATTCGGCTGTCCGGTCGCCCAAGCTTACCGGTGTGGAAAAGGCACGGTCGATATCTGACCAGACAGCTTTTTCTCGCTCGGGCGGCTCCGGCTCCTCCAAATAAATGCTGAGTCTCGCTTCCGCGCCTGAGCAATTGACCACCCGCAAGTCACGCAATATCTTGAACTCTGCCACCGATATCAGCGTCCCAAGCCACGGGCGCACCTCGGCCAAGGCCGTATCTCGGTGGGTTGCTAAGTATAGATACGGAATTCCCTTGGGGTTAACTCTTCCTTCGATGGCTTCGCCTTTCAAAGGCTTCATACGTTCGGGAGTGTGCGGGGCCGGGGGATCGTCGACATACTCATCGTCTTGGTAGTACGGTCTAAGATCACAGCCTATTTGGGCTCTCCACAATATCCTGCGCGCCTTGATTGTTGTCTCGCGCCCTTTGCTCGTCAGAAGGACGGTACGCAGAAACTCTTCCACGTCGGGCGGTCGAAAATAACGATGTTTCCGGATTGTGGCGGCCCAAAATGCCGAGAAACTGTTCCATGATTTGAATTCAGCCATCGTAGCTCCGAGCGGTCCTTTGCGTCAGTCTGGTTCTATTCATGTCCACGAATTTCCTCGATAGACCATTCAACTGACGCGCGACGGAGGTATCCTCAAAAGGTGTGTAAATTGAGTCAGGCGGTGTAACCTTTCAAAGCTGAGCTTGCAATCAACAAAAGACGAAAGGAGACACCACCATGAAGAAGGATACCGGGAGCAAACATAAGCCGTCAAGAGCAGTAGTGTATGAGCAATTTGAGATATATGCGAGGCAGAAAGTGCAGGCGTTTCTTCAGGACATACTGGAGCAGGAGGTGATGGAATTTCTTGGTCGTGCGAAGGGGCAGGGGAA
>DATIKF010000364.1:0-2280 GCA_035477855.1 Dissulfurispiraceae bacterium
GGTTCCTCGCTGTTTCAAGTGGGTAGGAGTCTTGAACCCCTGACCACATCCGGGTAATTCGATCGCCTATGAAAGACACCGACCTTTTCCAGCTGGCCCTAGGCTTAACCCCTCCGTGGGAGGTGGTTTCTTGCGAATTCGACCCGCAACGACAGCGCCTCGACATCAGACTTGGCTTTCCTCGCGGCAGCATGTTCGCTTGCCCCGAATGCGGTCAAATGGGCCTCAAGGCTCACGACACCGTTGAGAAGACATGGCGCCATCTGAATTTTTTCCAGCATGATGCCTACCTTTCGGCAAAAGTCCCTCGGGTTGGATGTGGCAAGTGCGGAGTCAAGCTCCTGCCTGTTCCATGGGCTCGACCAGGAAGCGGCTTCACGCTGCTGTTCGAGGCCATGATCATGACCCTCGTCAAAGCCATGCCGGTCAAGACCGTCGCAGCCTATGTTGGCGAGCATGACACACGTTTGTGGCGCATCGTGCACCATTACGTGGACCAAGCTCGTGAGCGAGCTGATTTCTCGGAGATCACACGGTTCGGCGTTGATGAAACCGCCTGCAAGCGTGGCCACAACTATGTGAGCCTGTTCGTGGATCTGGAAGACCGCAAAGTCCTCTTCGCCACCGAGGGCAAGGATTCCTCAACCGTTGAGCGCTTCAAGCAGGATTTCTCGGCGCATGGCGGTTGCCCAGAACGTGTTGAGGAAGCCTGCTGCGACATGTCTCAAGCGTTCATTGGCGGAATCCGGGAACACTTCCCCAAAGCTCAAATCACCTTCGACAAATTTCACATCATGAAAATTATCAACGAGGCTGTGGACGAGGTCCGCCGCGTCGAGCAGAGGGACCGCCCGGAACTCTCCAGAAGTCGGCATGTCTGGCTCAAAAATCCTGAGAATCTCAAGGCTAGCCAGGTCGAACGTCTGAAGGAACTCAGCCTGCCCAAACTCAACCTGAAGACAACCCGCGCCTATCATCTGAAGCTCAATTTCCAGGAGCTGTTCACGCAGCCAGTGGAGCAGTCAGAAGCGTTCTTGAAGAAATGGTACTTCTGGGCCACGCACAGCCGACTGGAACCCATGAAAAAGGCCGCGGCCACAATTAAACGACACTGGAACGGCATCTTGCGTTGGTTCACCTCTGGGATCAGCAACGGCATCCTCGAAGGGCTCAACAGCTTGGTTCAATCCGCGAAATCCAGGGCGCGGGGCTATCGATCAACTCGAAACCTCATCGCCATGATCTACCTCATCGGGGGAAGGCTTAAATTTGCCCTACCCACTTGAAACAGCGAGGAACCGTCACGGCTGTGTCGACGGGATCATTTTCTGGTTTCTTCGCCTCCATGAACAGTGAGTCCGGCTTGCGCACGGAGCCGTCCGCTTCGATGTCCAGCAGATAGCTGTTGAAGTCAGGAATCCGGGATTCGTCTGCCCGGCAGATCCTGATATCTTCGAACCCGACCTCTTGGAGGAGCTTGCTCAGGGAGTAGCGGTCGTACATCCATTGATGGACTTCGCCTGAAAGGCGAATTTGACCGATCCTATGAGGGTCAGGGCGGCGGTCTGGCTGCCTGCTTTGTTGAATGGTTGCGCCAGGATTGGTCCGAATTTTTGCAATGGCGTCTTTGACTTCTGATCCGAGGCGCTGAACGACAAAATCTTCAGCAGGCATTGGATTCTGTTGCCAATATTCCAGCATTGCTCCGCCAGATGTATTGCGGACCATCTGGTCGAATAACTCCAGCATAACCCATTCGTATCGATGCTGCGCCTCGACATCACCTTTGAGTGATTTTTCAAGCAAGAGGAGGTAAAGCCGCGCGATTGTTTCTAGGTCGGGGACTACTACGCGAATAATGCCGCCTGATTTAAGGACGCGAAAACAGTTTTTCAAAAAAGTAAATGCGTACTCCTTGGAAAAATGTTCGAGCAGATGGGAATGATATACTACATTAAATGAGTTTGAATCAAATGGCAATCCTTTGCCTAGATCATGGGCTATGACTTCACAACTGTTGGCTTTGAAATCAACATTAGTCCATCCGGAATGGTAGCGTTGTCCACAGCCGAGATTAAGCAAATTATATTGAGGTACATTTGAAGCCTCCTGAACTGCCCTGGGCTTTAAAAGAATCTCAAGGTTGGTATACTGAGCATTGCAAGGATCTGACTTTCTTAATTTTTTAAGACATTCCAACGCGCGAGTAAAATTGGCGGATTCGATATATTTGATGGTCTGCTTATAAAGGAATTCATTATTCATGATATGCGTTGCTCT
>DATIKF010000365.1:0-14355 GCA_035477855.1 Dissulfurispiraceae bacterium
GACGCTGAAATCGTACTCCCCTGGGGTCGGCACGTTGAAAGCCGCCGAAAACTTGGCGGAAAACTGGTTGAACTGAGTATCGATAGGCAACTTGACATTAAGCATTTTCATCCGCCCTTTCCTTGTAAAGTCTGCCCGTCAAAAACAGATCGATGAAAGAAGGACGGTTTGCGAATGGATTGACGTCCGAATTGATTTCCATGCCGGACAATTCAACTTGGAAAACCCCCCGCATCCTCACCGGAATACGCAAATCCGGGATATCGAACTTCGGAGTGGAAAGGAAGGCGGCACCAAGTCCGCCCCCGTCCGCTTGCGTTGCCGATACATCCACCACATCGTTGACTCTTCGGCACCCTGGAGAACCAAGAAGTTCAACAGGAATCGGTTTATCGCAATATTGCGACTCGGTTTGAGTGAACCGCGCAAAGACAACAGGGGAAAAAGCCCCCAGCGCGTTGTTGGTATCCCACTTGCCGTATACCTGCGTGATAATGTAGACAAGAGGCGCTTCGATTGAAAACGAAACCACCTCGATTGCCTTAAGGACGCGAACGCGCCGCCACGCGAAATACGGCACCGAATTGTCTTTGATGGATGGATGATTCATAGTTACCGACTCCGAACCATCGGATTTCCGAAAATCCGAATACCCCAGAACATCACCGTATAAGAATTGGCAAACGGAGAATCGTTGCGAACGTCGAGGAATATCGTTTGCCCGGCCGCGAACAGGTGATTGATTTTCATGGGTAAATACATCGGATTACTATCCGAACCAGCGGCCGCAAGACTCTTGACGCGCCCCGGAGTCATCCACAAATCGAAAGGGATATGCGAATCAAAGAGAGGAGTGTTTACCCCGTCTTTGAGTTGGCCGCGAAGATAACAAAGCCCGGAATCATTCGCCGCACCGCTCAGGGAGGAAAACCGCCCCGTGATATGCGTACAAAAAAACGAACCGGACTGACCAACGAAAACAGAACCGATCTTCGACCCCGAAGCGTCAACCGAATCGGTTATCGACAACACGTCGAAGCGTTGCTTGCTCTGCTGATTAAGCAGGGCGGCCGCGTCGAGTGTTTGCAGAGGAATCTTCATTTTGGACCATCCCCGTTATGGGTTTAGAGTGTAGTGGGGGGCTTATATCCCGCCCCCCAAGGGAACCGACAGAAACAGGACGAAACGCTGGGATTATCCCACGGTCCGGCGAAGCTCCCCGAACATCACGATACGAACGATATCCGTATCCAGCGCCGCATTGGGCAACGTGTGATGGATCACCTTGACTTCGATTCCCACGTTCTCTTCAAGGGTAATGGGTTTGGACAGCATGTCGACACCCTTGCACTCACCCATGGAAAGCTGGTGGTAATTGTCACCGGCCACGGTCGGCGCAACCATACCAAGCATCGGCGCCCCCATGAGTTGATCCAGCGTTCTCTGATAGAGAGGCGCCGCGCCGTTGATGAACAGTTCGATTGACGTATTTGCCAACATGGCATGAAGAAGGGGAACGGTTGCCGTTGCCAGATTGGTATGGGCAATATAGACCAGCCCGAACCCGTAGACGTCGAACTTGTTGCCAGCCGGAATCCGTCCGCCCTGGGGGAAGTTGGTATTCGCCAGAGTCTTGCTTCCCTGGCCGAGTCCGGTTGTGAAGAGCGAATTCTCCCGGCGAGTCGACAGCAGGGAAATGGAATCGTAAAACGGTTGATACAGGTCCCGAACGGCCGAACTATAGGTTCCGCCCTGAACCGATGCACGGGCGGCCGCCTGACGGGAACGAACAGCAAAATTTCGGAAGTTTTTCATAGAGTGACCTCTCTTGTGATAAAATGTAACATTGTGAAACAATTTGCAAGTTTTCGGAACACGTTATCTACGCACTATCAAAGAACAGAAAAACGCGAATCTACGCTGCCGAGCGACTATTCGTCGTCATCGGCGGATGGAAACGAATCCGCGCCAACCGAAACAAGATCATCGGAATCGTCGAAACCGATTTCTTCGAGTCCGGCAACTTCGTTAAGTCCTGCCACTTCGGACAATCCCGAATACCCAGGGACAAGAAGCGACTCAAAGTCGGCGTCACCCGTGAGGGTCGGAAGATCGGGTTTGAGCGCTTTGGCAAGCCCCATCGCACCGATGATAGCCATTCCGGTACCCGCTACCTGAACCTTTGCGTTACGGATCATCGAACCCAGAAGCAGACCAGCCAGCATAACCGCACCGGCCTTGACCTTTGCATCCTGGGAAGGGATGAACTTGGCAAGCATTGCGCCGCCGATGCCACCGGCCGCACCGATTGCCGTATCCACGAGTCCGCCCTGGATCTTCTTCATATTCAAGCCACCCATGCCGCCCATCATGCGGCCGCGACTTTTGCGCCGCTTGGTTTTCCCGGCAACCACAATCTGTGTTTTCACCGGGGATACGCTTCGGCGTTTTGCCGTTTTCTTGCTCTTTGCCATGGTTTTTTCCGCCTTTCGTAACGAAGTGACAACAGGAGAACGCTTGCCGCTATTCGCCCGTTTTGTTTTGAGTGATTGCCGCCCCTTAGCCAGCGCGGCCGCCTGCTTTGGAGTCAGTTTTCTTTTTCGCTTCATCTTGCCGTCCTTCCAATTCTGCCAAGCTGCGAATTTATGATAAAAGCACCGGCCGCAATCAGCGCACCGATAAACAGGATTTTAGATCCCGCCTTCGTTGCTCCCTTTGTCACGTCCGATACTACTTTTGACACCCCGTAGTTTTCCCGATACTGCGTTTCCAGATCGGGATTCAGCCACTTGAATTCAACCTTTCCCGATTCAACCAGCGAGTACAACGAAGAGAGAAACCCCGTGACTATACTTCTGGAATACCCCGTAATCTTTTCCAGTTGCGCAACAATCCGCGTTCCCCCTTCAGCCGCCCGGTATGGATTAAAGGGCGGGAAATCACCCTTCCCAACATAGAGAGCGTATGCTTTGGATAGTTGGTCCACACGACTTTTCCAAGTCGCGATTCCACCACCATACGCGCGGTTTAGATTGTCTGCAACCTTATCAACAGGGAAACCCATAAGCACCTACTTCTTGAAAAGCCCCAGAACGAAAGGGGCGGCCGCAAGGACAAGAGGAAGGATTGACTTTTTTTCCGGTCCTGCCTTGACTTCGGAAACGGTATCCCCTTCGCTCTCGTCGTCTTGCGCTTCTGGCCGCATGTCCATTTCTTGCGCTTCCTGGATATCGGGCATTGCCTGAGAAACAATCTTCTCCGGTACAAGCCCGCGTTCCTGGTTTATTGCTGCTTCCCTGGCCTTTGCCGTTTTCAGCTTCTGCAGCGCTTTGCTTTTTGCGACAGATGAAGCAATAAGCCCGGTTGCCGTTAGCGGCATAATGGGAAGCAGCGCCGCACCGGCGGCCGCCTTCAGCGCACCTTTGTTTTTCTTGGCAAACGCCTTCACCTTCTTTGCCCCGGCACGAAGATTTTTCTTCCCGACTATCAACCCGCTTGCGGTTGCAGGGGCGAACGGAAGCAGGGCACCACCGGCCGCAATCCTCCCGACCTTCTTGAGTGCTTTTCGGATTCGATCACCACGTTTGCCGGACAACTCAAAATCACCGCTTAGCTTGTACGCTTCCGCCAGCCTTCGGTATTTTCGGCGCGATTCCCGTACCTTTGCCTTATCGAACTTCATAGACTTACCTCTTACGAGTGAGTAGGAGAACGGCAAGGATACCCGCCCCGGCAATGACAGCCGGATTTTTGAGCGTATCCATCACCGATTGAGGGACGATTGACGCCGACTGGACTTGAGGGACTTGGGCAGGAGTGTCGATACCCGGTATTCTTCCATAGGGAACCCCGGACGCCTGACGCGCCGCGATTCGCTCCCGAACCCTGGTCCGAATCCGATTCACGATATTTTTAAGGACACCGGAAAGTTCTTCCTCCCCGGACAGTCCCGTCAGCTCCAATTCATCGGCCATTCCGGCGCATATTTGCGCGTAATCCGGATCGTTGACGTAATCATACACGAATTGATCTTTCATGAGTCACCTTGCCTTTCGATTTCTTAGGATAACCACGGCACCAACCGCGGCCGCGCCAAGCGCTATCACCCCCGCCTGACTCCTGCGTCTTGCAATCTCAAGAAGTCTTTGTTGTTCGAGTTGGGCAACTCTGGCCGATTCCGCCTTTGCGTTTGCTTCAGCGATTTTTCGTTGCCTTGCCCCTTTTACTCCCTTGATGATTCCGCCAACCGCACCGGCCGCGCCCTTCAGTATCGCCGCGACAATCGGCGCAATGCCCAAACGTTGATCTTCTTCACCATACAGAGTAAGCAATTGGGGTTTCACAGTATTTCCGCCTTCGTGATGCGCTTTTGTTGACCAATACTATATCTGGAATAGGTCGCGTCATAATTGATCCAATTACCAAGCGCGTCCTGAAATTGTGGGAAAACATGATGTATTTGGCCGTCCGGTCGGGAACTCATTCCGATAAATCGCCACGGTACACCGTTAAGCGTTGCCCATGATGCAAGCAGCACCGCCTTTTTCTTGCAGTCTATACCGGACTTTGCCAAGTCCATAATGTATCGGGGTCGCGCGATTACTTCGATAGGTCGCGTATCCCGTTTGTAGGGGATGGTTCGCACGAAATCAAAAACATCTTGGGCGGATAGGTCGGCCATAGATCGACCGTTGACCATGATGGAATTCAGATCGGCCGCGAACTGCTGGACAAGCCACCGCATCCGCTTTCCGGTTTGTTTCCTGGAATCAAGCCCGCACAGTGATACTTTCATGCTTTGATAATAAGAAACGATACAAGAAAAAGCAATACCATCAAGGGGATTTCTTTTTTAAGGAAGGAGTTGGGATATACAAAAGGTAGAAAAAAACAATGCTTTTTTTTGATGGCGGCCGCCTCAAATTACGGGCGGCCACTTTTGCGGCCACTTATGCGCCGCGATATCGCACGGAGTAGGGCGATTTGAAGAAAAGTCAGGTCCAAATTAACATTAGAACCACGTAGATTGACAAATAGGCGGCCTGATTCGGCCGCCTTCAATGCTTCGTCTACACCTTTCCCGAACCTCTTAATTTCTTCTTTTCCGAGATACTTTAAGAGACTCAAAAGCATTTTCTTGCTTACATCCATCGATCAATTCTTTCTTCTGTTCAAGCAGCTTGGTTTCCTGGTCAATGCGTTCGAGTAGCCATATTCTTGCCAGTGTTCCCGGTTGAGTGTACCTCCTTATCTTTGCGATTCCTTTGAGTCGCACAAAATCAATGTCATCGATTTGTATATTTATTCTCTTCGACATGCGTTTTCACTCCTCGCCGCGACAGTTCCGCGATAATGGTTGAACTTGCGCGGATAGCATATTCCCGGAACTCCGGAAACGGCACCCTTTCAACACTCCTGTTCCCGGTTACCGAATACAGAATAATAGCCTCGATTTCCCGGCGCGTCACCGGCATTGCTACACCCGCGCGAATAGAACGGACAAGGGGTATACCCCTTGCCGCTGAAATCATTCTGCTGAACACATTTCTACGCATATTGGCACCTTTCAGAATTGCGGTTTACTTCCGATTCCTCACCGCCACAGACGATTCCCAAAGCCGAACAATTTTCTTCCGGTTGTTCACGATCAGGAAGGAAACA
The DNA here is from genome assembly GCA_035477855.1 of Dissulfurispiraceae bacterium. GTDB lineage: Bacteria > Nitrospirota > Thermodesulfovibrionia > Thermodesulfovibrionales > Dissulfurispiraceae > JAAYUK01. The sequence continues at coordinate 5,662 of DATIKF010000365.1, forward strand.
GAATCGAATTCTTTGACTTCGCTCGAATTCTGATCCGTCACCCGCTTTCGTTCCGTGTTATACCCGATAACCGGATACCATGTATCGGGGGTAACGTCAGCGGGCAATGTCCGGTCCGGTTGTGCTATCGGCGTCACCTCGATTGTTCCGGGGAAGAAGTGAGTTGCCATGTTTTGCGTTCTCCTCTCTTTTTTTACGATTAGTAAATACCTCAAGTCCTACTTCCCACACCCTTTCGTATTCGGCAGGGGTAAGACCGTTTTCCAAGATATCGAATGCGATTCGTTTTTCGACCTTCCGATAATCAAGGTATGATGGAAATAGCTCGCCTTGAAAACCGTCCTTTTCCGTTTCTACGCTCATGAGGGAACCTCACTTTTTTTGGATACTCGATTCAGACGCAACCGCCGTTTTCCCTGCACCTCCTTCGGACATAACGAAGTGCGACTTGACAAGGTTTGCTTCTTCGCATTCGACACAGTAGTGCGTTTCTTCTGACGGGACGGATGATATATCCACTGTCACCGCGTGCTCATGTTTGCAGTTGGCGCATGTCCAGAAGAGACAAACGGTCCCCTTCTCCATCGCTTCGGCCGCATCCTTTACCGTCACCTTCAGCTTTTTAGCCTTTACCTTTGCCTTTGCCTTGGTTTTTGGTTTAATCTCTTCGGCATCGAACGCGCCGCGATTCGGTTCGAAACTAAGAAGACAACCGCCCTTTGCGTCTTCAAGCGCTTCGGCTTTTGTTTTGCGTTCCTTCAGGTAATGACGCACCACCGTTTCTCTGTCCATGATTACACCACGATACATACCCGACCTCCTTTGTTTGTGTGAGGGCCATTAGTGGCCTTGTAGATAAATGTAACATATTGTTACGAAAAAAGCAACAAAAAAGGGCAACCCCCGGCATTGCCAAGGATTACCCTCGCGTAGAAACGTGCCCTTAAGGACAGTCTCCACGTGCAATATATTTGGTTGCCAACCATGCCCGCAAATCATTTTCGACCCCTGCCCGGTGATCCCTGTCTATCCCCGTCCCCCCGCATTCCGGACAAGGGCGCATTTTCCCCAATACCATCCTCTGTTTTTTACCGCCACAGTAAGCACAAGGGCAAGGGAACCACGAACAATGAATCTTTGGCCCTTCCTTCCCCTCATCGGCCATTTTCCCGCGCCCCCTGGCCCTTAAGAGGGCAATCTTTAGGCGGCCGCCTGTCTCCTCGATGCCCGTCCGGGATACATACGTTGTCCCGACTTCTGGTCTTTGCCGGATGCACACAACACCCGAAGCAGTAGTTTGGACAGTTGGACGGATTATCCCCGCCCGAAGACCATCTTGCCATAAAGCCCCCGTTTCTACGCTCTGGCACCCCTGGAACACCCAAGTGTGACAATTAGGGATTAAGTATCAAGATATAGGGCTACTGCCCCCGATTAGTTTTCCTCGATACTTTTTGAACCTTCTTCTTCCCTCTTGCCTTCCTCTGTTTCTTGGTTAGTGGCGAGTGCCCACGCTTCCTTGCTGCCATTCCCGGGAATTCACCATAACACGAAAGCATTAGACCATGGATCAAAGAAAGTTCTCTTAGATAATGATTCATGCGGTTTCCTTGTAAAGTGTTTTTGTCTCTTGTCTACGGGAAAAAATCGCCGGCGCGGATCCGCGCGACCTGGTTGCCGGCGCATTGTCGTAAGCCGTTGATTTTATTAGGGATTCCGATTTTGTTAATTGTTCAGCCGTTTTGGTTTTTTCTTTACACTGATTTTCCGAAGTTGTTAATTGCGCGGGAATAGTGAGGGATTCTCGAACCGTCTTTGATCGGTCCGGCATTAGTCCCCGCTGCTTAGAATTGGGGGCTTGGTGGTTGTAGGATTCCCATGACTCGCCTGACGGGTGAGACCTGGACGGGGCCGCCCCTCCTGGGGGGTGGGGGTCGGGTCGGCCCGTATGATAGCCCGTCAGGCAAAGGCGCCGAAAGCTAAAACGCATTGAGACACTACCTCCGAGTATTCTTTCGGTTTAGGGTCCCCTTGCAGCGCTCGCAATAGTTCCGGACGTTCCTTCTCCATTGCCTTTGCAAGAGTGTGCTTGTACCTTCTCCATAGTTCCCGGACACCTGCGCGAAATACCGCCTTTGCCTCATCAAGCCTTCCTTCAGCCTGGAACCGAAACCGAACGCTTTCAAGAATTGCCGCCCTGGTCTTTCGGTATGCACCTTGTAATCTGGCCTGAATTCCGAGAACCTTCTTTTTCTCTTCTGTCATGTCTACCTGAAATATTGCATGGTTTTCACTTCGTACCCTTCCGTATTGATGCCCTTCCCATATCACCGAGTAAATTTCGCTGCTCGATTCCGTTTCGGGGTCCTCGAAGTCATTATCCGGAATCGATCTTAAAAGACCATACGTCGAGAACATTCTTTTTCCGAAAGTCTCCTCGATGATTTCGATTGTGTCGGAATGGTCCTGGTTTGGATTGTGCTTTACCGGATACTTCAAGATTTCCCTACAAGTATCCCAAACCTTGCGCACGGAACCCTTGATCGGCCGAACATCGATACTGATAGAGTCCCCGGTTGCCGCGAACCATTCAGAAGAAATCTTTGATACCGCGACTGACTCACCGCCGAACATCACGCGGGCAAGCGCTATCTTGTCAAGTTCTTCCTTGGGAATCGAATTCCCGTATTTCGCGTGAAGTTGCGCCCGCTTCTCCTTGTCATATACTCGATAATCAAGTGCCTCGTCTGTAAAGAAGATTCCGTGCGCGTGAACGTGCCATTGCTGCGAGTCATCACCCCTTTTGATTTCGGTTCCCAGGACACCCGCACCGAACTTGCCCGCCTCACCGCCCGAACGGCCGTATACCGTCCAAACCTTGCCGGATTCATCCACCTGACGACGACGACGAACCTGCCCCATGCGCATGAACGCGCGAACGGATTTTCTAAGGTGAATCAATCGATCACGAAGAGACAACCCGTCCTTGATTGTGAACGTCACCATGTAGGCATTCTTGTGGGTTTCGACCATGCGTCGAATAGGTTCCTCGAATCGCTTCCTTCGGATGGATTGAACCCGCCTTGCACAGATCGGGCAAACGAGATACTGTTTACAAAAGGATGCGTTGTGAACGGATAGCTTTTGCTCCAAGACGCCGCTTTCGTCCGGCGTGTATGTTGCCCGCAGCTCGATAACCCCGGAACAATCATACACGCGCCTTACCTTGTCCATAACATCGGAACGGGTAAGCCCGGACTCTGAAACGCGATATCCGACACCATCGGCACCGCCCTTAAGGAGTGGGCGGAAAACCTTTGCGTTAAGCCTCTTTAGCCTTGCGGCATGTTCAAGAGTGGTTTGGATATCCATTAGCCCTTGCATCTTTCAGCGAGGAAGATGTATACTTCCTTCGACGGGTGAGACCGTACAAAAAGGGGTTGAAACGGAAAAAGCACGGTTCAGCTACCTTTTTGCCTGGGGCCTTCGATTCGCAGCTTGCAACGCCGTGAGAATCGAGGGCCTTTTTTATTTCACTTGCCGCCCCTACTGATCCCGACTTTCTTCAATACCGCATCGGTCTTTTCCTTACCGAATTGGGAATCGAACTCGGATATCAGCGCGGCCGTTTTGCGCTTGTCATTTACGATCTTCTTGAATTCGGGAGAAGTCTTAAGGGCCTGAACAACAGCCTTTGAACTTGGTCCCGATTGCAATATCATCGGAAGAAATTTTTGCGCAAGTTCCAATATAGTTTGGAACTGGGAAGAATGCGAATTATCGTCTTCTTCTTCCTCATCGAGCACGGCCGCACGCGGTTCAAGTCGCATCATACGCTTTCTATACTCTCCCATCATTTCGAACGATTGCTTCATTGACTCCTTAGCGATTTCGTTGACAATAGAAAACTGGTCCATCGGATTAGCAACCGGAACAGGGGCGGAAACACTATTGCGCAAACTGATAATCGGTTCAAGTGCCTTAATCAGAATGGACACCTGCTGTATTGCTTCCATGCCCTGGCCTAAAACAGCAACCTTAGTTTCCTTCTTTGCCAGCATGTCGGCCGCGATATTCACTCGATACGCCCGCATGTGCTTTCTTCCGCTTGCATCCTTTGCCCGAACCATCACGCGATACGAACCGGCGCCGAAACGCTCTCTAATTTCACGGATGCCCGGAACCTGCCCGCCTTCGTACTCATCGCAAACGAACTGCTTTTGCGCCTTTTCGTCGTCGTACTTGTAAAGTACGCAAATCACCTCATCTTCTTGCGCCCCGATAGTTGACAGCCAGCCTTCAGCCTCATCAACGTAGTCCCCTAAACTCCGGGAATCGTCCACTTCCTGCCCTACGTCCACCACCGAAGACGCCTTTTCCTCCTGCGTTGTTTGGGTTTGCTCTAACTCGTTTCTACGCTTGACGGTCATTTTCTACCGCCCTTCCTTTTGTTAATTAGAGAAAAAAAAACCCTGCAAGGAGAAGAAGTCCCAATGATCCACCGGCAAGCGCCGCAATAGTTGGGGCCGCCCTTCTCCTCACAAAGGCCACGTAATCTCCTGGTGTTTTGATGCCTGGGTTTGCTGCCTGAACATTAGGCGGGAATGGCCTATCCATCGGCCACGAACGCGCGGCCGGATAAAACACGGCCATGTACAAAGACTGTTCCGAAGATAGCGGTTTGAATTGTGATAGATATTGTCGAACTGGTCCCAAAAGTTGAGACACGCGGGAAGGATGCTTTTCGACCAAATCAAGACTGTCTCTATATCCAAGAGAGGCGGCCGTTGAATCAATGAACTGAATCAAGCCCCTTGCATATCGTGGTTGCGCACCCGCCTTGACCTGGGCCGCGTTATAGGGCATCTTTGCCCGAATAAGGGGGTCACCACCGCTCTCAAACATTATTAGCTTGTACAACCACTCCGGGGACGTACCCAAAACCCTTGCCGTATCCCTTAGCGCTTGCATGTCGGTATCATTCCAAGGCAAAATCTTGGCTACACCCATAAATTACCTCTTGGCAATGCGTGAAAGAAGAAAGCCCAAAGCGACCAGCGCCAAGGCATACGGAATAGCAATCTCGATAAACAAGGGATTGAGAACCGGCGCAACATCGATACTTACATCTGAGGGATTGCGCTTTTGGTTGAGTTGCGCACGGATCACCGCGCGAAGCCTGGCCGCCTGTTCCGGGGTGAACTTGATAGCCAAACCCGTCCCGGTTTGTACCACTTGCGGCCGCTGCCCTAAAATCCGCTCGATACCAAGGGAGAGCGCTTCCGCCTTCGCCATGGTGGTTATACTGGCCATGGCCGCCTACTTCCGGCGAACATTTTTGATGAAGTTGATAAGACCGATAACGCCCGCGTACCCTGCCATGGCAAGGGTAAGAAGCTGCGTTTCATCAACAGGTATACCGGCCTGATCGCACGCCGCAACCGCGATTTTCACAAGGATAATCACGACAAGAGGCGCTCCCGATTTCTTGAGAGTCGTCGAAAGCCTATACGCTGGATTCATGGGTTCCCCTTTCATTTCGGGCCTTGCACCATTGTAGGGCGGCCGTGTTAGTTTTTATCACGTCAATTAGTTGACGCACAAGAAAAAAGTTCTGAACAAAAAGAACTCCGATGATAATTCCCGGAAGTCCCCACTGTGCCCAAATAGAAGGATTATCCATCGACTTTTCCTCAAGGAGTATGCACGGGAAAACTGAATTGCCCCATAATAGAATGACTCACGTTATTACCCCATGATGCCACAATGTAGCCATCATTGGCGGTTGCTCCGATGTAAAGATCGGATTCCGGGGACAGCAGCACCCCATTAGAAAGACACCGCAGTTTTACACTTAAGGTTGCGGCCGTGAAGTTGGGGATAAACATTTGATGCACGCCGCTTGCATCGGCCAGCCCCGAAAAAACGACCCAACAAGTTATCATGTCATCGGATCTTTTGTAAAGATACTGGTAATCCGTGAAATTCACAAACCCATTGATGGCGGGAGAGAGTGAATTACCATAACTTTCAAGAGATGATGATTGTACGTAACTCCCAACAGGCTGATAAATAGAAGAGTAGTCCCTTTCAACAGGAAACCACCAACCCAACCCCCCATTCGCGTAGGCATCATAAATGAGGCGAGCCGATTTTCCGGAATTAACCGTGATGTAAAGAGTATCATTCCCGGTAAAATCAATTTTCGCCGGATGGCTCCCGACATTTATCAATATGACCTCTTGAAGATTCTTAGGATTGGTCAATCTAAACCAATCAGTAAGCCCCCCAGCATTCAGGCGGAAAACTCTTCTGTTCCTAACGTCAATCTCAGTTGCCGGAGTGCATACGTAAGGAGCACCGACAAAAAGATCACTACGAGACGGCGCGACTGCCAGGAATCCGGACAGATCAGGATTAGATCCATCCACGTTGCCTTGTGACGAACCGAACTCGAAATGAGACGTTGCGGCATCAACGTGAATAATTCCATTATCCATGCCCGATACATCGAAGTCGGTATCTTGCAATCCAAGATTAATGTGGACTCTTCGCCGCGTTCCGTCATTATAGAGAGACAATGCACGATCCACGGTTGCGGCCGAATCAATCGCCCCAGTCAATCCGCGCGTCATGTACCAATCGAATCCATTGTCCGATTGGAAATGCACCACGCCGTTGACGTTTTGAACCGCCGAACGATACTCGCCAGTATTCAGGCGATAAAGCCCGTACAACTCTAAAAGGTCGGTTCCCCACGAGCCCTTAAAGTGCCGCGCGTTGAAAGATAGCGCCTGAGAATTGCCCGTGAACTTCTGAGATGCCGCCGACTGACCAAAGGCGAGTATCTTCTTTGCGAAGTCCCATACCGCCAAATCGGCGTTTGTGGAGTCGCGGAAAAAGAGAAGACCATTGGCTTCGAGGGTCCTAAGCAGCAGATTTGCGGAATCGGCTAAGAGTCCGAAGTTCCACCCGTCCCCGGCAGCAAGTCCTGTAGTGTTATTACAAAAGCGAATGAACCCGTTGCGGGTTGCCGTGGCATTAAGCTGGAATAGTTCGCGAATAGTGGGGCCCACTGTTGTTCCGCGATCTGAGACACAAAGCCCAGAAAGGTTAGCCTTAATAGTGGGATTAGCTGCCCCAACCAAGGCGTCGATCCCTGCCACAACATTAGGGTATGTATAAAAGAGAAGGTCCCCATTGAAAACCTGAAACTTAGCTGGAACAAACGTAGCGTTGTACCGGCGTATTTCATCGGCGGCAGTCCTATACAATCCTGTCCAAACATCGAATAGGCATAGTCCTCCCAAAATAGCACTCGTCGGGCCGCCGAATTCAGTCATAAATTGGGCATTGTTTGCATAATCGTACTTACTGCTACCCGCGCCCCCTTCAGTTGTCCCACCTATTCGCAGAGGGTGTGCATCGAAACCGCGAACTTTCGAAACGGTGTTATCGGGTTTCATAATTCGATCATGAAAATGACCCGTGATCGGACCCCCGGAAATAACAAGGGGGAAGCTCTTTTTTGGTGCGGCCGTTCCGCCGAATATTCTTTTTTTCACAACGACTTCCTTTAAGAAAGCGGGATAGTGTGTTCTATCTTGACAAACGGCCTTATCGGGAATGACTGTCCATTAAGCGTCGGTGGAACACCTATCATCGAAACCGACCCACCCGAAGCGAAATCAATAACATTGATAGTTGCGAGAAGTTCTTTTTTCAAAGAGTCGCTAAATCCCGCCGCCGAATATTGCGGCACGCTTGAATCCGGCCATCTTAGGAAAATACCCAGAGAGAATTCGGCATCGGAAAACGGTATACAAACCTGTCCATCCGTCCCAAGTTCAACAGGACTTGTATTGTTATTGGTTGTCTCTTCTCTCCAGTAAAAGAAAAGGGAATTCTGCTTTTGTCCCTGCGTGAACATATGAGGTAGAGAAATACCGACAGATAGAATATTGATCGAATCGTTGGGCGAAAAGTAGGACAAACCAGACCCCAAAATCTTTGCATTCCTCAAAACATTCGCGCCCGCGATATGGTTCACGTCAACGTCCTGAAGTGCAGTATTGACCGTGAATGTTTGGGATTCCGCTTCCCTGGTTGTCAAAACGTCAATAATACTCATACATTCACCCTCTGCGAAGATCGGAAAAATTCTTCCGAACGTTCCTCGAACATCCGAATAAACTGAGAATCGGTAATCTCATAACAATTGAGAACCACGGAGAGACTTACCGAAGCAACACCAACCAAGGCGGCCGTTTGGACCAATGATCCCGTCACCGTCCCAAGCAATTCATCATCGGATTGTTTGGCCGAAAACCATGCCGCCCACGATTGCGCATCGATGTAGTTAGGGATAAAAACCGGTTTAGGAAGAATCGGATACCCCTTGCTTTTGAGCGAGAAAACGATTTGCGGCATTGCCGAAACCTTCACCGCCTCAAGATAGTCTTCCCGCTGAACCGAACCAGCCACGGTAATTGCCTCGATAAGGTACAAGGCACCCTGAACCGTTTTCCCCATTGATACACGCGCGTTCGTTGTGACGCTGAAATCGTACTCCCCTGGGGTCGGCACGTTGAAAGCCGCCGAAAACTTGGCGGAAAACTGGTTGAACTGAGTATCGATAGGCAACTTGACATTAAGCATTTTCATCCGCCCTTTCCTTGTAAAGTCTGCCCGTCA